>JAISZT010000068.1 GCA_031284485.1 Desulfovibrio sp.
CTGGTGGGCAGTACAGGACTTGAACCTGTGGCCCCCGCCGTGTGAAGGCGGTGCTCTACCAACTGAGCTAACTGCCCCTGAAAGAGGCATAATTAGGCGACCAGGCCTCAAAAGTCAAGAGCGTGCCCAAAAAATGTATTTCATAGATTTTGTATATGGGCAGCGGCGTCTGCGCGCAGGCGGCGGGAAACTGAAATTTTTTGTATTTTGCCTTGCGGGATATGCGGCACAGTGATACAATTATAGTTTATTTTTTCCCGATGCGGAGTGGTAGAGGGCGATGAAGGTATTTTGCAAATATATTCTGGCGATTGTCTGTTGCGGCTTGATTGTGGGGCGCGGTATCCCCGCTGTTGCCCGCGTGCTGGACAGCCTTACCATCAACGATATGCCCATGGGGGAGAACCTCTGCGCCCTCACCTTTGACGACGGCCCCTGCCGCTACACGCCGCAGTTGCTGGATTCCCTGCGCGAATACGGCATACCGGCCACGTTCTTCCTGCTCGGCGGCAATGCCGAACGCTATCCCGATGTCGTTCGGCGCATGATTGAGGAAGGGCATGAAGTAAACAATCACTCCTATTCGCACCCCAATCTGCGCATGGTCCCTCTGGCGCGCAAAAACAGGGAAATCCGGCGCACGGACGCCATCTTGCGCTCTCTTGGGGCAGAGCCGCGTTTTTTGCGTCCTCCCTACGGTGCCTATGACGAACAAACTGTTGAAATCGCCGAAGAACTTGGCCTTTCTCTTCTTTTATGGTCTGTGGACAGCAAGGACTGGCGTCGCCTGCCCTCCAACTACGCCCTGCTGCGCGATGCGCACGGCCAAATGTTCATGCCGGGCACGATGCACGGCATTTTTCTGTTTCACGACATCCACAAAAATACGGTGGACGATTTGCCGAGAATTGTCGAGCAGTTGACCGCCGCCGGCTGTCAGCGCTTTGTCACGGTGAGCGAATATCTGGAAGGGCTGCTGAACGGGGAGCCCGGTCTTTTGATGACGCGCGCGCCCGGACTGCCCGCGCGCATGCCTCTGGCCGTGCAGCATGAAGTGATCGGCCTGGCTCCGTTTCCGTCCGCGCAGGCGGACTCGCCCATGTTTTGAGACATCTTCAATTTTTCCGCATCACGACAGCCTGCCCCTGAAATCCGCGTAACCGAATTCCCGCTGCAGGCGAAACCCTTCCCCATCCCACAGGCCGATGGACGGCAAACGCACGCCGTTGAAAGTTGTTGTTTTGACCATGCTGTAAATGGCCATGTCTTCAAAGACCAGACGCTGTCCTTCGGTCAGGGGCGCGGCAAAGGAATATTCGCCGAACACGTCCCCGGCCAGACAGGATTTTCCGGCCAGGCGGCAGCTCCAGGCTTTCTCGCCGGGCAGCCCGGCCCGTGCGGTTCCCACCGGCTCCGCGTACAGCACGCGCGGTCTGTAGGGCATTTCCAGCACATCGGGCGTGTGGCAGGCTGCGGAAACGTCCAGCACGGCCACGGGCATGTCCGCGTCAACCACATCCAGCACCGTGGCCGCCAGCCATCCGGCGTCCAGGGCCACGGCTTCGCCCGGCTCCAGATACAGTTGCGCCCCGTAGCGCTCCCGCCAGGACGTGAGGCAACGGCAGAGCAGATCAATATCATAGCCCGGTTTGGTGATGTGGTGTCCCCCGCCCATATTGATCCAGGCGCGGCCGCGCAGGGAGCCGGCAAATTTTTTTTCCACAACGGCCAGGGTGCGGGCCAGAGCGTCCGCCCCCAGCTCGCAGAGGGTATGAAAATGCAGCCCGTCAATTCCGTCAGGCGCGCCAGGTCCGTTGGCGTCAAAGTCTTTTTGTCGCATGCCGAGGCGGGAGCCCGGCGCGCAGGGGTCATACAGGGGCGTCGTCACTTCAGAATGTTCCGGATTGACGCGCAGACCGCAGGAAACGGGCTTTTGCCCGCCGCGATCGCCGCCGTTGCAGGCCGCGATCTTCGGGCGGAATTTTTGCCACTGGGCGATGGAATTAAAAACAATATGATCGGCCAGTCCGCACAGTTCGTCTATTTCCCGCTCCGTCCAGGCCGGAGCGTAGGCGTGCACCTCTCCGCCGAACTCTTCCCGCCCGAGGCGCGCTTCATCCACGGAACTCGCGCAAACGCCCCAGAGCGGCCCTGTGCCCTTGTGGCGGGAAAGCAGCGGAAAAACCGACCAGGCGGCAAAGGCTTTGAGCGCCAGCAAAATTCTGGCCCCGGTGCGCCGCTGCACATTGTCCAGCACAGCGGCATTGGCCGCAAGACGCGCTTCATCCAGCACAAAGCAGGGCGAAGGCGTCCGGGTTGCCTCCAACAGAAAATTGGACGGAAAATCAGGGCAGGGCATCGCACCGCCAGGGCAGGCCGTATTCGTCAAGATCGTCCATAAAGGGGTCAGGGTCGAACTGCTCCATGTTCCAGACTCCCGGCCGCGCCCACACGCCTTCGGCCACAAGCTTTGTCCCTATCATGGCCGGCACGCCCGTGGTGTAGGAGATGGCCTGGGAGCCGACTTCCGCGTAGCAGGCCTCATGGTCGCACACATTGTAGATGTAGACGGTTTTTTCCCTGCCGTCCCTGATTCCGCGCATGCGGTTGCCGATGCAGGTCTTGCCTTTTGTCAGCGGGCCGAGCGAGGCCGGATCCGGCAGCAGGGCGGCCAGAAACTGTACAGGCACAATGTCGCGCCCCTGGAAGCGCACAGGCGCGATGCCCGTCAGCCCCACATTGCCGAGCACCTTGAGATGGTTCAGGTAGTTCTCGGAAAAAGTCATCCAGAAGCGCGCCCGCCGCAGACCGTTGAGGTTTGTGACCAGAGATTCCAGCTCTTCATGGTAGAGCAAAAAGCATTTTTTGCGCCCTATGCCGTCCGGGAAATCATAGTCCATGGAAAAGGCCAGGGGATCGGTTTCCACCCATTCGCCGCGCTCCCAGTAGCGCCCCCGCGCCGTGACCTCGCGTATGTTGATCTCCGGGTTGAAGTTGGTGGCAAAGGGCAAACCGTGATCCCCGGCATTGCAGTCGATGATGTCAAGTACATGAACTTCATCCAGTTCATGCTTCATCACCCAGGCGGCAAAAACGTTCGTCACCCCCGGATCAAAGCCCGAGCCGAGCAGGGCGGTGAGCCCGGCCTCGCGAAAGCGGTCGGCATAGGCCCACTGCCAGGAATATTCAAATTTCGCCGTGTCCGGAGGCTCGTAATTGGCGGTGTCCACATAGTGCGCGCCGCATTCAAGGCAGGCCTCCATGATGGACAAATCCTGGTAGGGCAGGGCGACGTTGCAGACCACATCCGGCTTGACCGCGCGGAGCAGTCCGCAAAGTTCCGCCACGTTGTCGGCGTCAGTCTGCGCTGTGTCCATCGCAAAACCGGTGCGCGTTCGCACGCTTCGGGCCACAGATTCACAGCGGGAAAGGGTGCGGGAAGCCAGCGTGACGCGCTCGAGCGCCCCGCCGCGCCGGGCGGCCTGGGCGCACTTGTGGGCGACGACACTGCCCACGCCGCCCGCGCCGATGATCAGAATGTTCGCCATGCACTTCCCCCCATCAATCAAAATTTTATTGGCCGCCATCCAGCACAAGCACGTGCGCGTACCGTCCGCTTTTGCGTCCCTTTTCCGCCAGGGCAAGCCCTTCGGCCCGGCAGCGCGGGCAGGCGTGACGCGGAATCAGAACACACAGGGAGCGGGCGACGCGGTCCGAATCGGTTTCAATGCGGCCAAGCCCGGAGCAGTCCGCGCACAGCCGCCAGCCCTCGTGCTGATTTTCACGCAGCATGTCCGTATCATAAAAAATATTTCTGCGCCGCGTCCACCATCCGCCGTCTTCCTGCCCTTCTGACGGCGTGGAAGGCGGGTTGCGGAACAGGGCGAGCGCCTGATCGCAAAGTCCGGCTATGTAGCGGCCGATTTCAGGCCGCTGGCGCACGCGTTCCGGGTTGAAATCCGGTTCGCGCACGTCTTCAAAGGGCAGCCCGGCCAGGGCAAGGCAAATGCCCAGATTGACATAGGGCAGCGCGCCCCGTATGGCGTAGCCGCCTTCCAGCACGGCGATATCGGGGTTGAGCGTCTTGTTCAGCGTCGCGTAGCCCTGCGCCGAAAGGCGCATATTGGCCAGAGGATCCGTGAAGTGATTGTCCTGTCCGGCGGAATTGATGACAATGTCCGGCCTGAATTCCTCCAGCATGGGCAAAACAGCGTGCTCGACGGCGTAGAGATAACCCGCGTCGCACGTCTCCGGCGGCAGGGGCAGGTTGATCGTGCGCCCCAACGCGCCGGGGCCGCCGCACTCGTGCAGGAAGCCGGTACCCGGATACAGCGTGCGCCCGTCCTGGTGCAGGGATATGAACAGCGTGTGCGGGTCGTTCCAGAACAGATCCTGGCTGCCGTCCCCGTGATGCACGTCGGTATCCACCACGGCGATGCGCAGGGGCCGTCCGTCCGCGCGGGGATAGCGGTCGCGTATGTACTCCACCATCACGGCTTCGTTGTTGATGTTGCAAAAGCCGCGATTGCCGTGCACGACGCGCATGGCGTGGTGTCCCGGCGGGCGCGCCAGGGCAAAGGCCTTGTCCTGCTCCTTCTCCAGAACAAGGCGCGCGGCTGTGATGGCCGCGCCGGACGAGGCGAGGTGGGATTCCGTGCTCACGGCGTCCACGGAGGGCAGGCAGAAATGGGCGCGCGCCAGTTGGGCGCGCGCGGCGAAATCAGGACGGTATTCCGTAATGCCGGGGATGTCGAACAGCCCCTCTTCCTGCAATTGGTCGCGCGTGTACAGCAATCGCTCCTCGCGCTCCGGGTGCGTGGCCGAAATGGCCCAGTCAAAAGCCGGAAAAAAGACCACCCCCAGACGGCGGGCGGCGCGCAACCGTTCGTCGGGCGTCATTCAAGACCCCTGCCGCGCCGGCCCAGGGCGGCCTCCACTGCGGAAAGGCATTGCATGGCCACGTCCTCCGGCGGTTCCGTGGCGTCAATAACGGCAAAACGCTGCGGCTCCTCGTCGGCCAGGGCCAGGTATCCCCGGCGTACCCGCTCGTGAAAATCCAGGCTTTCAGAGTCAAAACGGCCTTCCGAGATCACCGTGCCCTCTTCGCGATTGCGGCGGCCCGCTCTGGAAAGGCCGTCGGCCACAGGCAAATCCAGCAGCAGGGTCAACTCCGGCGTAAGGCCGCCGGTGGCGGTTTCGTTGGCGTTGCGCAGATATTCGGTGTCCAGCCCCCGCCCGTAGCCCTGGTAGGCCAGGGTGGAGTCAGTGAATCTGTCGCACAGCACCGTCTGCCCGGCATCCAGGGCCGGGCGGATGACCTCGGCCACATGCTGGGCGCGGTCGGCCAGAAAGAGATACAGTTCCGCCCTGCCGGAAAGTCTGCTCAAACGGGCGTCCAGCAATATGGAACGCAGATTGCGCCCGAGGGAGCATCCCCCCGGCTCGCGGGTGAGCAGCGGGTCATGTCCGCGCGCCTGTAAAAAATCGGCCACCAGACGCTGCGCCGTGGATTTCCCGGCACCTTCTATGCCTTCAAAAGAGATAAACATTCTTCCCTCGGCGGTTTATTGCGGTTTTTTTCGACGGACGCCGTCGGAGTGCGCGCGGCGCGGTACATCTGCCTGCCGAGCGTGGCCTGCCAGGGGGTCCAGCTTGGTTCTTCGCCGTCCATTTGCTCAAACAGTTTGCGGCATTGAGCCATTTTTGCGTCCATATTGTCGGCATAATGCAGGGCGATGGCCTCGGGAGTGTGCGGCGGTTTCGCCGCGCCGAAGTCCGCTTCGCCGTGATGGCTCAGGACAAGGTGCTTCAGGTGGCGTTGCAGATCTTCTTCCAGGCCGCAAGCGGCCAGATGCGGGGCCAGCATCTCCAGACCCAGTTGCGTGTGGCCGAGCAGACGCCCCTCATCGGTGTAGTCGTTACCGATTCCCCCGGAAAATTCGCGGATTTTGCCGATGTCGTGAAAAAGCGCCCCGGCCAGAAGCGTCTGGCGGTCAAGTTCCGGGTACTGATCGGCAAAACGCCGGCAAAGTCTGAACACGCTCAAGGTGTGCTCCAGCAATCCCCCCACGTAGGCGTGGTGCACGCTTTTTGCCGCTGGGCAGACGCGAAAGGCCTCGCGCAGTTTTTCATCTTTGAAGGGCGCAAGGGCCAGCCTGCGCCAGGGCGCGTGCCGGAATTCCTCCCTGACAAGCTGCTGCAGTTCGTCCAGCATGTCGTCAAGATCGTGGGGAGCGACGGGCAGCAGGGCGGCCTGATCAACGGAGGCGGCCTCGTCGGGCGAAAGCATCCGCAGTTTTTCAACCGTAAGCTGCAACTGGTCGCGGTACATCGCGGCGCGTCCTTCCGCCCAGACCAGGGAAGCGGGGTCAATGGCGCTGAAGTCCGCGCTGAGCGGGTGCCATATTTTCGCTTCCAGACTTCCGCTGGCGTCGGACAGGGTAAGCCGCCAGTACGGGCCGTTGCGCGATTGCCCCTGGGCCGCGCCGCTCACGACAAACAATCCGCGCGCTTCAGTTGCAGAACTTATGTCTTTGACGTAATGTCCTTTTTCCATATTGTATCCGCCGACAGTGATATTACGGTCATCGGCGCAGGTAACGCGCTGCCGCCGTGATTCCAATTTTCATTCTTTTTGAGGTATTGTCAAATGGACGTTTTATTGACCAATGACGACGGCATCCGCGCGACAGGCCTGCGGACGCTGTATGCCGCCCTGCTTGAAGCCGGGCATACCGTGCATGTGGTGGCCCCCATACGCCAGCAGTCGGGCGTGGGGCATTCCCTCACTGTTTTTGAGCCGGTGCGGGCCGTGGACATTGTGGAGCCGCATTTCAGGGGGACAGGCGTTTACGGCACTCCCACGGACTGCGTCAAGCTGGCCCTGTCCACCCTTTTGACCAGACAGCCGGATATGGTTATTTCCGGAATCAACGCGGGCCAGAATGTGGGCCCGGATATTCTGTACTCCGGCACTGTGGGCGCGGCCACTGAAGCCGCTCACGAAAATCTGCCCAGCATAGCCGTTTCCCACAACGACCACAGGGCAAGCGTTGATTTGCTGCCCCAGGCCAGGCATCTTGTGTCTCTGGCAAGCCGCGTCGACTGGGCCTGTCTCGCCCCGCGCCGGGTGGTGAACGTCAATTATCCGGCCGGAACGCTGGATCAGGCAAAGGGCGTAGTGGTGTGCCCGCAGACAAATGCCGTGTGGAAAAACGTGTACACGGAACGCTTTGATCCGCGCGGCGCTCCCTACTGGTGGCTGGAGGGCGAAATTCCGGCGGAGTCCGTCAACCCCGGATCGGACAAGGACATGCTCAACCGGGGGTATATCACAATCACGCCGCTGCATTTCGAATTCACCGACCATGACGGCATGGAGGTTTTGCGGGGCATGGCGGGACTGACAGCGCCCTGATTCTGTGGCGGCCGACAATGACGGAGCATACCAAAGGCTTCCTTCTGCTTGTCGTGACGGCGGCGTTGTGGAGCACCTCCGGCGTCATCATCAAAAGCGTTGAATGGACGCCGCTGGCCATAGCCTGCACCCGCAGCGCCTTTGCCGCCGCGGGGCTTGCCTTTTTCAACCGGCGTCATCTGGCGTGGAAAAAACCGACAGGGGCGCAGACCGCCGTGGCCGTGTCGGTGGCTCTGGTGGGGAGCAGTTTTGTTTTCGCCACAAAACTGACCACCGCGGCCAACGCCATATTTCTGGAGTACGCCGCGCCGATCTGGGTGGCCCTTGCCGCTCCGCTCTTTCTGGGGGAGCGCACTTCCCGCCGTGACTGGATCTTCATTGCCGTGACGTTTTTCGGCATGTCCCTGTTTTTCATGGATTCATTGTCCACAGAAGGGCGTCTTGGCATCATTGTCGCCATTTTTTGCGGCATGGCCTATGCCTGCCTGGCCATGTGCCTGCGCCGCGACAGGGAGGAAGACAGGGTTATGGGCCTGATATACGGCAATATTCTGCTGGGATTGTTCGGGCTGTTCGCCTGGCGCGCCCCCTGGCCGTCGGCGACGGAACTGCTGGTGCTGGCTGTCGCGGGGGTGGTGCAGTTCGCCTTGCCCTATTATCTGTACGCCCTTGCCAGCCGCAGGGTGACCGCTCTGGAAATGACCCTTGTGACTACGCTGGAGCCGGTGCTGAATCCAGTGTGGGTGTATGTTTTCGTGGGGGAATCCCCCGGCGCGTGGGGGCTGGCCGGCGGCGCGGTTGTGGTGGCGAGCGTCAGCCTGTGGGGGGTGCGGCGCGTGCGTGCCGGGGCGTAGGGCGTTGCCCTGCGCATTTTCTTCACGGCTGCAAATTGCGTATGGAGTCGGCTCTTCCGGCCACAACCAGCGTGTCGCCCCTGTGCAGTTCCGCGCGGGCCGGGGGGATGAAAATAAACGTTTTTTCGCCCGCCCGGCGGATGCCCATGACAATCACGCTGAACTGGTGCATGAGGTTGAGGTCCACCAGGGTTTTGCCGTCCCAGGCCTCCACGACAAGTTCCTGGATGACGATGCCGCCGTATTTGGGGATCAGATCAAGCATGCCGGGGTTGGCGAGCTGGTGGGCGGTCATGACGGCCGCTTCCATTTCCGGCAGAACCGTGCGGTCCACACGCAGCCGCTGCAGAATTTTACGGTGTTCCTCGTTGGATGCCTTGACCCATATCTTCGGGCCGCCCAGTTCCTGAATATTGAGGGTGATGCTCAGGGACTGCTCCACGCTGTTTCCCACGCTGATCACCACCCAGTCCAGTTCCTGCACGCGTATGGAGCGCAGCGCGCCTATATTGGCGGCATCGGCCTTGTAAACGGAATCCAGAATTTCTTCGGCCAGTTGCACGCGGGATTCGCTCATGTCAAGCCCAATCACCGTATGCCCCAGCGAAACAAGCGTTGTCGCCACGCGCAGGCCGAATTTGCCGAGTCCGATAACACAGATTTCCAGTTTTTTGTCGCTCATGGCATTGCTCCTCTATCCGATGGGCAGTTGCGCTTCGGCGTGTGTGTAGGCTTTTTTGGGGCGCAGGCTCTGCACGGCCATAAGCAGGCTGAGCAGGCCCACGCGCCCGGCAAACATGTTGAAGATGAGGACGATCTTGCCTTCATTGCTCAACAGGGGCGTCAGGTTGACGGAAAGGCCCACGGTGCCCAGAGCTGAAATTTCTTCAAAAAGAATGCGCGCCAAGGAGATTTGCGTCCGTGTGCCCCGCAGAATGTCGGTTTCCGTGATGCTCAGCAAAAAGGTGGAAACCGCGATCAGCATGGTGTAAAGAAAAAAAAGCGTCAGGGCGCGCGTGACGTTGTCTCTGGGCACGCTGCGCTGTTCCAGCACAATTTCCCGGTCGCCGCGAAACTGGGCCGCCACATACCCGATCAGCACGCGAAAGGCCACCACCTTGATGCCGCCCGCGCAGGAGCCCGGCCCCCCGCCGATGAACATGAGGGCCATGTACACGAGAAGGCTGGCCTGACTCAGCGCGCCTATGTCCACCGTGTTGAATCCCGCCGTGCGCGCCGCCACGGACTGGAAAAAAGCGGTGATGGCCAGATCGAAGCCCTGGTCGAGAGTGTGTTCGTTGCCGCCGCGGTAAAATTCTATGCTGAAAACCAGGGCGGAACCGACCAGAATAAGCAGCAGGCTTGTCTTGATGACAAGACGGCTGAAGCGGCTGAAGTGATCAACATGCGCGCCCAGACGTTTGCCGCTCACCAGGCCGAGCATCTCCCGCAACACGCCGAAGCCGAGGCCCCCCAGAAAAACGGAAGAAGTGATGATGACGTTGACGACCACATCGTCCCTAAAAGGCATGAGGTTGTCGGGGTTCAGGCTGAAACCCGCGTTGCAGAAGGCCGAAACGGCGTGAAACACGGCGCTGAACGGGTGAAAGTTCACCGGATCGTGCCAATAGAGCAAAACGGCCGCCACAGCCTCAATGCCGAACACCAGCCCCATTACCTGGCGCAGAAAGGAACGCAGATTGAATTCGCCGCCCAGCAGCATCTGCCCCACGGCCTCGCGGCTGGTGAAGGGCACATGATGGCTCCAGAGCAGAAAAATGATGCACGTGTACGTCATCACCCCGAGGCCGCCCAGTTGCACGAGGAAGAGCACCACCCCCTGCCCGGCCGGTGAAAGGGCGGCGCTTATGTTTATGGGGGTAAGCCCGGTGACGCAGACAGCCGAAGCGGCCAGAAAACAGGCGTCAACAAGGGCGATCTCCTTGCCGGGAGGGGAGCATTCCGGCAGACAGAGCGCGAGCGTGCCCAGAAAAATGGCTGCCAGAAAGGAGATTACCGGCCAGGTGAGCGGGCTGAACAGACGGTTGCGTCGCATTGATTTCATGTAGCCCGGACGTCTTGCGATGGCAAGCTTTGCAATTTTACTTTTTTTCTGTACAGTGCATAACAAAGGCTGGTATGGCGCAGGCGCGGCAACAGCGCCGGGCAGTTCAGGGCTGGGTGTTTAACAGGCGGGCAACGAAAATGTCGGAACAGAAAGATGTGTCCCTGAAAGAATTTCTGGATTTCATGACCCGCAAGGGGCTGAACATAACCTCCCAGCGACGGGCCATAGCGGCCGCGTTTTTTGATCTCTCCGGGCACCATTCCCTGGATGAGTTTTATCAGCATATTTTCAGCGTTGATCCCGGCATCGGGCAGACCACCGTGTACCGCACGCTCAAGCTGCTCTGCGACGCCGGCCTAGCCACGGAAATTCATTTCAGCGACGGCATCGCCCGCTATGAAGTGGCGAAATCAAACAGCCATCACGACCACATTGTCTGCCTTTACTGTGGCAACGTGCTGGAAATTTTTGACCAGCGCATTGAAAAACTGCAGCAGGAGATAGCCCAGTCGCACGATTTTACCTTGAGCGGGCATGTTCATTATCTTTACGGCATGTGCGCCGAATGCCGCGCAGGCGGCGCTGGAGGAAAGCGATGACGATTCAGACAGGCGTTATTCTTGTGTGCGTGGCCGGAGCGCTTTTGTTTATGGGGCGCAAGGTGTGGCGCGCCCTGAGCGCGCGCCGCAAGGGAAAGGGTTGCGACTGCGGCTGCGGCAGGTAAGCGGCTCACTTCTTTTTGCGCTTGCCGCCCTGGGTCAAAAAACGTCCGGTCACGGAGTTTTTGTCGGCAATGATGGCTTCCGGCGTTCCGGCGGAAACGATCAGTCCGCCGTTTTCCCCGCCGCCCGGCCCCATGTCCAGCACATAGTCCGCCGCCAGGATCATGTCCGTGTTGTGTTCTATGACGACGACGCTGGCCCCCTTGTCCACCAGTGCGTGCAGCACGCTGATGAGTTTGCCCGTTTCGTGCATGTGCAGGCCTGTTGTGGGTTCGTCCAGAATGTACAGACTGCCCGGCAGGGATTTTTTGCCCAGTTCGCGTGAAATTTTGATGCGCTGGGCTTCGCCGCCGGAAAGCGTCGTGGCTGGTTGGCCAAGGCGCAGGTATTCCAGCCCCACGTCCTCAAGCACGGCCAGCCGCCGCTCCAGAGCGGCGTAATTGGCGAAAAGCCCGCGCGCCTGACGCACGGTGAGGTCAAGGGCTTCGGCTATGTTCAGTCCTTTGTAGCGCACTTCCAGGGTTTCGTGGTTGTAGCGCTTGCCTTGGCAAACGTCGCAGGTGACGTGCACGTCCGGCAAAAAGTGCATTTCCACGCGGATCTGTCCGTCTCCGCCGCAGGCTTCGCAGCGCCCCCCCCGCACATTGAAGCTGAAGCGCCCCGGCGTGTACCCGCGCCGCTTCGCGTCCGGCGTCATGGCGTAAATAGCGCGTATCTCGTCAAAAATCTTGGTGTACGTCGCGGGGTTGGAACGCGGCGTGCGCCCGATGGGCGTCTGGTCTATGGCGATAACGCGCTCAATGGGCGTGGCCCCGCCCTCGTAGTCGAGGCCGCCTATGGTTCCCGGCCGGTCAACGCGCAAGCCCAGGGAAAGGGCCAGGTGCTTGTACAGCGTGTCCACCACAAGCGAGCTTTTGCCCGACCCCGAAACCCCGGTCACGCAGACGAGCGCGCCGAGGGGGATGCGGCATTCAATGCCGCGCAGATTGTTGGTGGTGACCTGGCGTAGGACAAGCGCTCCCTTTGGTTCGCGCCGCGTCTCGGGCAGGGGGATTGTTTCGTCCCCGCGCAGATAGCGGGCGGTGAGGGTGTCGGATTTGTCCAGCAAATCTTTCACAGGCCCGGCGAACATGACAAGCCCACCCTGCGACCCTGACCCCGGCCCAAGCTCGATCACCGTGTCCGCCGCGCGTATGGTCGCCTCGTCGTGCTCCACCACCAGCACCGTGTTGCCGCGCGCCTGCAGGGAGCGCAGGGTGCCGAGCAGTCGGGCGTTGTCGCGCGGGTGCAGGCCGATGGAGGGTTCGTCCAGCACGTAGGTCACGCCCACAAGACCGGAGCCGAGCTGCGAGGCCAGACGTATGCGCTGGGCTTCGCCGCCGGAGAGAGTGAGCATGGATCGGCTGGTGGAGAGGTATTCCAGCCCCACGTCGCGCATGAAGGAGAGTTTGTGGTTGAGTTCTTTCAGCAGCGGTTCGGCAATGAGGGTATGGCGTCCGCTGAAAGCGCGCCGGCTGAGCCAGGTCAGGGCGCGCTCCACGGAAAGAGCGCCGAATTCCGCGATATTCAGGTCGTCCACCCGCACGCAGAGCGCCTCCGGCCGGAGGCGCGCGCCCTTGCAGTCCGGGCAGTCGGTGGACTGGCGGTAGCGCGCAAGCTCCTCCCGCCAGGCGTCGCCGTACTTCATGCCTTCTTCCAGCAGAGGGATCACCCCCGGCCAGCGCTTTTCCAACGATGCCATGTTGATGACGTTTTTTCGCGCCGCGGCGAAGTGTTCGCTCTGGTAGTCGCCCGCCGCGCTCAGGGCCACGTTGCCGCCCATCCAGTTGCGGCGCAGTCCCGCTGATCCGGCGGCCGGCCGGCCGTGCTCGTCCTCTCCGTAAAACAGGGCGGCCAGAGCCTCGTCGCCGAACGCGTCCAGAGGCGTGGCAAGATCAAAGGAGAAGCGTTTTCCCAGGGCCGCGAGAGCTGCGGCGTAACGGTTGAACACGCTCGCCTTTGCCCAGGGCAGCAGCACCCCCGTGTTGAGGGCAAGCCCCCGGTTCGGGGCGATGAGGCGCGGCTCAAAATAGTCCACGCTGCCCAGGCCCACGCAGCGCGGGCAGGCTCCCTGCGGCCCGTTGAAGGAAAACAGTTGCGGGCTCAGGGCGGGCAGCGACAGCCGGCATTCCGGGCAGACGGAGGTTGTGGAGTGAGTAATGTCTCTGCCCTCGTCCGGCAGGTGCACGACGAGGCGCTCCTGCCCGTAGCGCAGGGCAAGCTCCACGGAATCCGCCAGCCGTCCGCGAATGCCCTCCTTGTTCACAAGGCGGTCCACCACAAGGTCGATGCTGTGTTTTTTGTTTTTGTCCAGGGACGGCATGTTGTCCAGGGTGTGGAACTGCCCGTTGACGCGCACGCGGGCGAAGCCTTCGATCTGGAGTTTTTTGAACCTGTCGGCGTGCGTGCCTTTTTGCAGTTCCACCAGCGGGGCCAGCACCATAAATTTGAGGCCGGAGGGCAGGGCCAGAATGTCGTTGATGATCTCGTCGATGGCGCGGGCTTCAATGGGTCTGCCGCAGGTGGGGCAGTACATGCGCCCCAGGCGGGCGAAGAAAACGCGCAAAAAATCGTGCAGTTCCGTCACTGTGCCCACGGTGGAGCGCGGGTTGCGAGAGGAGGACTGCTGCTCAAGGGATATGGCCGGGGAAAGCCCCTCAATTTTTTCCACGTCCGGCTTGTCCATCTTGGGCAGAAATTGCCGGGCGTAGGCGGAGAGGGATTCCACATAGCGGCGCTGTCCCTCGGCGTAGACTATGTCAAAGGCCAGGGTCGACTTGCCGGAGCCGGAAGGCCCGCATATCACGACAAGTTCATCGCGGGGGATGTCCAGATCTATGTTTTTGAGGTTGTGCTGGCGCGCCCCCTCTATGTGGATAACGTGTTTGTTTGTCGTGCTCATGACGGTTGCGTAAACGCCTCCGGGCGTTCTTGCGCTAAAATTTCATCTGACATAACGCAATAACGCTTTCATGCCAACCACAATGTGGGGGAAGTAAAATATAGTGAATGCCTTGCTATCTGCCGGCTCCATTATTGCCATTTGCGGCAGTGTGCCGTGCAATGGACAAAATTGGGAGAAACAGCGTGTCAGATACTTTGTCAACGGCCCGGCTGGAGGCCAGAATCAATCCCGAATTACACAGGATGCTCAAACGCGCTGCGGAATTACAGGGCAGCACGGTAACGGGTTTCGTGATTTCGGCCATTCAGCAAGCGGTTAAGCAAACCCTTGAAGAGTATGAAGTTATCCGCCTGTCCTTTGCGGATCAGCAAAACTTTGCCCAAGCTGTTCTGCATCCCCCGCGGACAGCGCCCGCTTTGAAAAAAGCGTTTGCCAGGCGCGACAGGCTGTTGAGCGCCGAATGACCGCGCCTTTTCGCATTGCGCGGCTTGACGCTGCGCATGACCGCGCCAAATTTTGCAGCGGTTCAGAATCTCTTGACCGCTATCTGCGGGAATTGGCGATGCAGGATATCCGCCGCAGGGTTGCGGCGTGCTTTGTCGCCCTGGCGGATACCCGGCGGATTGCCGGGTATTATACCCTTAATGGACGCGCTTTCCCCAATTGCGGCACGCCAAAGCCACCGTATCAGCCGCCGCCTGCTTCGCGGCGGCGCAAGCGCGAGAAATCCCGGCGGGGCTAAGCCGGGCTACACGCCTA
>JAISZT010000089.1 GCA_031284485.1 Desulfovibrio sp.
TCCCCACATTCCCGGTCAATGAGCTGACCGGTATCGCGACCATAAGCTTTCCAGATCCAAAGTTTGTTTTTTTTTGAACGCAAATAGTGCCACATCTCGTCAAGTTCAACAATGACAGCTTCTTTGGGCTCCGGTTTTTCATAAATTTGTTCGGCGAAATTACGAATCCAGCGTAACACCGCTGGTGTGGATACATGGAAGATCCTTGCAATAGAGTTCATGGACAGCCCAAGAGTATACAACAAGACGGCAGCAGCTTTTTCCTTTGCGGGTTTCCCTCTGGGAGTTGAGCGCGTAAGTGGTGAAGTTTGTCAAAAAACTTCCCCTCGGCAGCCGCGGCAGCCGAAGATCCGGAATCTCCGGAGCGTTTGAAAAATCCAAGCAGACGCGGGAAAGCCACAGAGCAAAACCTACGGGGCGCTATACATCGAAAAGCATTTCCAGGTCATCCCGCGAGAGAGATTTCCAGCTGTCTTTGCCCGGAATGATGGCTTCGGCTATGTCGCGCTTGCTTTCCTGCAGTTTGACGATTTTCTCCTCCACCGTATTTTCGCAAATCAGTTTGTAGGAAAAAACCTGGCGCGTCTGGCCAATGCGGTGGGTGCGATCCGTGGCCTGGCTTTCCACCGCCGGATTCCACCATGGGTCATAGTGGATGACATAATCAGCGGATGTAAGATTGAGGCCGGTGCCGCCCGCCTTGAGCGAGATGAGAAAAATGGGAATCTGCTCGTTGTTGTTGAATTTGTCCACCATCTCCAGACGTTCCTTGCTGGCTCCGTCAAGGTAGCAGAAGGGTATTTTTTCGCCCTCAAGCCATTGCCGCATGATGTGCAGCATCCGCACAAACTGTGAAAACACCAACACTTTGTGTCCGCCTTCCACAATTTCCGCAACCATATCCTTGAAGGCATCAAATTTGCCGGAAGGCAAATTGTTGGAAAAACCGGGCAATTCCACCTTCAACAGGCGCGGATGGCAGCATATCTGGCGCAATTTGAGCAGAGCGTCCAAAATGGACATCTGGCTCTTGGCGATGCCCTTTTCGTCCACATCGGCCAGCACCTGTTCGCGCAGCTTGCGGGCAAGAGCCGCATACAGCTCGGCCTGGGCGTCTTCCAGAGCGCAAAAGGTCACGGTTTCGAGCTTGGGCGGCAGGTCTCGGGCCACTTCCGCCTTGGTGCGGCGTAAAATAAACGGGCGCACGCGGGCGCGCAGATAATCCAGAGCTTCCTGATCGCCGTCCTTGATGGGTTTGACGATTCCCCGCTGAAAGGCGTGCTGCGAACCGAGAAAGCCGGGCATGAGGAATTCGAACAGGGACCAGAGCTCGAAAAGATTGTTTTCAATGGGTGTGCCGGAAAGGCAAATACGCACGCACGCCTTCAGGCGCCGGACAGAGCGGGCCGTGATCGTGTTGGGATTTTTGATGTTCTGGGCTTCGTCAAGAATAACGGCGTTGAATTCATATTTTTCTATCTCTTCCAGGTTGCGGCGCAGCAGCGCGTATGTGGTAACGACAAGATGCGCGTCCGTCACCTGTTTGAAAAGTGTCTCCCGCCGCGCCCCATAAATGATGACACGCTTGAGCCCCGGCACAAATTTTTCCGCTTCCCGCTCCCAGTTGGGCAGAACGGAAGTAGGCACAACAATGAGATTCGGGCCGTCATAATGGCGTTCCATCATGTACTGAATAAAGGCAAGGGCCTGCACCGTCTTGCCGAGGCCCATCTCGTCGGCCAGAATACCGCCGAAGCCGTATTCAAAAAGAAAATTCAGGTAGGAAAGCCCCTGCTGCTGGTAAGCGCGCAAACTGGCCTTAAGCCCCTTGGGCGGAGAGACAGGAGTGATTTCCCGGAAGGAGCGGATTTTTTCCCTCAGGCTGTTCCAGAAAGAGTCAGTATTCGCATTGGGCATCTCGTCCAGCAGCGTGTCCAGCACCGTTGCTTCGTACTGCTGAAACTTGTGCTGCAGGGGTTTTGAGGGATCAAGGCCCAGAGTTTGCAGCCTGTGGGAGAATTTTGTCAGCCAGGCTTCCGGCAGGCTGGTGTAGGAGCCGTCCTTGAGCTGCACATAACGCTTGCCGCGCGTCCACGCCTTCCAGATCTTTTCCAGGGGCAGGCTTTGCCCCTCGTAATCCACCGTGACATTGAGCGAGAACCATTTTTCTTTCTCATTGCTCGTCACGTTGGCCGAGATAACGGCCTGCGCGGCGCGCACCTTGTAGCGGGTAAGAGCGCGCTCGCCGTAAACGCGGTAATACTCCACCATGGCGGGATAGGAATCGAGCAGAAAAGCAATGGCTTCTTCCGGCTCCAGAAACCAGAGCTTGCTTGAGCGCGACTGAAACCCCGTTTTGGCGAGTTCCGCGAGCAACTGCGCCTCTTCTTCCTGGTGACGGCGCACCAGATACGTCTTGCCCTGATAGGTGTAACTGCCCGTCTGAAAATCCGGGTTCGGCCCGTTGATGGTGAACTCGCCGTGTACCGTCTCGTAAATATTATCTATTTCCAACGTCAAGAGGCTGCCTTCCTCACCCAGAAAAAGCTTTGGATTATAGGTGGCCGGTTGGAAAATCGGGGCCATGAGCTTCAAAAATTCCTGGGGACGATACAGATCCGAATCCGGCAGCTTCGTCCAGACCCTGTCCAAAAATTCCGAAATGTCCTCATGCGGCACGACGGTGCGTTCGTGTATGAGCCTGTGCACGAGCGCCGGCTGCAACGAGGTCTGCACCGGGTAGAACTTGTGGTTGAAACATACCCACAAAGGCATCTGCCCGTGAAAGGTAATCGGATCGCGCTCCGGAAGCGGCGTATCGTCATCTCCGTTTTCACCGGGGGGGCGTATGGGCAGAGGCTGCCGCCCCTCACGCTGGATCAGCACGTCAAAATGCAGGCCGGCGTCATCCAGAACGGGTTTGAGCTTCAGGGCAAAAGGCGTACTTTCAACACCGCAGAGCTGATCCGTATCTTTCCAGAGCAGATAATATTCGTTGCGCACGGCCCAGAAAAACCAGGAAAGCAAACCGTCCGGCAATTCCACCCTGTGGCCGTAATATTCAAGGCAGCGCCCGATCTGACGGGCCACTTGCAGCAGCTGGGGAGAAGATTCGCACCAGTCCGGATTTGCGATAATCTGTTCCAGGGTTACTTCCGCGTGCACGCTGGAAAGGCCGCTTTTGTTCTGGCGTCCCCGGAAAAACGACACAAGCAGGCGCCCCTCTTCCGGCGAGAAACGGAAAATAAGATAGTAGCGGCCCGGTTCCGGTTCCATGTCGGCGGAAAAAAAGCTGCGGAAACTCCGCTTCCAGTCCACCGCCGGCGCCGGCGCCTCCTCGGGGTCGCCCTGCTCCCTGCGCAGATCTTCCATGAAATGCATGGACAGGGCCGCCACATGGCGGCAAATGCCCGAAAAAGAATCCTCGCAGTTGCAACGGCTTGTTACGGCCTGCCCCGTCAGTGAAAAATGCAGCGAAGGTGTATATACCTGGAGATCTTCCCCCTGGATCGTGCCCTGCACCTCCCAGGTTTCGCCTTCCTGAATATTTACTTTTTGCACCCCGTTGTCCGAAAGTATATACTTGGCGGCGTCACTGACATACTCGGGCACGGTGTCGCGCAGGAACCTGCTGCACATCTCGTTTATGGAACTCAGCTCTGAGCGGCTCATAGTCTTAAGGCGATAGCACAGGATTGAGGGCAAAGGCAACTAAAACAATTCTATGAAAAATAATTTTTTCACAATTTTCTGCATGCTGTTTCTGAGCGTTGCCGTCCGGGGATACTGCGACCATGCCGCCGCCGGCGAAAAACCGGAAGAGGCGCCAGTTTTTGGTGATCGCATCATTTTCGGCAGCATCGGCGAAGCCTCCAACCTGATCCCTTATATTACCACGGATTCCGCCTCGCATGAAGTGGCGGACCTTCTTTTTGTCGCGCCCCTGCGCTATAATGGAGACTTGCGGATGGAGCCCTGGGCTGCGGAACATTTCAGCATGGAAGAAGATGGTCGGCTTCTGCGTTTCACGCTGCGTAAAGGCATTTTATGGGAAGACGGGCAGGAATTGACGGCGGAAGACGTGGCTTTTACCTACCGGATCGTCATTGATCCCGCCACCGCGAGCCCCTATGCCGACGACTTTCTG
>JAISZT010000013.1 GCA_031284485.1 Desulfovibrio sp.
GAGAGTTCGCCCGGCAATTTTTCCCTGTCTTCGTCATCGCCCCATTGCCCCCGCGCCAGCGTGGTAATCAGGAACATGGCGACGGCGGGAACGAAAAAGTCATACGCCTCATAGCGCAGGGCTTCCGACAGAGATATTTTGTTCTGGCGAAACGCTGCCCAGTTGTATGCGTGACGCTGGGCGAACAGCGCGACGGCGGATGAAAACATGTTGACCAACCGTGGCATGCCCTTGCTGCGCAAAAACGCGCTCCTGGAAGACGGATTGAAATCGGGGTTCACGCGCTTCACTGCGGAATCGGCTATGGTCACGGCCTCCGCATGGGCGATGCCTTCACCGGAAGCCCTCCTGTAAGCCGCGTTCCAGATGGCGCAGCTTGTCACCATGTCCACGGAGATCAGAGGCAGCATGCCCAGTTCAACCACGTCATCCCATGAGATGTTCTTGCCGAACGCCCGCAGCACCTTTTGCCGCTTCTCCAGATCAAGGTTCTTGAAAGACTTGCGCATGTCCATATCTATGGATTTCGCGCGGTTTTTCATGTAGGCCGACATCTCCCAAATTTCGCGTATGCCGGACATGCCGCCCTTCACCGTTGCGCCGAGGCCGTGCAGGACATTGACCGCGCCCAGGTCGTGCATGGCCGGGAAAAGCGCGGTTCCCTGCAAAATGGCCGTTTTTATGTTCCAGCCAAGGCCCCATGAAATCAGCATCGGGCGAATCCTTTCCGCCAGAGCGTAAATGCTGTCCGTGGGGTTGGGTTCTTCCCTCACCAGCCCTTTCAGGTTTGGCCGTATCGCCCTGTAATCCGCATCGCCGAAAGCCGTTTTATAGGCGTCCGCCCATTGCGGAGACTGCGTCACCCGATCCGCGAAGCGGGTAATTTCCGCCAGTTCGATAAAGCGCGTCACGTCATTCAGATGTTGCAGCAGGACGTTCGTGGAGAGCTTCACCGGCATGGCGGGGGCCCCTTCTGTTCTGGACATGGTGAATCCGCGTTTGGCGGAAGGCGTCGGAAATAAGGACTCCTGACGCGAAATGATGTCGTCCCGCTCCTGCTGCGCCGCCGAGCTCTTTGACAGCGCCGAATCGTACCGGACGGGGTAATAGCCGCCCGGCAAGGTCAGCCCGTTGACGGTGATTTCCGTCGGTTCGACGCCGCGAGGCTTGAAGCCGTACATCCGTTCGTGCGTCGCCGCTATGTCCTTCCACTGCGTCGCGATTGTGTCCCAGATCTTTTGTATGCCCTGCCAGTCTTCTTTTGTGAGCAGCCCTGCGGAACGCCTGCCGGGCGGCGGCCTGAAGTCCGGGAACAACCGTTGCGCCACATCGTCGCCAAGGAGTTGCGCGACCGCTTCCGGGTTGAGATCCGGATATCCGCGCAGGATACGGGCGATGTTTGACTCGTTGCCCATGTTGAGCGCCAGGGCGAACACCATGTCCGGCGTCCAGTGTTTGATTTTGCCGTTGAAAATCAGCGCGGGCACGGCAATGGGCTTTCCGTCGCGCCCCACGACGCGCAGGTTTTTCCCGAACGCCTTTTCCCATTCCCGCGCCCTTTCCGTCATAAGCTCGACCACCGGGGCAAGTTCCGCGTTCAGTCCTTCCATGCGCCGCATGACGCCGCTTTCACCTTCGATAATCTTGTAATAAAGCTCCCGCTCGTGCAGTCCGGCGCGCACGCCCTTCACAAAGGCGTCAGCCTTGCGGAACTGCCATTGCAGGGCTGCAAGGTTTCCGGTAATGAAATTGCGCAATTCAGCCCGCGCTCCGCCCAACTCGCTGTCCAGCCCGGCGGGCTTTAATTCGGACATGGCCCGCACACCGGCGTCGACAAGCTCATGGATTCGCCGGAGCATAGATTCCGCGTTGCTCATCACAAGGTCACGGCCTTTGCGGTTCAAAAAATTCAGCAGGTCGGACACGTCCCGCATCTCCGACTGCGTCAGATCCGTGTACCGCCGTGGCGTATTGTCCCGCGTAATCCATTCCGCAAAGGCCGGAGCGGCGTCCAGGATTTTCGTGTCGGCGCTGAGGTCTTTGATCGCTTCCGTCAACGGCTTGGCCGTCTGTCCGTTGTTTCGCGGCGGAGCCATCCCGAAGCGCGTCAGCACATCCAGTATGGAGTTGTATACATAGTCGGGCACGGAACCGGGCTTGGTTTCGGCCAGACGCTTCGCCAGCTTTTCAAACGTCTCGCGCTCCTCGACTATCCGCTGCGCCTGCCGCCAGCCTTCATACGCCAGACGCGCCCTGGCGATTGCCGACAGGGCGTCCTGTATTTTACCGGCCTTGATAGCCTCGTTGCGGTCGTACAGCGCCCTGGAAAGCTCACGGGCATGGTTTTCCGGCCTGACGTCCTTCAGCGTCGTGCTTCCCAGCGCTTCCCGCACCTGACGGCGCAAGGCGTCGCGGCTGACAGCCAGGGCGCGGGCAATGGTCTTTTCACGGGCAACGGCCTTTTGCTGTTTCGGCGTCCGCCAGCCCTGTTTGGCCGCAAGCTCAAGCGTCACCTTTTCCACCGCGTCAAGGTACGCGGCGTATTCCTCGCCGGGCGCTTCATCGGCCAGAGCGTCGGCCTGCGCGTCGTCGTTCCGCATCATCTGCCAGGCAAAGCCCTCCGCGTCCCCGCGACGCGTGCGCCTGCGCGTGACGATCTGCTCGCTGATATGGTTCCAGAGCGTATTCACGTCATCAAGGCCGTTGGCCTGAAGGTAGTCGGCGGGCAGATTGTCGATAAAGCCGTCCGCGCTCTGACCGCTCTTGACGCGCAGCATGCGCCTTCCGATCCCCGTGCCGCGTAAATTCTCGACAAAGGCTTTCCCGAAAAGATACTCCAGCGACCCCTGATTGATCACGCCGTCGCCCGTGGCGGCCTCGATGATCTTCCAGAACGGGTCAGCGTTCACGGCGGCCCACCCCATTTTAAGGTATTCGCTCCAGCGTTCCTTGCGATCCTTCAGGGCCTTGCGGTCTATCTTCCCCTGAACCGCCGCCTCAGCCTTGCCGCGCAATTCTTCAAGTTCGGCCAGATCGCTTTCTGAAACCTGTCCGGAAAGGGCATCAGCATAGGCGGCTTCGTTTTCAAGCGCCCCACCGGCGTTTCTGCTTCGGGCTATGGCCGCGTCCGTGGCGAGCATGCGGTCAAAGACCCTGGCGACGTCAGGGCTGATTTTGACGCCGTTTACCGTGGCGGCCTGATAAATTCTTTTCAGCCATTCCTTGATGCGGAAGAACACGCCCCGCAGTTTTTCCGACGGGGCCTGACCCGTCTGCATGTAGTGTTCAAAAGCGGAAGCGTTGACTTCCTGGAGCGTTCTGTATTGCCCCGGCGTAAGCGGCCCTTCCGGCGGCACTTTCTCGAACACCCGGCCGACGGCCTTGCCGTGGGCTTCGCGCTGTTCGTCGGCGTTTTCCCTGAGCGCGCGCATGTCGGCCTTTGCCCGCTCCAGCCCGCGCATGTGCCGCCGGTAACGCGCCCCGATATCGCCGCGCCGCCGCTCCCGCTCCCTGTCGTCAATATTCGCGGGTATGGCGGCGATTTCGCGCTCAAACAGCAGGCGGGCCCGCAGGCCGTTGTCTTCAACGACGCGCATCAGGTCGTTTATGAAGACGTGAGCGCCCTCGTGGATGGGCGTGGAGAGATCGGCGGACGCGAAGAAGCTGGCCAAGGATTGACCGTCATGCCCGAAAGTGACGGAGCCGCGCGGGGTTGCCGGCTTTAGCGACATCGCCGCAACCTGCTTCCCGCCGAAAAAGACAATGGCGTCAGAGCGCAAATCAGGAGCTTTCGCGGCGCGTTCGGAATCGGACAGTATGGAGCGCGAGGAGGCGTCGCGGGCCTCTATTTCCCCGGCTGTTTTATCATATTGTGCCATCCCCTGGTATTCCGCATCGTAATGCAGGCGCTGTATATCCGCGGAAAGATGCGCAAGGGCGACAACCTTTTCACGGTCATCAGGGTATTGTGCCGCAATGCGTTCCGCTACGGCAAGCATGTAAGCGCGAAGTTCCCCTACTTCACTCGGTCGTTCATCCTTATAGGCTTCGACGAGGTATTCTTTCCGCGCTTCCCGGCTCAGCGATTTGTAGTGAACATCGTATTTTGCCACCAAAGGCACAATAAGCTTCCCCGCTTCTGTGTTTAGTCCGGCTTCATGAAAGGTTGTGCCTCTGGCAAACCTCTCTATATCCTGAATCGCGTGTTGTATTTCATGAATGAGCGTTTGTTCGGGGTTCTGCCCATCCATGTTGACAACAATGTTTTTTGACAGATAATCGTAGTATCCGCCTTTATTGGACGCGCCATCAAGAACGACAGGCATGTTTTCAAGTTCAGGATACGCCTTATACAACGCGGGATTGTCATAAATATTGCCAAGCGTTGCCGCGCCGTTTTGGTCAACCGCTGAAAAATCAACATTGTCAATATTATCCGGAATCTCATACCGCCATCTCCCGTCCATGCCCCTGAACCAGCCGGTTTTCTGCCGTATCGCCTCATTGTCCGTGCCGCTTTCGGCAAGCTGCATGGCTTCGGCAAGGTTGGCGCGAACCGGCGCGGACATGTTGGAGTTTTCGCCGGCGAACTGGTACAGCGTAGGATTTTCAGAACGGAGCTTGACAAGATCGGCTTCGGTGTATATCTTCTGATCTGCCGAGTTTGGACGGTGCGTCGGGGGCAATTGGAGCCCCACCATGGCCGCCCAAGCGCGGCTTTTTTTATTGTTCTGATATAAAAGATTGCCTGCCTGTATCTGATTGACAAACCACCGATTATTCGGCCTTCCCGCTTCAGGATTTCCCTTTGCATAAACACTTGTCGCCAGATTGACGGTATATCCTTCAGGCGTAGTCGCCTCCAGGGCAACCGGTACAACAATCGTTGCGCCGTTCTCGTCTTTCAGTTCCAGCATCATAACCAGATCGCCGCTCTGCGTGGCCGATTTGAACACCATCACGGGATCGGCCATCGCTGCGGGAATCTGCTTCAAGGTCTCCACCGGCAACTTATGTTTTTCCACCAGCACCTTTTTCAAAACGCCGTATGTAGTGTTGACAGGCAGGGTCTTCGCGCCGAGCATTTGCAGCACAAGCGGCGTCTGTTGCAGCATGGTGACGGTTTTGCGAGGCGAAAGGGTGCCCGCTGTAAAATCATCAACCGTCTTGCCAAACGCCGCCTTATCCCTCCGCAACGCCTCGTCCGCCTGCAAAGCCGCATGGTTCAGCGCCCCGGCGTCCGCGCGCTCTATGTTCACCGCCCGCAGGGTGCTTGCCGCGTCAAAGCCGTAGAGCCGCTCGAAGGCCGCGGCGTGGGCTCCCATGAGGGCGCGGTACGCGGCGGCGGCCTCACGGTCGTAGCCCGCCGCGACGTACTCATCCTCTATGCGGGCGAGTTCATTTTCGAGCATGTCATTTTCGAGCATGGTTTCTCCCATATTTTCTTTCGCGCTTCCGCGTCAGGGCGCCGGGCAGGCGGCGGATTCCTCGTCCTCGTCCCCGTCCGGCGCGGACAGCAGTCTGTCGAATACTTCCCGCGCTTCGGGAGTGACGCAAACGCCCGCGACGGCCGAAGCAGCGGCTGTTTTCGCCGCCTCGTAGACGCCGGCCAGCCAGGCTTTCATGCGGCTGAAAATGCCTTCGACCTTCGGCGGGGGGGCGTTATCCGTCAGGAGGTAGTGTTCGAAAGCGGCGGCGTTGACTTCCTGGAGCGTTCTGTATTGCCCCGGCGTCAGCGGCCCTTCAAGCGGCACTTCCTCAAATTCCCGGCCTATGGCCTTGCCGTGGGCGGCGCGCTGGGCGTCGGCGTTTTCCCTGAGCGCGCGCATGTCGGCCTTTGCCCGCTCCAGTCCGCGCATGTGCTTCCGGTAACGCGCTTCGATATCGCCGCGCCGCCGCTCCCGCTCCCTGTCGTCATCTCTGCTATCTCTGCTGTCTTTATCCGTACGCCGTTTTTCGGCTACGGCTAAAGCGTCTTCACCCGTACGCCCTTCCAGGGCTACGGTTGAAGCAATGTCCGCGGGTATGGCGGCGATTTCGCGCTCATAGGCCAGGCGCGCCCGCAGGCCGTTGTCTTCAACGACGCGCGTCAAATCGTTGATGAAGACGTGAGCGCCTTCATGGATGGGCGTGGAAAGATCGGCGGACGCGAATATGCGGGTCAGGGATTGGCCGTCATGCCCGAAAGTGACGGAACCGCGCGGGGCAGGGGAGTTCAGGGAAAGATCGGGCTTGACTCTTTCCAGAAGCCGCGCTAATCTTTTATTGAAAGAGGAGCTCTTGAGCGGAGGAGGCAGGGTGCTATCGGCACCTTCCTTCATAGTCCCTGGAGCTTCTTTTTTTACGTTTTCAACATCCACAGCCTCAACCGAGTAAACCTTGTTCTCCTGCTCTTGAGAGGTGTATTCTTTAATCGTAATTTTGACGGGATAAAATTCGCCGCTGTATTCCATCAAAGCTCCAAGCTGGTGAATCTGCGCTATATCGGGATTTTTTTCTATGTCACCATGCCGGTTGTGTAGCGCTGCCCTCTCGAACAGGGCGTCAATGTTGGCAATGGCATGAGCATGGGCGCCGGGAGAAACAGATTTTTGAGCCGCCTTGCCGCTTACCATCTTCTGAAGAGACTGACCGGACACAACGCCGGTCAGTCTAAATTTTTTGTTGGTCAGTTTTTTATTGACAACTCCGGCCTTCCTCACAACTTCTGCGGCCCTATGTGTACTTTCCGCCGAACGTGGCATCTGCGCCGCTTTCCGGAGTTGCTCCGGGGCAATAGCATCATCAATCGACATCGCCGCGACCTGCTCCCCGCCGAAAAGGACAATGGCGTCAGAGCGTAAATCAGGAGCTTTCGCGGCGCGTTCGGAATCGGACAGATTGGAGCGCCCCATCGTGTCATTCGCCTCAATTTCACCAGCAAGATTCTCATACTGCTGTTGCGCTGTGAGACGTGGAGCACGGGAACGGGCAAGCTGTAATTCCACGCTGAGGGACAGAAGGCGGGTAAAGTCTTCTCCAAACCTATCCTTACCTTCCGCCTCAAGCCTTTCTAATTCGTTGCCGATGGCAGCCTCATCAACATTATTCTCGGAAAGAGCGTCAACAAACTCCAGATACCTATTGCCCAAACCGCTTATACCGGGATGTCTTTCCCTCAGTTCATCGGATTCTCGTTTAATAGACTCCATTTCCTCGGTGTCGATGGTCTTGGTTATAAATTGCCGTGGATTTCCACCTCTGGCGAATCCCTCCTTCCGCTGAATGGCATGCTGTATTTCGTGCAGCAAAAACCGCCGTTTCATTCCATCTGACACGTCACGACTGATAGCTATAAGATTCCCGCTGCTGTCGTAATGTCCACCTTCTCCTGGCTTTACCGGGGTATAAAGCTGAACATTGATCCAGTTTAATTCGGGATAAGCTCTAAACAGTTCATCATTGCCATAAATTTGACCTAATAAAAGTTTGTTTGTCCCCTGTTTATCAAATTCGCCGAAGTCGATTTCGTACATTTTATCCGGAATCTCATACCGCCATTTGCCGTCCATGCTTTTGAACCAGCCGGTCTTTTGCCGTATGGCCTCGTTGTCCGTTCCGCTTTCGGCCAAGGCCACGGCTTCGGCAAGGTTGGCGCGAACCGGCTCCGACATGCGGGAGTTTTCGCCGGCGAACTGATACAGTACCCCGTTTTCAATCCGCGAGGGCTTGACTTCTCTCTTGAGAACCGATAGGCTTATTCCACGAATAGCGTCCTTGGTCTGCGTGGTAACGTTCGGCTGCCCACGGTACAGAGAGGGCGCTATTTCTATTTCTGAAAATTTGTGATCCTTGTATGCCGGATCACTTTTATTTTTGTGAATATCAACCTTGAGTCGGATAGAATAAAATTGATCACCAATTTTTGCCGCTGAATAATAAACATTTTGCCCCACCAACTGTGGATGTCTGGAATCACTTTCAATAAAGCCGGCGAAAATAGCGTATTCAAGCAATTTATCAAGGTCGGCATAAAATTTTCGTTGAGTTTCACCGCGTTTTTTAGTGCTGGCTTCAAGCCCCTCTTTTGTAAAAGTCTGAATTGTTCCATCGTCCGCAATGGTCAATGTTACGCCCTGATATTGGGAGAGGAGCCATTTTGACAACTCCCTTGTATTCTTCAAACTCACCGGAATCTTTGCCGGATCAATCTCCACCACTGTAGCTATCTTCGGGTTCCGCTCCCCGGGCGCGACGGCGTTGCCGTCCTTGTCAACCTGCCAGAGCGCGCCGGCATCTTCCCCGGCGTCCGCGCGCTCTATGTTCACCGCCCGCAGGGTGCTTGCCGCGTCAAAGCCGTAGAGTCGCTCGAAGGCCGCGGCGTGGGCTTCCATGAGGACGCGGTACGCGGCGGCGGCCTCACGGTCGTAGCCCGCCGCGACGTACTCATCCTCTATGCGGGCGAGTTCACTTTCGATCATTGGGTTATGCTTGCACAATTTCAAAATTTTGGCAAACGTTTTAGCCGATAATGATGAACCTGAAAATTATTATTTCGGTATATCACGACAAAACACTTGATTGATTTTTAAATTTTTTTTAGAGTTTTTTTAACTACACGCTTGCGGGCGCGGGAAAAAACGAAATTCGAGGGATAAACATGTTTAAATGGCTATATAAGGATACTCCCCGTTATTTTAAGGAATGGACAGGCTGGCAGTCTATCAGGGACGGTTATGTCTCCATGCGCAAACTCGCGACGAATAACGGCGATGGGATAATTGCGCGGCACAGGAAACTCATGGGCGATAATCTGGAACAGATTGACGCCGCCAGGGAGATGGCTTTTGAACGGCTGCTCGCGCAATGGGGCATCCATAATGAGAATGACCTGCAAAACGCCATTCTGGCGAAGCGCAGGTTTCGCCTTGCCGGAATACTGGTTACCGCCATATCGGCGGGCGCGTTCATCTGGCAGGCTTTCTCCACCCCTCAATCCGTTCTCCTGGTTGGAATACATGGATTTTCCCTGCTTTCCATCCTGGCGTGCGGCATTGTTATCTGGGGGACTTCACAGTGGCGCTTGCGGGTTTTCAAGCACAGGCGGTTTATTCCGTTCCTTGAATGGGTAAAAAAGTTCGGGAGATCTCCATGGTAACCGAAATAGCCCTCAGCCACATCAAACATAAAGAAAAGTCCACCCATCAGCACGTCACCCGTTCGACGCGTTTGATGGCCATTTTTATAAAGGAAATCCAGCGTCACAACCCCAGACTTTTGCACGGATACGAGTGTCAGGCCCTTGCCGAAGCCGTGAGGTTCCACGATGTCGGCAAAAAACTTGTTGACTGGAAAATTGTCGGCAAGCCCGGAAAACTCACTGAAGACGAGTTTTCCGAAATGAAAAAACACTCGGAATATGGATATAAAATAATCACATTAAAGGAAAACATCTTCGCGACTACGGCGGATGCATCAGATCCCTTTGTTAATTCCAGAATCTTCAAGGTGGGCATGATCTTCCATTACGCGAAAAACATGACGCTGACCCACCACGAACGCTGGGACGGAACCGGTTACCCCAACAGACTGAAGGGGAAGAACATCCCCTTTGAAGGGCGCATGATGGCTCTTGTGGACGTCTATGACGCTCTTGTCGGGAAGCGTAGTTACAAACCGCCCTATTCACATGAAAAGGCCATGCGTATCATTCGGGCGGGGCAGGGCACCCAGTTTGACCCCCAGCTGACGGCGCTCTTTTTGCCCGCGGCGGACAGGTTTAACAGCCAGCAGGGGCAGTTGAAACGTAGAAGGGACAAGAAAATCGGGATGCTGCAACTCACGATTAACTTCATCCGCCAATTGTTGCATCCCTGAGAATAGTCCAATTTCGCACTGTCGCCAACGCGGCAAGGACAAAGGAGAGTTTTTTTATGGAATCGCGGCAATCATACAGACACGGGGCTTTGAAACGCGTCTTCGCGGCATGTCTCCTGCTCACGCTGGCCGTCACGCTGACGCATGTCGAGGCCGGCGCGGCGGCATCAGGACTGTCGTCAATCCCTGAAGTCAAGGTGTACGACCAGGATGTGTCCACATCCGTATTCAACAAGATTTTCGGCGCGAACTGGCAAAACTTTGCCGGGCAGAGCGGCGGTGGCGGCGGCACTGGCCCCACGCTGATATTCGAATTGCTTCAAACGTTGAATTCGGTCTGCGCGGCCGCCGTATCCTGGCTGATCATCTTCACCGTGCTTGTCGGTTCTGTCGGGGCCGCGCATGAAGGCAAAAGCCTCGCGGGAAAGCACTCGTCACCGTGGGTGCCCATACGCTTCGCCTTTTCCTTTGCGGCCATCGCTCCCGTCCCCGTGTTCAAGGGATTGTGCGCAATGCAGATTTTAATCCTGGCGGGCATAGGCGTCAGCATAGACTTTGCCAATCAAATGTGGTCAACCGGGTTGGAATACGTCCAGCAGTACGGTTCCATCACAAATGAGTCCCCGCCCAGCGCAATGCTTGCCGGGCAGAAGATTTCCGCGGGCGCGCTGAGAACGAGCGCCATGCTTCACTATATGATCGAGGAACAGAAATGCGACTTTTCCGAGAACGGAACGACGGTTTCGCAGGCGGAATGGAAGGAGGATAACGACAAATGGTCATATCAGTATGCCATCCCGGAAACATGTTCGTCGTTCGGATTACGCACAAATCTGAAGCCGGGAGACATGGGCGGATTTACCTTCACAAAAACAAAGCTCGGCACGACGAAGGAGGACATCGCAAAAGGGAAAGAGATTGATACTGTCAGGAAGCGGGCATTGATGACTTTGGCCAACAAACTTGAAAGCACCGCCCGGAAGCTGGGCAACAAGACGTATACGCATGAGGATCTGCCCGCGGTTTTTCAAGCCGCTGCGGCATACTCTTCCGCCATAAACAGCGGGCTTGCCGCGCAGGCGGCCGCCAGGGCAGGCACAAGAGACAGGCTTGATGATTTCGTAAACATCGCAAAGGATAGCGGCTGGATCATGGCAGGGTCATATTACTGGATCATCGTCAATGAGAATGCCAAGATCATAAACGCGCTGACGGACAGCATGACGTATTATCCGCCCAACATGAGCGCGCTCATGAACGCGAGGGTAGTTCGTGAAGAGTGGACGACCTATATGGAGCCAAACATCCGGGAAATTACAGGGGCATTATCGTATTCAAGTTTTGGCGATATTGATCCTGAAAGCGGGCAGACGCGCGGCGACATGCGGTCAACCGCGGAAGCCGCCGCCATACACAAGACAGGGGGTTCTCTGGACAGGGTAACGGACTCCCTCGGTTTCATCGGGGAGATCCCGGCG
>JAISZT010000120.1 GCA_031284485.1 Desulfovibrio sp.
CAGGATTTTCTTGTACCCAATTTCCCTTTTCATCTTCATAGTGAAGTGGAATACCGGATTTCAACATATCATCTAAAATTGCCTGTTGACCTTTTTTACCCCATTCAAGAACTGTATCACATAAAGATTTTTGTTGTTGTGACATTTTATTTACTCCTTATTTTTCACGCTCACTTCAAAACAAAAAACCTTTGAATAATCAAACTTCTTTTCAAATTGCTTGCGGCTGGTAGCGACAAAATCAATATACTCCATTATAGACGTTGCAGGTTGACGCGTATCCTCCAAAGATGAACTGCCTTCTTCAGGGCATGGCTCCTGTTCGTCACATGTCAAACTGTTTTTCCGCATAGCTTTCATAGCCTCAGCACTCCAGAACATCTGGCGGCAGGTCTTTCAAAGGCACCTTTTCAAATTCGCCGGTATCATCCCACCAGATTTCAACATTGCGCGTCTGCAAGTACCCTTTGCGCCCGCCGATATAAACGGCAATTTCAAGATCCGGTTCCTTTTCCTTCCTGGGTTTGCTCACACCTTCGGCGTATTCCGCGCCGCCTTCGCCTTTATCGGCATGGGCGGCTTGCCGGGCCGGTTCAATGTCGCCCTGGGCGTCCGCCGCTGTCACTGCGGGTATTTTATCTTCTGACTGGTCAAAGCTCATGCCTTCGGAACTCCCGGCGTTGTCAGCGGCGGAAACGGCGCTGGCGGTGGCCGGTTCTTCTTCGTGTCGCTCCTTTGGCATCTTCGGCTCCGGGCTGCTCAACCGTTTGAGGTCGGCGCGTGAAAGCGTTTCCAAGCCGGAAACCTTCTCCTGCAAGTTGTCAATTTTGCCGCTTTCGTCGAGCTTTATAAGTTCCGCGAGTGTAGTGATGTCGGAGCAAGCGCCCTGCGCGGTCAATTCTTTTATCCAGGGCCGCGCCTCATACAAGTTTGCATAGCGATTGACATAAGTAGCGTCTTTACCAAGCAATTTGGCAATGTCTTTCTGCTTCCTGCCGCTTTTGATCTGTCCGCCGACAAAACCGGCAATTTCCAGAGGCTTCAAGTTGTCGCGTTGGATGTTTTCAACCATCTGCGCGAAACCAACATCCGCCACTTCGGAAACAAAGGCTTTGATGGTCTTTTTATCGGCCAGCTTTGATGCGCGAAAGCGCCTCGCGCCCGTGTTGATGATATAGCCGCCCGGCCGGGTCCGGACGGACGGAAACAGGCTCCAGAAGGCCCACAGATTCTATGGACGCGGCAAGCTCTTTCAAGGTGTCAGCGTCAAATATGGAACGGGGCTGGCTTGAATCTTCCCTGATTTCGTCCAGGGGAATTTCCAGAGGGCGTCCATCGCTGGCCAGGACTGCCGGGACTTGGGGCGCGGCATTAAAATTCAGGTTCGCAACTTTGTCCAGCCCGCTGAAATCCACCATTTTTCTAGGTTTAGCCATTTCAAAAGCCCCCCATTTTGTTTTCCATCGCGTCAAAGACGGCAAAAAATTCCAATGAGCTTGCCTGCGCTTCCGGGCCGGTCACTTTCCAGACCGGCTTGCCTTCGTTAATGGCGTTTTCCACAATCTGCCTTTCAGATATGCCCACGAGCTTTTTATCTTTACTCAAGAGCATGAGCGCCGCATAATTCGGATTTTGCAGCAAGCCCTGCAATGCCGCCTCCTGCTGCCGTAAGCGCCTGTCGTCTTCGGCATTGGCTTTGTCGGCCTTTCCGATGACCTTGCATGGCACCATACCCAAAAATTGCAAGTCAGGATTAAAACGCTGCTTCATGCCGAAAATCAGCTTCAGCATGTTGCCTATGCCGTCCAAGCTGAACTTGACAGGGATAATCGGAGCGACAAGATAATCCGTCAAAGCATACACGCTTCTGATTATGACATTCTCCGTAGGCGGCGTGTCAACCACCACATAATCAAAATTTTGCTCACGGTCGGACTCATAGAAGTTTTTTTGCAAGTACCCGGCCACGGCCTGCGCATTCAGCAAATGCACGTCCTTCAGGCGGTCATCAGCTTTATCAGGGTCACGCCTTGGGGCGCCGGCGGAATGCTCCGGCAATCCCTGGTCACAAAATCATAAGCGTAAATCCCGGTAAAGGCGCTGTCGCCAAAAACAGAACTGCTGTTGCCCTGCGGGTCAAAGTCTATAGCAACACACGTTTGTCCGGCAATGTCCTTTGATACGCGAAGTCCCGTTCTTTTCTGTCGGTTCGTCCGGTTATAAACTTGTAAAAAACAACTCGCTCTCCCCCGCCACCCAAGTACATGGCAAGATGATCGCAGAAAACAGTCTTGCCTACGCCGCCCTTGGCATTTGGGGTGGTGATTATGCGCATTTTGGGCCAACTTGTCTTCTTCGACAAAATCAGTGAGTGAAGTGGTCAATTTCTGCCGCTGTATATTGGCCGCCAAATAGATCTTCCAGGCGCGGGCCATAAGCATATTCATGGTGGTCGGGCTTCGGCCCGCCTCCACTGCGACATCCGACTGCGATTTGTTTTCAACAAGCATAGAACGCAGATGCCGTATATTTTTTTTTGGTCATGGAACTTAAATACGGCTTCAAGGTTTGTTCAAACTCTTCCTCTGTGAGTCGCCAATAACGCAGCTTTACAGGCACGTCCATCCCCCTCCGGCCCTGAAATTTCCGGTTGCTTTTCCGAACTCAAGACTGATATGTTTTCCGCATCCTTGCCTGACTGCATGATGTCCTTCCAGATTTCCTGCGGTTTGAGGTTAGGTTCCGCCCCGCAGCTACGGTGACGGCTGCTCCTGACGCTGATTTTCCGGGGACGACGTTGCGGGAGAATCTTCTTTTGGCACGGCTTCCGGGGGCGCTGCCTCCTGCATGCCTTGTCCCGCATCCTGCTCCGGAGCCGGCGGCTGTTCCGGAATCCGCGCGGAATCGGGGGGTTCGGCTGGCTTGGCCATTGGGGCCGGGGAGGCCTGCTTCGGGTTGATGTCGTCGGCCCTGCGCAACTGCGCCTGCGGCACGGCTTCCAGGGCCGGAGCGAGCAGCAGGGTGACCGACTGCGTCAGGGCGACGGAAATCAGCGCGCAGGCGAGCAACGCGCCGCCCGGCATGCCGCGTTTCACAAAACGCGCAAGAACCAGCGCCGCGACAAGGCAGATTGTTCCGACAATCGGCGCGGTCTTGAGACTCAACAGCAGTTCGCGCTGCTCCGGAGCAAGGGTGAAGGAGAGGGCGTGCGTCAGCGCATCCAGAGAAAAGGCGAAACCGGATGCGGTGAGGGCAAGGCCCGCAAACAACAGGCAAAGAGCCGTAATGCCGTAGAAAATCCGGCTGCCCAAGGCTGAAAGACGGAGCAGCGCCTTGCCGAGCAGGATGGCGGCAAGACAAAGCAGGCAAAGGGCGACGCTTTCTGTTTCCGGCGAGACCAGGCTCAGGACGCATCCGGCAAGAAGAGAAATCCAGACGAAGGCCGTGCCGGCGCGTTCGGCGCGGCTTGTTTTCAGGTCGCTCAAAGCTGAAAGCAGCACACGGTTCCAGGACACGCAGATCACCAGGGCAATCCAGGGTACAAGCCCCGCTCCGGCAAAGGCCAGAGGCAGCCACCAGCTATCCTGCGGCGGCCACGGAAACAAAAACAGGTTTTGTTGCAGGTAGCGTACATAACCGGTTGAATTTGTATAGATCAGACAGCCCAGCCATACGGTCAGGCACAGCAAGAAAAGCGTGAAGCCCGCTATGGCGTCCGGCGCGCGCTGTCGGCGCATTTTTCCTGTCCAGACAAGAAAAAGAAAACCGGCCAGAAGCGGAAGCAGAGCGTGAAAAAGGCCCGAGCACAACCCGGCCAGAGCGGCCAGCAAAAAGCCGGCGGGCAGGCTGAGCCAGTCCCGCTCTTTTTGCAGGCCACGGCAGATGCAGGCGAGGGACAGGAGCAGCAGGGCCGCGCCAAGGGTTTCCGGGCCGGTAAAATGGGGCATCAGGGCAAAAACCGGGGAGCACAGAAGGATAAGACCGGTTGCCAGGGCCGCCTGCGCTCCAAAACCGGCGGCACGGCTCAAGCCGTAAACGGCAAACAGGGCCAGCAGCGCGCCCAGGGCGGCGGCGGCGGGGAAAAGCAGGTTCCGGGCCAGGTCCAGATGGGTCAGGAGAGGGGCAAGCAGGGTAAGAAACCATGTAAACACGGGCCATTGCACCATATCGCCGGGTGCCGTCACCAGCCATTGACCGCTTTGGGCGGTCAGCTTGTAGAGCAGAATGCTGTCGGCCTCCGGCGGGCAATAGAGAACCGTGCCGACAAAGCCGTGCCAGACATGCGCCGCCAGGAGCGCCAGCAGGAGCAACGGCCCTGCCTTGCCAAGGGTCTGAAAAATGTCTCCGCCCGAAGGCGTTGCCGGTTTTTCATCTGTTTTTTCAGATGCCTTGAATTCACCGGTGCCGTTTTCCTTAAAAACGGCGGCGTGTTCTGCCTCGTCAGATTCCACCTTTTCCTGCGTCATTGCGCCGCTCCTTTCTGTTGACCGATAAACACTATATGGCGAGCCTGTCGGGCGTCAAGGGCGATTTCAAAACTGCGCCCTTCAAAGAGTTGTCCGTTCACCGCATCCCGGGCCATGCCGGTTGCCGCGCCGGGAGGCAGGGTGATGGAGAACAGGCGTTCCCTGTCTGAAAAGTTGGAGGCCAGAAGCCAGAAGCCGCCGTCCGGCAGAGCGCTGATCGCCGCGATGCAACCCGGCGGCCCGGACAGCACGGCAAGCAGTTTGCCCCCGGCAAGCCCCGCCTGTTTGCGGCTTTGCAGAAGCCGGGCCAGTGGCGGGAGGATGTCCGGGGCGGCGGATTTTTCAGGAGAAAGCGCTGCTGCCGGCTCCAGACTTATAAAACACAATCCCGGCAGGCCTATTCGCCACCCGAGCGCCAAAAGGCGCGCTTCGGGCGAAGGGTGATCTTCGTCTTCCCTGTCGCCCATGCCGCGCGCCAGACGGCTGTGGTTCACCTGCGCGGCAAGGGAGGATCGCAAATGCCTGCGAAGCGGCCCCGCGTCCCGGGTGCGCAGGGCATGGGCGACAAGGGCGGGCGTGGCCGCGTCGCGCGTTACGTCGATGCCGGCGGCCAGTACGGCGGGCGTGAGATGATCGGGCAAGGCGTCGCTTTGTATGGCCCACCCGCCGTAGCGGTGGATTTCCCGGGTGACTTCATCCAGCGCCTCCAGCCCCGGCGTCAGGCTGCTCAGTTCCTGACGCCCCGCAGATTGCGCCTCGTCGGCGTACTCGCCGACGTCCAGACCCATCAGCGCTTCCAGCTTGAGACCCGTCAGCGTTTGCCGCTGCAAGCCCGTGTGTCGGATGACGGCGGCCGAAAAAATGCGCCGCGCCTGCGCGGAGGGATCCTGCCAGAGCAGAACCGGCCGCAGGACACTCCGGCTGTACCGGTAAACCCAGCGCCGCGTCCGGCCGTCGCTTCCGCGCACTTCGCCTGTCGAGGCCCATCCGCCGGGCGCTGCCCAGGGCAGGGCGTCGCGGCGCAGGGATTCGGGCAAAAGGTCAAGCCGGGCCAGCGCCGCAACTGTTTCAGCCTGCAAGGGGCGGCATTCCCATTCGTCCGACGCCCGCGGCAGCAGGTCCCAGTTCTTTTGCGGCACGGAGATCATGGCGTAGATGCCGTCAAACCGCGCCGCGCGCCGCGCCTGGAGCATGAAATCCGGCCCGAGGCCGGTGGCGGCCGGGGGCAGGTTGCCGCCCATCTGTATTTGCGCCTGTTCCATGCGTTCGGACAGTCTGGCGAAGTCTTCGTCGTCGCCAAGAACGGGATCAAATTTCAGGGAGGTGATGTTTTCTCCGTCGCCCGTCGCGTTGTCCGGTTTTTGCCAGATGTCGCCGCGCTCGTTGGCCGGGGCGATGAAAAGTCCGTTAAAGCCGGTTCGGGACAGAAAATCCGCGAATCCCTGCGCGGCGAGTGTCCGGAAAAGCGGTTGCGACGATGCGGTCGCGTACGGGTTGAGATAAAACCAGTTGGGGGCGGCGTCAAGCAGCACGGACAGGCGCTGGGCCTTGGCGCTGTTATGCCAGATAATTTCCGTGCCGGAAACCTGCGAGGCCAGTTGCGGGGCCATGCCCAGCATTGATTGCCGCTCAAGCCACTGGATGTAGGCCGGGTCAATCCTTGGCAGACGTTTTTCCGGGTCGGATGCGCCGGCCTGGGGGGCGGGCGCGTCCGGCCGCGCCGCGTGCCTCGCGCAGGCTGACGGCAGGGCGACCGCCAGCATCACAAGCATACATCGCAACAGTGCAGACAACATAGAATATCCCGGTCAGACGGCCTTTTCTTCTTCCTTTGCCGCATCCCACAAGGCGTCTTTTTCTTCCAGCGTCAGCGCGGCAAAATTCTGTTGTCCGGCGCGCGCAAGCTCCTCCATGCGGGCGAAGCGGCGCAGAAAGCGCCTTGTGGCAAAATCCAGAGCCTCGTTCGCCTTGATGCCTTTTCGCCGGCCCAGCTCGGTAATGCTGAAGAGCAGATCCCCCAGTTCATGCATCATGGCGTCTTTGTCGCCGTTGGCTTTTGCATCAAGCCACTCCAGCCATTCGGCCTCCACCTGCTGCTCGGCTTCTTCATCCTCAGGCCAGGTAAAGCCGACGCGCGCGGCCTTGGAATGTATGCGGTAGGCCTTGATGAGCGGCGGCAGGGAGGGGGGGAGACTGTCAAAAACGCCCTGGGGCTCACCGTCAGGTTTTTGGTGTTCCGTCCGTTTTATCCGCTCCCACGCCTTAAGCTGCTCGTCCCTGTCGCTGAACACGGCGTCGCCGAACACATGGGGGTGGCGGCGCACCATCTTTGCCCGGCAGACGTCCAGCGCGTCGTCAATGGTGAAGACCCGGCGGTTCTCATACAGGCGGGCCACGAACAGCAGAAGAAAGGCCACGTCGCCCAGTTCCTCACAGACATCCGCCGTATTGCCGGAACGGATGGCGCTGACAAGCTCGTGGCTTTCTTCAATAATATAGTCAGCCAGACTTTCCGGGCTTTGCTCCTTGTCCCAGGGGCAGCCGTCCGGGCCGATGAGTCTGTCAATAACGGCTTGCAGTTCTTCAAACGCGTTTTTTTTCATAGCTTCTCTTTGCAGTGTTACAGGCCAATTCTGCTGAGCGCGTCCGGGGGCAGCAGTGCGCGCAACTGTTCAATAACGGCGTTGAAATACGGCAGGGCGCGCGACTGCTGCAGAAAGGGCGCGTCATAGAAAAATTTTTTCAGCACCAGCAGGACAAAAGCGCAAAGTATGATGCCTTTTGTCAGCCCCAGCAGACCGCCCGCCAGTTTGTCGGCCCAGGAAACAAAGGAAAAGGAGAGGATTTTTTGCAGTGCTCTGGCCAGTATGGCAACAAGTATGATGACGGCCAGGAAAATCAGCACATAGGCGGCAATGACGCGCCATGTGGGGTCGCGTATAGCTGTGAGATACGACGACAACTGCGGATGCCACGCGTATGCCGCCCAAAGACCGCCAGCCAGCGACACCATGCCGGCCAGTTCGCCGACAAACCCGCGCATGAATCCCCGAGCGGCGAAAAATACCAATGCCAGAATAGTAGCCAGATCAAAGATGTCCTGCCCCATGCCCACTCCATTGCCAATATGTAATGTCCAACATAGGCAGTCATAGCAAAAAATCAATCACGGGACAATGCGGTGAAGCGAGGAGAGTGTTCATAGCCCGGTTCGTAGCGAATCCGCAAACCGTTTGCCACGGCATGCCCCCGAGCCATCCGCAAGGCTCCTTCACCACACCCGACATCAAGGATGCGCGGCCTTCAAGTTTCCCGATTTTTCCATGAAATAGTCTTGCTTTCACTGCCCGTTGACACGGAAAGTCTGGCAGAATCTTTGTATCAGCTTTTCCGATACGATAAATCAGATAAAAATATTTCATACCGCCCCAAAAAACGGGTAGCTTGCATTAACTGGTACCTGGACCTGTTTTTGCCGCACTGGCTTATGGAAAACGCATCTGATCCGGGGGGCGATTATGAAATGCCGAAAACGTATTTGCATTACGGCTGTTTTGACGGTGGCCTCCCTGGTTTGCTTTTTTACGCCAGTTCGGGGAGACAACGCTTCTGTAACCGGAACGCCACGCGGCGGCATGGTGGTGGAAATCGCCTGTGACGGCAAGCAATCTGAACAACCTCCTGTTTCCTTCCCGCACGAACGGCATACGCAGGCTCTGCAAAAAGAGGGCGTTGTTTCTTGCGGTCTCTGTCACAGGGCGGAAGGACAGGACAACGCTTTTGTTTTTACCTACAACGCAGCGGAAAAAAATGTTTTGTCGGCAAAAAAGGACGCCTACCATGC
>JAISZT010000138.1 GCA_031284485.1 Desulfovibrio sp.
ATGTGGCACTATCTGCGTTCAAAAAAAACAAACTTTGGATATGGAAGGCTTATTGTTACGATACCGGTCAACTCATTGACTGGGAATGTGGGAATCGTGATCAAGGAACCCTCTCCCGAAAGTAAACACTCTCTTCTGATGAACCGGCAGTTTCCGGCTGGTGAAAAAAGAGGCGCCCGCCCCCACCCTTGACCGTGGCCCGGTGAGCGTGTAATATCTTGCGCCACCAAGGGGATTCAGCATGAGTACCATTTCCGCCGCTCCGGAATCTGCGCAGTACGCGCCGCCGGTGATGTTCGACACCCTGCGCTATGCCAAACGGCTTCAGGAAATCGGCCTTCCCCGCGAACAGGCGGAAGGCTTTGCCGAATTGCAACGTGAGATCATGGATGAGAGGCTGGCCACCAAGACGGATATTCTGCGTCTGGAGACAGTGATAAAGCGTCTGGAAGAATCAACCAAGACGGAGATCCTGCGTCTGGAAACAGTGATAAAGCGTCTGGAAGAATCAACCAAGACGGATATTCTGCGTCTGGAAACAGTGATAAAGCGTCTGGAAGAATCAACCAAGACCGAGATCCTGCGTCTGGAAACAGTGATAAAGCGTCTGGAAGAATCAACCAAGACCGAGATCAAACGATTTGAAACAGAAATAGAGCTTAAATTCAAGGTAATAGACGCAAGATTTGACAACCTTGAGTCCAGGCTGACCGTCAAACTCGGCAGCATAGTGGTCGGGGCTGCCGCTGTTATCGTGGCCTTGAACAAGTTGCTGTAAGGCGCGTATGGAAACGGCGCGCTTTCACACATGCCATGCCTGCCGCACGAAACATTCATGTCACGGATGAACATTGAAAACTTCAAATGCTGCCTGTGCGGTTCCGACAGCTACACAGTCAGACCGGGCCACGCCAGAGACAACGCCGCTCTGGTTCCGTTGGAATGTACTTCTTGCGGTCTTGTGAGGCTTTCTTCATTCAGCCACATTGACGCGCATTTTTACGAAGACTCCCACATGCGAGACGGCACCCCTTGTGACCCGAAAATTATGCAGACAGTTGGGGATGAAAACAATGTGCGGCGTTTCCACGACTTTTATCCGCTCTTTGCCGGAAAATCCCTGCTTGATTTTGGCTGCGGTGACGGAGGTTTTCTGGCTCTGGCAAAAACAAAAGCCGACATTGTGCTGGGACTGGAGCCTGACAAAGGCTGGATCGACGTCCACAAAAACATGGGTATCCCTGTTGTGCGGCATTTGGCGGACATACCGGATGACAGCCGTTTTGACGTTGTCACCATGTTTCATGTGCTGGAACATCTGTCGAATCCGCTCGAAATTATTCGTAATATATTGAAATATTTAAAAATAAATACAGTAGGGGGGGGGGGTATTCTTTTGGTGGAAGTGCCCAGCGCGAGCGATGCTCTGCTGACATTGTATGAGAATGCGCCTTTTTCTCAATTTACTTACTGGAGTCCGCACTTGTTTTTGTATACACCGGGTACGCTGCAAATGCTCATGAGCAAGGCGGGATGTAATACTGTGGATATGCGGCAGTTTCAGCGCTATCCTCTGGCGAACCATCTGTACTGGTTGGCGCGGGGCAAACCGGGCGGGCAGCTTGCGTGGTCGCAACTGAGCAATCCCGTACTGAGTCAGTGTTACGCTGACGCTCTTGCCGCAATGGGCAAGTGCGACACGATTATCGGCATCTTTGCCCCGGAGTGAATGTCGAACATGCCCAAAATTCGTGTCTTGCCCAAGCCTCCGGCACTGATCGTTTTTGATTTTGACGGTGTCATGACTGACAATGCCGTGTATGTTGATCAGGACGGTCGGGAGATGGTGCGCTGCCATCGCGGAGACGGGCTGGGTATTGACATGCTGAAGAAAGCTGGAATCCCCATGTGTATTCTGTCCACAGAAACCAATCCGGTTGTCGCCGCGCGCGGCGATACGCCCCATACGGCATCCTATGCCAATACCCGGACTTATATGGAAAAAAAGGGCATTCGCCCGGCCTCGGACCTGATCGCCGCCCATGTGCCGTATCCGCAGAGCAGGAGCAATTCGATTGCGGCCTACGCCTTTTACGAGGAGGCGGTACGGGAATTCGGGCAAAAACGCTTCCGCGAACACACGGGCATGGTCTTCACCTGCCACGCCGCGCCGCTGTGGGCCTATACCGCCGAACGGGCCGTGCCCTGCGACATGCCCTTTTATTACATGAACTGCCGGCACTATGACCGCAAGGTCTATTATGACGCCATGCTACGGGAAAAGGACAAAGGCACGCTGCAGCCCTTTTTCTGCATCAATGACGCGGGCGCGGCAAAAACGCAAAACTGGCAAGAAGATATGCTGGGATTTCTGGAAGCGTATTGTCTCAAACCATCAGCGTTTGAACTGAAAGGGCGGCATGGCGCCCGAGAGACGTAACATGCAACGTATCACCGCGCTTCTTCCCATGAAGGGTCACTCAGAGAGGGTACCCAATAAAAATATTCGTGACTTTGCTGGGATGCCTCTGCTTTTTCATGTGCTTGATAGCCTTGTGGCCTGTTCGATGATTGAAACTGTTCTGGTAAATACCGACAGCGCAAAAATTTCGCAATTCGCACAATCAAGAGCAAAAGTAAGAGTGATTGAGCGACCGGCGGAATTATGTGGCGGTGACGTGCCCATGAATGACATCATAGCGCACGATCTGCAATTTGTCTCCACAGAGCATGTGCTGCAAACGCACTCCACCAATCCGCTGCTGACGTTGAAATCAATGGAAAAAGGCATATTGACATACTTTAATAGTTTGTCTCGCCATGATTCGCTTTTTTCTGTCACAAAGCTGCAAGCCAGATTCTATTGGCCAAATGGATTGCCGGTAAACCATAATCCGCTTGAATTGTTGCGGACGCAGGACTTGCATCCGCTTTTTGAAGAAAATTCATGCATGTATGTTTTTTCACACGAAAGTTTCAGAAAGGCGGGAAACCGGCGCATCGGTCTTAAACCACTGATGTATCCCCTGAATGTGCTTGAGGCAATAGATATTGATGAGGAAGAGGATTTTATCCAGGCGGAAATACTTGCGCTGAAAAGAAAAGAGGAAAGAGCATGAAAGTCCTTGTAACAGGCGGTTCCGGGTTTTTGGGCAGCCATGTTGCGGATGCACTTGCTGAGGCCGGGCATGACGTGGTCATTTTTGACCGGAAGCCTTCCCCTTGGCGCCGGATTAATCAGCGCATGGTCACTGGTGACTTGCTGGATCGTCCTTTGCTGGAGCATCTTGTATAGGATATAGACATTGTATATCACTTTGCCGGCATCGCTGATATTGATGAATGCAAGGAGCGCCCGGTTGAAACAGCGCAAATCAACATCATGGGAACAGTGTACCTGCTTGATGCTGCGGAAAAGGCAAAAATAAAGCGTTTTGTTTTTGCTAGCACAGCTTATGCCTACAGTGATCTCGGGTATTTTTACAGATGCAGCAAGCAACTGTGTGAAGCATATATTGAAACATTTCATAAATTATATGGGCTTGAATACACGTGCCTACGCTATGGCTCTCTTTATGGCCCACGAGCGGATGAGAGGGACAGTATATACAAGCTTGTGAGACAGGCTGTTTGCGACAAAAAAATTGTTTATCACGGCACAGGTCAGGAAATCAGAGAGTTTATCCATGTTATTGATGCGGCAAAAATCAGCGTTGACATACTCTCTTCTGACTTTGCAAATCAAAGAAACACTGATTTAATCGTCGTGTACGGATCGCCATTGTGCCGCAAATATGGTAAGAATGGTCAGACCTGAGGTAATAACGATGCGGCAACTCAACTTCAGCGATGTGGAATACAGCATGCGCAAGCGTACAACAAAACGCGAAGAGTTTCTGCGTATTATGAATGAAATTATCCCTTGGGATGAATG
>JAISZT010000009.1 GCA_031284485.1 Desulfovibrio sp.
AAATCAAAATCGGCACATTTCGTTACGGGGACAAGCTTACGCTTTTGCTCTCCCAATTGACGCCGGAACAAAAAGAAATCATGGAAAAACTGGGAGTTGCCTTGCCATCCGGACATCAGATTCAAATGATAGACCTGTAGTACGAAAGCACCCAAGCCATTTTCGATAATACATTGAATTTACAATATTTATACGCTAAAAACTGTCAAACTTCGGCGGCAGATAAAAATTGCAGGACGCAATTTTTATCTGAAATCCGAATAATGAGGCGCTGCCTTTTGCGGCAACAGGGAATTACTGCCCCAAGTCTACAAGTACAGGATTCTCCTCAATTTCTTCCAAGAATCTGTCAGGGCGTTCCTTCTGGTCCGGCACGACGATATCGCCGTTCACATATTCACGATAGCCCGTTCCGGCCGGAATAAGGCGACCGACGATGACGTTTTCTTTCAGGCCGCGCAAATAATCCATTTTGCTTTTGAGGGAAGCCTCCGTGAGCACTTTCGTGGTTTCCTGGAAGGAAGCCGCTGAAATAAATGACGAGGTCGTCAGTGAAGCCTGGGTAATGCCCAGCACCAGCGGTTCAGCCTTGGCGGGCTGCAACCCTTCGGCCTCAATTTTCTGGTTTTCCGTTCTGAATTCGTTTTTGTCCACCTGTTCGCCCACAAGGAAACTGGTGCCGCCGGAATCGACGACAGTCAGCTTTTTGAGCATCTGGCGGACAATCACTTCAATGTGTTTGTCGTCAATGCCCACACCCTGGAAGCGGTAGACCTCCTGAATTTCATCCACAAGGTATTTGGCGAGGTATTTTTCGCCCTTGGTGCGGAGGATGTCGTGCAGTTCGGGATAGCCTTCGGTGAGCGGGTCGCCGGCTTCGACAAAATCACCGTCCGCCGCTGTGATATGCTTGCCCTTGGGCACAAGATATTCCTTGGCTTCGCCCACTTCGGGCGTGACGACAAGTTTGCGTTTGCCCTTGGATTCTCCGGCATAGGCAATGGTGCCGGCGATATCGGAAACCTCGGCTTTGTCCTTGGGTTTGCGCACCTCAAAAAGTTCGGCCACGCGCGGCAGACCGCCGACGATATCCTTTGTTTTTGACGTTTCGCGGGGTTTGCGGGCTATAATGTCGCCTGCCTGAATTTCCTGGCTGTCCTTGACCATGATGATGGAGCCGACAGGCAAGGTATACGCGGCCATGGCCGCGCTCTGCCCGCGATTTTTCACATTGCCGGCTACGTCGCAGATGGAGATGGTCGGGCGGAAATTGGTGGTACGGTACTCCATAATTGTCAATGAGGCCTGCCGGGTCACGTCGTCCACCTTTTCCTGCACGGTTTTGCCCTCAATAATGTCCGAGAAGCGGACGCTGCCGTTTTCTTCGGATATAAAGGGTTCGTTGGTGGGATCCCATTCCGCGAGCACAGCGCCCTTCGTCACTTCCTGGCCGTTATGCACCATGAGGCGCGCGCCGTTGGGCAATATGTATTTTTCCCGTTCACGTCCCTGCGGGTCTACAACGGTCAGTTGACCGCTTTTGCCGAGCACAAGCTGCGCGCCTTCACGATTTTCCACAGTTTTGACGCGGTGCAGGATGACGCGGCCGGTGTTCATGGCCTCGTGTTTGTGTTTTTCAACCGTACTTGAAGCCGTGCCGCCGATGTGGAATGTGCGCATGGTCAACTGCGTGCCCGGCTCGCCAATGGATTGGGCGGCGATAATGCCCACTGTTTCGCCGATATTGACAAGATGCCCCCGCGCCAGATCCCGTCCGTAACACAAGGCGCAGATGCCGCGCTCCGCCTGGCAGGTCAGAGGTGAGCGCACGGTGACGGAAACAATGCCTTTTTCATCCAGCAACACCGCTTCATCTTCTGCGATAAGCGTGTTTTCACGAAGCAGGATTTTGTCCGCGTCGTCCGGATCCGGCACAGGATAGAGCAGCACACGGCCGACAACCCGCTCCGAGAGCGGGGGAGATTTGATGTCGCCGTTGTCTCTTGTCAGCTCAATGCCGTCCGCCGTGCCGCAGTCGTTTGTGGAAACTATCACGTCCTGAACCACGTCAACAAGGCGGCGCGTCAGATAACCGGAGTTGGCCGTTTTGAGCGCCGTGTCCGCAAGTCCTTTGCGCGCGCCGTGCGTGGATGTGAAATACTGCAACACCGAAAGGCCCTCGCGGAAGGAGGAGGTGATGGGCGTTTCAATAATTTCGCCGGACGGTTTTGCCATCAGTCCGCGCATGCCGGCAAGCTGGCGCATTTGATCCTGATTGCCGCGCGCTCCGGAGTTCGACATCATAAAAATCGGGTTAAGACTCTGATTTTCCACTTTTTCGTTTGTTTTGGGGTTGATCAGGATTTCGTGTGAAATTTCATCCGTCATTTCCGTGGAAACATCTTGCGTGGCCTTTGTCCAGACATCAACCACCTTGTTGTATTTTTCCGTGCGTGTGATGATGCCGTCGCGGTACTGCTGCTCAATATCGTCCACGTCAGCCTGGGATTTCGCCAGAATGGCCTTTTTCTTTTTGGGAATGGTCAGATCCTTCACGCCGATGGTCACACCCGCGCGGGTGGCGAATTCATAGCCAAGGTCCTTGAGCCTGTCGCAAAGGATAACGGTGGCTTTGATGCCGCATTGCCGATAGGCGGCCCCGACAAGGCGCGCGATATTTTTTTTGGTCAGCACGCAGTTGACAAGATCAAAGGGCAATCCACCGGGCAGGATATTGCTGACAAGCACTCGTCCGGGGGTTGTTCTGCACAGTTTGCCGTCGGGCATGCGCATCCGGATTTGGGCGTGCAGGGAAGCAATCCCGTTGTCATAGGCAGATTCCACTTCCCAGGGAGCACAGAAAATCATGTTCTCGCCCTGTTCAAAACTGCGTTCAACCGTCATGTAATACAGCCCGAGAACAATATCCTGTGAGGGCACGATGACCGGCGCGCCGTTGGCCGGGGAAAGAATATTGTTGGTGCTCATCATCAGCACGCGACATTCGATCTGCGCTTCCACTGAAAGCGGAATATGCACGGCCATCTGGTCGCCGTCAAAGTCCGCGTTATAGGCGGAGCAGACAAGCGGATGCAGGCGGATGGCCTTGCCCTCGACAAGCAATGGCTCAAAAGCCTGTATGCCAAGGCGGTGCAGGGTTGGAGCGCGGTTGAGCAAAATGGGGTATTCGCGCACCACATCGGAGAGGATGTCCCATACGACAAGCTCTTCGCGTTCCACCATCTTTTTTGCGCTTTTAATGGTAGAGGCGTAGCCGCGTTTTTCCAGCTCGGAGTAAATAAAGGGTTTGAACAGTTCAAGAGCCATTTTTTTGGGCAAACCGCACTGGTGCAGTTTGAGATAGGGGCCGACAGTGATGACCGAACGGCCGGAATAGTCCACGCGTTTGCCGAGCAGATTCTGGCGGAAGCGCCCCTGCTTGCCCTTTATCATGTCCGAGAGTGATTTGAGCGGACGGCCGTTTGTGCCGGTAATTGCCCGTCCCCGGCGACCGTTGTCGAAAAGGGCGTCCACCGCCTCCTGGAGCATGCGTTTTTCATTGCGGATGATGATTTCCGGCGCGCCCAGATCCATGAGGCGTTTCAGGCGGTTGTTGCGATTGATGACGCGGCGGTACAGGTCGTTCAGGTCCGATGTGGCGAAACGCCCTCCGTCCAGCGGCACCAGCGGGCGCAGTTCCGGCGGAATGATGGGGATGACTTCCATGATCATCCATTCGGGCTTGTTCTGGGATTCCAGAAAAGCCTCCACTATTTTGAGCCTCTTGGTCAGTTTCTTTTTTTTGGTCTGGCTCTTGGTGGATTCATTTTCTTCACGCAGTTCCCTGCGCAGTTTTTCCAGATCCATGGATTCAAGCAGGCCGCGGACAGCTTCTGCGCCCATGCCGACGGTAAGCACATCCTCCCGTCCATAGTGATCTATAATCTGGAGGTATTGATCCTCGGAAATAACCTGACGCTGCTGCAAGGTGGTCTGTCCGGGATCAATGACCATATAGGAGTCAAAGTACAGCACTTTTTCCAGATCAGCCATTGTCATGTCAAGCAGGGTACCGATTTTCGAGGGCAGGGTCTTCAAAAACCAGATATGGGCAACGGGCGTCGCAAGCTCGATGTGCCCCATTCTTTCGCGCCGCACCTTGGAAGCGATGACTTCCACCCCGCATTTTTCGCAGACAATGCCGCGGTGCTTCATGCGTTTGTATTTTCCGCAGTTGCACTCATAATCTTTTACCGGACCAAAAATTTTGGCGCAGAACAGCCCGTCCCGCTCCGGTTTGAACGTGCGGTAGTTGATGGTTTCCGGTTTTTTAACCTCGCCGTAAGACCATTCCCTGATGGATTCGGGCGAGGCGATGGAAATCTGGATTGCTTTGAGATTGCGTATGTCGGCAACATTGACCGATGCGCCGCGAGCAGTGAAAAGATCGTCCATGCTCATAGTTCGTACCCTGTTTTTTATAAAGTCTTGTATGGAATCGTTGTCATTCAGCGCGTCACGTTATTCCGCGCTCTCGTCACGCTCACGCATATAGCCGACACGTTTGGGGCGTTTCTTTCCTTCTTCCTGGTGCAGGGTCACATTCAGACCCAGACTCATCAATTCCTTGACCAGGACATTAAAGGATTCCGGCAGGCCGGCTTCCAGGAAATTGTCGCCCTTGACGATTTTTTCATACATTTTTACACGTCCGCCAACATCATCGGATTTGACGGTAAGGAATTCCTGAAGGAGGTAGGCCGCGCCGTATGCCTCCAGCGCCCAAACTTCCATCTCGCCGAGCCGCTGCCCGCCAAACTGGGCTTTGCCGCCCAGAGGCTGCTGCGTCACAAGGGAATAGGGGCCGGTGGAGCGGGCGTGAATTTTTTCATCCACAAGATGATGCAGTTTCAGCATGTACATGACGCCCGTGGTGACGCGGTTTTTGAAGGGTTCGCCCGTGCGGCCGTCGTACAGAACGGTTTTTCCGTCATTTTCAAGGCCCGCCCTGTCCATCCATGCCCAGATTTCGTCTTCCGTCGCGCCGTCAAATACCGGGGTTTTGGTCACGATGCCGCTTTTCAGTTTTTTGACCGAGGCGATAAATTCCTCATCGTCCATGCTGTCCACAAGGGCGTTGATATCCTCGGAAGCGAAGGTGCTTTTGACATCGTTACGCACTGTCTGCAAGGCCGCGCCGGAATCCAGCAGTTCGGCAAGCTGGCGGCCCAGCACTTTTGCTCCCCAGCCAAGATGCGTTTCCATAATTTGGCCGATGTTCATGCGCGAAGGCACGCCCAGAGGATTGAGCACAATGTCGACCGGGCGACCGTCAGCGAAGAAAGGCATGTCCTCTTCCGGCAGGATGCAGGAAACAACGCCCTTGTTGCCGTGACGGCCGGCCATTTTGTCGCCCACCGAGAGTTTGCGTTTGATGGCGATGTGCACTTTGACCATTTTGATGACACCGGGGGCAAGGTCGTCTCCCTCGGTGACCTTTTCCCTTTTTGTGTCATAAATGGCCTTGACGCAGGCCAGTCTGCGGTCATACTCCTTAAGAATTTCGGCCACCGCGTCGTTGGCGGCCTTGTTTTTGAAAAGACCGGCCAGTTTTTTGACCGGGAGTCGTTCAAGATGTTCTTCGGAAAGCGCCGCGCCCGCCTCCAGCCATATTTCACCCCTTTTTTTGCCGGGCAATGTAACGGCTGTCTGCTTGCCGAGGACATGCGGCGCAAGCAGGGCGCGGGTGCGATTTTCCAGCGCGTGCGCGTGATCGGCTTCCTTCTGGTCCAGCACCGCGATGTCATATTTTTCAATGGCCAGGGTACGTTCGTCCTTTTCACCGGAACGACGATTGAAAACTTTGACGTCAATGATGGTGCCTTCCACACCCGGCGGCACCTTCAGAGAAGTATTTTTCACATCACGCGCTTTTTCGCCGAAGATGGCGCGCAGGAGTTTTTCTTCCGGCGTAAGCTGTGTTTCCCCCTTGGGGGTAATTTTTCCCACCAGGATGTCGTCCGGCTTGACAGTCGCGCCAATGCAGATGATGCCGCTTTCGTCCAGATTGCGCAGCATGTCTTCACTGACGTTGGGAATATCGCGCGTGATTTCCTCCGCTCCGAGTTTGGTGTCGCGGGCCACTACTTCAAATTCTTCAATGTGAATGGATGTGAAGACGTCTTCCTTGACCGTGCGCTCTGAAATGAGAATGGAATCTTCATAATTATAACCGCACCAGGGCATAAAGGCGACCACCAGATTTTTGCCGAGCGCCAATTCACCGCCGTCAATGCCGGGACCATCGGCCAGGATATGCCCTTTTTTTATGATCTGCCCCGGATGGCAGGTGGGTTTTTGGCCGAAGCAGGAGTTCTGGTTGGACTTGTGGAATTTGAGCAGATCATAGGCGCGAACCTCGCCCTGGTCTGTATGATGTTCTCCTTCATAAGCCACCACAATGCGGTCGGCGTCCACATATTCAACTTTGCCGTCGGCAGGGGCAACGATGCACGCCCCGGAGTCCCGCGCCACGTCCACTTCCATGCCGGTGCCGACAAGCGGTTTTTCCGAGCGCAAGAGCGGCACAGCCTGGCGTTGCATGTTGGATCCCATCAGGGCGCGGTTTGCGTCGTCGTGTTCCAGAAAAGGAATCAGCGCCGAGGAGATGGAAACCATCTGACTTGGCGAGATGTCCATGAGCGTTACTTCGTTGCGGCTGCGCATTTCCACTTCGCCCTTGACGCGCACGGTGACAAATTCGTCCAGCAGTCGCCCGTCCTTGTCCATGCGGGCGTTGGCCTGGGCGATCACCTGTTCCTCTTCGCTTGAAGCGTCAAGGTGGATGACGTCATTTGTCAGGTTGCCGTTGCGCACCACACGATACGGCGTTTCAATAAAACCGTAGTCGTTCACTTTGGCAAAAGTGGTCAGAGAAACGATGAGGCCGATATTTGGCCCTTCAGGCGTTTCAATGGGGCATATCCGTCCGTAGTGCGACGTATGTACATCGCGCACTTCAAAACCCGCGCGTTCGCGCGTAAGCCCGCCGGGGCCAAGAGCTGAAAGGCGGCGCTTGTGCGTGACCTCCGAAAGCGAATTGGTCTGATCCATAAACTGGGAAAGTTGGGAAGTGCCGAAAAATTCTTTCAGCACCGCGGCCACGGGCTTGGGATTGATCAGGTCGTGAGGCATGAGCGTGGAAATTTCCTGAAGGCTCATGCGTTCCTTGATGGCGCGCTCCATGCGCACAAGGCCGATGCGGTACTGGTTTTCCACAAGTTCGCCGACAAGGCGCACGCGTCGCTTGCCCAGATGATCGATATCGTCCGCCGGGCCGTGTCCGTCCTTGAGCTGAACCAGAATTTTGATGGCAGTGAGAATATCTTCGTTGGTCAGCGTTCGCGTTTCCGCCGACTCCTTGAGCTCAAGGCGCTGGTTGAGTTTGTAGCGCCCTACCGGCGAAAGGTCGTAATAGTCCTGATTGCGGAACAGGTTTTCAAAGAACGATGCCGCAATTTCTGCGGTCGGCGGTGACGAGGGGCGCAGCCTGCGATAGATTTCTTCCTGCGCTTTCAACTGGTCCGCCGTATGATCCTGCACAAGCGTATCCCGAATGGAGGATGATGTGTCCGTGCCCCTGGTGTGCAAAACTGCCACACGCTTGATGCCGGCCTCGCGCATGCGCTCCACCAGGCCGGAGGTGATTTCGTCGGCCGCCTCGACCAGCACTTCTCCGGTTTTTGGGTCCGCGACGTCTTCGGCCAGAAACATGCCTTCCAGCAGATCCGGGCGCACCTCGACAGCAGGTGTGCCGGATTCGCAGATAAGCCGCCATGCGCGTTTGGAGATAGCTTTTCCGGCCTTTACAATAACGATTCCGTCAGCGCCGGTAATGTCGGTGTAGGCGTTGTCCTTGCGGTAAAGATCCTTCTGCATTTCCAGGAGCAGCCTGCCGTCGTTCTCCAGCAGATAGTGTTCCCGGCTGTAGAAGTAGTCGAGTATCTGCGCCTTGCTCATCCCCATGGCCTTGAAAAGAATGGTGGCAGGCATTTTACGCCGACGATCAATGCGAACGTAGAGTATGTCCTTGTGGTCAAAATCAAAATCCAGCCAGGACCCGCGCATGGGGATGACGCGGCAGGAGTAAAGCACTTTGCGGCTGGTATGGGTTTTGCCTCCGTCGTGCTCATAGATGATGCCGGGCGAACGCTGCAACTGGTTGACGATAACGCGTTCGGTGCCGTTTATTATGAACGTGCCTTTTTCCGTCATAAGCGGCAGGGTGCCAAAAAAGATGTTCTGCTCTTTTATGTCGCGGATTGTCCTGTTGCCCGAAGCGTCATCGGTATCGTAGACCACGAGGCGCACTTTGATGCGCATGGGCGCTTCGTACGTCAGGCCCTTGGAAATGCACTCGGCTTGATCGTATTTGGGTTCGCTGATTTCGTAATTGACAAATTCAAGGCTTGCGGTTTTGTTGAAATCTTCAATAGGAAAGACAGTGTGAAAGACGCCTTCCAGACCTTCGTCACGGCGGCGTTGCGCATCCGGCACACCCTCCTGAAGAAATTTGTGGTATGAATCAATCTGCAGGTTCAGCAGATGGGGGATGGAGAGTGTGATTTTTATTTTGCCGAATTGTTTTGTGAGCTGGCCCATGAGCACCTCATGACAGATAACGGTTTGCACCCGGAATGAACAATATTATGAAAGCCTGACGCCGATAACCATTTTGCACGGTCACACCAAAGACAACAAAAAACCCCATTCTGCCTTGTAAAAACAGGACGCAGTTTTTGCTTGCTTTAAAAAAAGTGTGATTATGGTAAGTTATACAAGTCGCGCAAGGGCCTCCAGCACCATATATGGAACGAATAGAAATAACCCGAATTTTAATTTTAGGCAAGAAATTTGTGATAATGATTTTCAAAAAAATTTTCGATGGCAAACCACTCTATGCGAAAAGTCGCATAATCACGGAACCGGCCAGCACCGCAAGCATGGCCGCGGCTCTGGCCGGGGGCATCCTTAAATGCTCATAAAATGCCTCTGCCCGGCGGAACCGTCTGATTCCGCCGGGCAGGGGCCGCAACAGCGCCGGAACACTTCCATTCTGAAAATGTTCTACTTGACTTCGACTGTGGCTCCGGCCTCGGTAAGCTGCTTTTTGGCGTCTTCGGCTTCTTCCTTGGAAACGGCTTCCTTGATCGTGGAGGGCGCGCTGTCAACCTTTTCCTTGGCCTCTTTAAGCCCCAGGCTTGTCAGGGCGCGCACCACCTTGATGACGCCGATTTTGTTGGCGCCTGTTTCCTTGAGGATAACGTCGAATTCCGTTTTTTCCTCTTCCGCCGCCGCTCCGTCACCGGCTGCGGGCGCGGCCATGATCATGGCGGCTGCGGGCGCGGCGGCGGACACGCCAAATTTTTCTTCAAGTTCCTTGATAAACTCTGAAAGTTCCAACACGGTCATGTTGGAGATAAATGTGACTACGTCTTCTTGGGTTACGGCCATGATACACTCCTGATCTTTGGCTGTTAAGATTTTTACTGTCTGCGTACTACGCGGCGGCCTTGCTTTTTTGTTCCTCAATGCCTTTCAGGGCATAGAGCAAGCCGCGCAGAATATTGGCAAACAGTGACACAAAGCTTGTGGGCACGGCGTTCATTGTGCCGAGCAACTGACCGAGCAGTTGTTCCCTGCCCGGCAGTTTTGCCAAAGCCTCTATCTGGGCGGCTGTCATCGCCTTGCCCTCAAGGCTTGCGCAGCGAAGCTTGAACAGCTTGCTTTGCCTGACAAAATCGTTGAGCGCCTTCGCCACTGCCACTGGATCGTCGAATCCAAGGGCCACGCCGCAATTCTCATGGAATTTATCCGTGAGCGCGTTGTGTGTTCCGCCGGTCAGAGCGATACGAGCCAGGGTGTTTTTGACGACATGGTATTCGCCGCCCGCGTTGCGCAGGCTCACCCTGAGGTTCGTCAGCTCTTCCACCGTCATCCCCTTGAAATCCGTCAGTACCGCAAAGGAAGCTTTTTCGGCGTTTGCCTTGATTGCCTCAATAAGTGCGGATTTTTCAGACCTGTTCACGTGATACCTCTCACGTCCGGGGTTGCCAGGTGGAATGCCGAGCCAAAGAAAAAACGTCTGGACAGGAAATTAAGGGCGTAAACCCGCCTGTCGTCTTCGACTCGAATTCCGTATTCCATAGCCAGGGTTGTTTGCACAACCACCTTGAGAGTTACCCCTCAAGAAATTTTTTCACCTGCGGCATGTCGACTTTGAATCCCGGGCCCATTGTGGTGGAAACCGCCATGGAGAGCAGATAAGCTCCTTTGGCGGCTGTAGGTTTCAGGCGGTTGACAGTTTCAAGCAGCGCCTTGAGATTGCCCAGGATCTTGCCGGAACCAAAAGAAACTTTGCCAAGCGGCGCGTGCAGAACGCCGGCCTTGTCTATCTTGAACTCCACGCGTCCGGCCTTGAGTTCGCTCACAACTTTTGCCACGTCAAACGTGACGGAACCGGTTTTCGCGTTGGGCATCAAACCGCGTGGGCCAAGCACGCGTCCGATCTGTCCGACAAGGGCCATAACGTCCGGTGTTGCGACGGCCGCGTCAAATTCAAGCCAGCCTTCCTTGATTTTGGCCACAAGGTCTTCAGCGCCGACAATATCTGCGCCCGCGTTTCTGGCTTCGGCCTGTTTTTCGCCCTTGCAGAAAACAGCCACGCGGACTGTTTTGCCAAGGCCGTTGGGCAGAGTAACGGCGCCGCGCACCATCTGGTCGGAATATTTTGGGTCTACACCCAAGCGTATGGCGACATCAACAGTTTCATCAAATTTTGCAAATGCGGTGCTGATGGATTTGTCGACAGCGTCTTCAATGCTGAATCGCGCTTGCGTGTCGCAGCCTTCAATGGCCTTGCGAAAGTTTTTGCCGTGTCTGGGCATGAGATCTTCCTTATATAACGTCAATGCCCATGCTGCGGGCAGTGCCGGAAATTGATTTCACAGCGGATTCCAGCGAGGCGGCGTTGAGATCAGGCAGTTTCAGTCTGGCTATCTCTTCCACCTGGGCAAGGGAGAGGCTGCCCACCTTGTTGCGATTGGGTTCGCCGGAACCTTTTTCAATCTTTGCCGCCTTCATGATCAGCACCGACGCCGGGGGCGTTTTGGTGATGAAGGTGAAGGAACGGTCGGCAAAAACCGTTATAACCACAGGGATGATCATTCCCTTTTGATCCTGTGTGCGGGCATTGAATTCCTTGCAGAAGCCCATGATGTTCAGCCCGTGCTGGCCAAGAGCCGGCCCGACGGGAGGCGACGGATTGGCGGCGCCGGCGGGAATCTGCAATTTAATTTTGGCGACTTCTTTTTTTGCCATGAGTGCTATCCTTTAGAAACCTGTACAAAGTCCAGTTCCACCGGCGTTTGACGACCGAAAATGGAAACGGAAACGCGCAGTTTGCCTTTATCATAGTTGACGTCTTCCACCACACCGTTGAAACCGCCGAACGGCCCGTCGATAACGCGCACCTCGTCGCCCCGGTCGAAGTTGAACTTCGGCCTCGGGGTTTCCTGGCGGGTTTCCATAATGGCCAGAATACGCTGCGCCTCGCTGTCGAGCATGGGCGTCGGGCGGTTTTTACCGCCGACAAAACCGGTAACCTTTGGTATGGACTGCACAAGGTGCCACGACAAATCCGTCATGACCATGCGCACCATAACATAACCGGGGTATATCTTGCTTGTTGTCGTTCGTTTTTCTCCGCCTTTTGCCAATTCAATGACTTTTTCGGTGGGAACGACAACTTCTTTGATCAGTCCCTGATCCTGACCGGTACGGCTCATCTCGACGATAGTTTTCTGCACGCGCTGCTCAAACCCGGAGTAGGTGTGCACAATATACCACCGCACGGCATCAGACGTATCTGAAGTTTCCTCAATTGAATCTTTCATAACAGCCTTTTATGACAGTATGGTCTTTATAAGGGACGACAAGGCAAGATCCACCAGTCCCAGAATGACCGCCATCACAGCTACAAAGCCCAGCACCGCAAGGGTTGCCTTGCGCGTTTCTTTCAGCGTGGGCCAAGTTATTTTGCGCAACTCGCCCTTGGCGTCCTCCAGGTAACGCACAAGGCGCGTTACCGGGTTCGGGGCCTTCTCAGGATTTGCCTCGCCGACTTGATACTGTTTTTTTGCCATAAAGTTCCCCCCGCTGTTTCCAGACGCGTTCAAAATGGCAGGGCAGGAGGGATTCGAACCCCCAACTTGCGGTTTTGGAGACCGCCGCTCTAGCCGTTAGAGCTACTGCCCTGCAAGAGTAAATGCGTTACCTGGTTTCCCTGTGCAGGGTATGCCTTTTTTCCCAAGGACAATATTTTTTCAATTCCAGCCGTCCGGTGGTGTTCTTTTTGTTCTTCCGGGTACTGTAATTGCGCCGTTTGCACTCGGTACAAGCAAGAATAACATTAACTCGCATACGCTACTCGACAATCTCTGTGACAACGCCGGATCCCACAGTGCGGCCGCCCTCGCGGATGGCGAAGCGCAGACCATTTTCCATGGCGATGGGAGCGATAAGCTCAACAATGAATTGCGAGTTGTCGCCGGGCATTACCATTTCCACGCCGTCGGGCAGGTTGATGACCCCCGTTATGTCTGTTGTGCGGAAATAGAACTGCGGGCGATAGCCGGAGAAGAAGGGCGTATGACGACCGCCTTCTTCCTTGGAAAGCACGTATACTTCCGCCTTGAATTTTTTGTGCGGCGTGATGGACTTGGGCGCGGCAAGCACCTGCCCGCGCTCCACGTCGTCACGCTTGGTGCCGCGCAAAAGCGCGCCGATATTGTCGCCAGCCTGACCCTGATCAAGCAGTTTGCGGAACATTTCAACGCCTGTGCAAGTGGTTTTCTGGGTGGCCTTGATGCCCACAATTTCCACTTCGTCGCCCACTTTCAGGATGCCGCGTTCAACACGTCCGGTCACCACTGTACCGCGCCCGGAAATGGAGAACACGTCTTCAATGGGCATGAGGTAGGGTTTGTCTATGTCGCGCTGCGGTTCGGGAATAAAGTCGTCGCAGGCCTGCAGAAGATCAAGGATGCACTTGGCTTCGGGCGCGTTGGGATCATCGCATTCCAGCGCTTTCAGGGCCGAACCGCGAATCACCGGCACGTCTTCGCCGGGGAAATTGTAGGTGGAGAGCAGTTCACGCACTTCCAGTTCCACAAGTTCAAGCAGTTCTTCGTCGTCAACGAGGTCGCACTTGTTCAGGAAAACAACAAGCTGGGGCACACCGACCTGACGGGCCAGCAGAATGTGTTCACGCGTCTGCGGCATGGGGCCGTCCGTGGCGGCCACCACAATGATGCCGCCGTCCATCTGTGCGGCGCCGGTGATCATGTTTTTTATATAGTCGGCGTGGCCGGGGCAGTCCACATGCGCGTAGTGGCGTTTTGCCGTTTCATATTCCACGTGCGCGGTGGCGATGGTGATGCCGCGTTCCCTCTCTTCGGGGGCCTTGTCGATTTCATCAAAGGAAACGAACTTGCCCTGTCCCTTGAGGCCGGCAATTTTGGTAATCGCGGCGGTCAGCGTAGTTTTGCCGTGGTCGATATGACCGATGGTGCCGATGTTTACATGGGGCTTTTTGCGCTCATATTTTTCTTTGCCCATTGTACGTCTCCCTGAGAAAATGGTTGCAGTTTTATGTCTGCCGCACTCACGCCCGGTGGTTTGTTATGCGGTGCCTGTTTTTCGCGTGACTCATTGTGTTGGGGTACGTTGGCAGGAATGGAGCGGGAAACGGGATTCGAACCCGCAACCCTCAGCTTGGAAGGCTGATGCTCTAGCCGTTGAGCTATTCCCGCACATCGCCGATGCCGTTGCCAGGCAAGAACCTGACATCTACCGCACCGTAGTACCCCGACAGTTACCCTGTCTCCTACAGCCAAGGCAGTTTCAAAAATCAAACACCGGCCGTCTGAAAAAATTTACGGCGGTGGTGGTGGAGGGGGGTGGATTTGAACCACCGAAGTCGTACGACGACAGATTTACAGTCTGTTCCCTTTGGCCACTCGGGAACCCCTCCACACTAGGCTACCAAGGAGGCGGGATATTCCCGCCAACATCCATTGTTCGCTTCATTGGAGCCGGCGATGGGACTCGAACCCGCAACCTGCTGATTACAAATCAGCTGCTCTGCCAGTTGAGCTACGCCGGCGACAAGGAGTTTGTGTAACCTCTTTGCCGGGTCTTGGCAAGAAAAAATTTTCATTCTTGCAGTGTACGCATTATGTTGAGCAAATCTGGCCATTGAACACGCTGACGATGCTTTCCATCGCTTCCGTCTGAAACGGCTGTACCTTGAAGTTAACTTTGCTTCAGTCTGAATCGGTTGAATAGAGCATACAACATTATCCCCAATCAGGCGAGTTTTTTTCCACTGGTGCAGCGTTCCAGTCCGGCCAGATCACGGCTTGTGCCGATATTTTCAAAAATGCCTGTTTCGGCCAGCAAATTCCGCACTTGTTCCCCCTGTTCCGCGCTGTGCTCCAGCAGCAGCAGACCGCCGTCCTTCAGACATTTGGCGGCCAGTCCGCAAACAGCGCGCAAATGGGCAAGGCCGTTGTCCGGCGAAAAGAGCGCCGTGCGCGGTTCAAAGCGCAACACTTCATCCATGACGAGCGCGCGGTCGCATTCCCGGATGTAGGGGGGATTGCTCACAAGCAAATCAAAGGCGTTTGTCGCCAACGGGGCGGCGCGCATGTCCGCCAGCACACAGGCAAGACGTTGCGCTGCGTTGAGCGCGCGGGCATTGTCCTTGGCCACGGCAAGCGCAGGCGCGCTGTTGTCCGCAAGCACGCCCTTCCAGCGCGGCCTTTCCAGGGCAAGCGTTATGCCGATGCATCCGCAGCCGGTCCCCATATCGGCAAAGTGCAGTGGCCTGGCAGTCAGCCTGGCAAGGGCAGTTTCCACAAGCAGTTCCGTTTCCGGACGCGGGATCAGCGTTTGCGGCGTGACGAAAAAGCTTCTCCCATAAAATTCACGGCAGCCGAGGATATGGGCCATTGGCTCGCCTGTGGCTCGTCTGGACGTGAGTTCATTGAGCGCCGTCAACTGGGAGGGCGTCAACTCCTGATTGGCGTTGAGAACGCAACGCAGGCTGTCATACCCCAGCGCATGGCCCGCCAGAAGTCGCGCGCACAGGGCCGGGTTGTCAACGCCCGCTCTGGTCAATTGCTGCGCTACGTCCGCCAGATAGTGTCGAAGCTGTGTCGGCATGCGGTTTGAGGGCGGCAAACGGTCACCGGCAGGGCCGCGTTTTAGTCAGTCCTGTAGTGGCAGCCAAGGCTCACCGGGTTGCGCATGGCGGCCTGCGTGATCACATAGGCAGATTGTGAGCCGTGAAAAAGATCCACAAGCTGTCGTGAAATGCGCGTGTGCTTGTAAAAGTCATGGATATGCCGCACGAGATCGCGCATGTCGGTGAAAGCGCGGTTCAATCGGGCCTTGGAGCGTGAAATGCCCACATAGTTCCACATGGTGTGGCGGATACTTGCCCAGTCCTGAGCGACAAGGGCCGGGTCGTCACGGCGGTCGTCACCTTCATGTTGCCAGTCCGGGATAGCGGAGGCGAGAGTTTTTGACAGGCCGGCATCAGTGTTTATTTTGCGGGCGATATCCTGCCCGCAGGCAACGCCCCAGACAAGCGCTTCAAGCAGGGATGAGCTGGCCAGACGGTTTGCGCCGTGCAGGCCTGTGCATGCGCATTCGCCGACAGCGTAAAGCCCGCGCATGGAAGTGCGCCCATGAATATCGGCAAGTATGCCGCCGCAGAAATAGTGCGCGGCCGGCACCACCGGGATGGGATCCTTGCGTATGTCCAGTCCGGTTTTTTTGCATGTTTCAAAGACGGTGGGAAAGCGGGTGGTCAAATCATGGTTGACCTGACTCGCATCCAGAAAAAGGCAGGGCGCGCCGCTGTGCAGCATTTCTTCCATCATGGCCAGAGCGACAATGTCGCGGGGGGCCAGATCGCCGCGTTTGTCGTGGCGGAGCATGAAGGGCATACCGTTTGCGTCCAGAAGGCGCGCGCCTTCGCCGCGCAGAGCTTCGGTGATCAGCGGGCGCCGGCTGCCGCGTTCGTCATAAAAGGCTGTCGGGTGAAACTGCATGAATTCCAGATTGGCAAGGCTCACTCCTGCCCGATAGGCCATGGACACGCCCGCGCCGACACAACCCAGGGCATTTGTTGAGTGCAGAAACACTTGGCCCACGCCGCCGGTGGCAAGTACTGTCCAGTTCGCGAGAATTGTTTCCGGCTCACCGCTTTCCTCGTTCAGCACATAAGCGCCAAGGCAACGATTGGTCACTTCATAGCGGTATTGCGACTTTTTTGCATGGTGGTGGCTGGTCAAAAGATCTATGGCCGCGTGTTTGTGCAGTCTGGTGATTTTCGGATGTTCCAGAATCCGGGCCGTGAGGCTGTCCATTATAGCCCGGCCGGTAAAATCCGCGCAATGCAGAATACGCGGTGCGGAATGTCCGCCTTCGCGGGTCAGGTTAAAACTGCCGTCTGCATTGCGGTCAAATTTTACCCCGGCGCGTTTTACAAGCATTTCGTCAACGCATTTCGGCCCGCTGCGGCAAAGACAACGCACGGCTTTGCGTGAATTGTAATAGTGCCCGGCGACAAGTATGTCTTTTGCCAGATTGTACGCGTCGTCAACAGCGCTATTGGCGGGATCCTGTTGCGCCGCACGGTAGATGATGCCGCCCTGGGCCATTTCAGAGTTGCCGTTGGTCAAAGTGTCGCCCGTGTTGAGCAACAGGACCTCAAGGCCAGCGTCGGCCAGCGTCAGTGCGGCCGTACAGCCTGCAAGGCCGGAGCCTATAATCAAAACAGGCACGTGGCGCCGTGAACTGTGTTTTGTCGTCATCATGCGCAAATCTCCAGCATGCGCGTCAGGGAGAGCCTTGCCGGTTCCACCTGGGCAGGTTCCACAGCGAGAGGGGCGCTTTTGCCCTTGCTGATGTCAGTGAGTGTACGCAAAAGTTTTTTTGCCGTCACCTTTGCCATGTCCCCGCAGATTGATCTGATCGGGGAAAGGATGCGGCAGCGTCCCTTGCAGCGTGTCGCCAGCCGATGCACCAGATTATATTCCGTCGCTATGTAAAGCGTGGATCCGGGAGATTCTTCGGCAAAACGCATGGATTCCTTGATCAGAAAAGCGGTGGAGCCGTCGGCGTCACAACGCTCAATGACCTCCGGGCGGGATTCCGGATGCGCCAGAATGCGGCAGCCGGGGTGCGCAGCGCGTGCGGCGGCTATCATGTCGGGCGTGAACCGCGTGTGGATGCAGCAGCAGCCGGGCCAGAGCAGAAGCGGCCGGTCAATTTCCCGGCTTTCTCCGTCTGCCAGACCCGTTTTATTGATGCGTAAAATATGCCAGTCTTCAGCGGACAGCCACAGTTTTTTCGCCGTATTGCGCCCCAGGTGCTTGTCCGGTAAAAAGAGGACGCTGTCACCTTGTTTCAGCGCCCAGGCCAGCATTTTTCCGGCATTGGCGGAAGTGCAGACGCCCCCCCCGTATTCGCCAACCAGGGCTTTGATATCCAGCGTTGTGTTCACATAGGCCAGGGGGGTGATTTTGCGCCCGGAAGCCGTTAATTGTTTCAAGACTTTACGCGCGATAGCGGCCGGGGTCATCATGGACATAGTGCAGCTGGACGAGAGATCGGGCAAATGCACGCTCTGACCCGGTCTTGCCAGCAGGGCGGCTGTTTCGCCCATAAAGTGAACTCCGCAAAAAACAATGTGGTCGGCTTCAATGTCGGGCACACAACGGGACAGTTCCAGCGAATCGCCGGTTTTGTCGCAGTGGGCGACAATGGCGTCATTTTGGTAATGATGCCCCAGAATATAAACATTTTTGCCAAGCGTTTTTTTAATGTCCGTGATGGCCTGGGCCGTTGCGTTCATAGGGTGCGGCTCCGTTTTTTATATTGTTCGCAGCAGCATGCTGAAATCCGCCGCTCCGGCCGAGTGGGTGAGACGGCCTACAGAAATGAAATCCGGCTTGCGCGGTTCTGTCAGGGCGATGTCCCTGATCGTTTCAAGGGTGACGCCGCCGCTGACCTCAGTTTCGATTTCCGGGGGAACAAGCGCAAGCGCCTGACCAAGCGCCTGGCCCGACATGTTGTCCATCATAATGCGTGAAACCTTCATGGCAACGGCCTCGCGCACGTGGTCAAGGGTACGGCACTCGACTTCAATGGGCGGGCAGGGGATATAGATGGTGCGCAGTCTTGCGACAGCTTTGGAGATGGAACCTGCCGCATCAATGTGATTGTCTTTAAGCATGAGCATTTCTGCGAGATTTTTGCGGTGATTTGCGCCACCGCCCGCCTGGACGGCGTATTTTTCCGGCCAGCGGAGGCCGGGCAAAGTTTTGCGTGTGTCCAAAAGGCGTACGCCAGTGCCTTCGAGCGCTTTGACATAACAAGACGTGAGGTTGGCAATGCCGGAAAGATGGGTGATAAAATTCAGGATTACGCGTTCGGCCTTGAGCAACTGCACGGACGGCGCATGAATGCGGGCAACTTCCGCCATAGGTTGAACGCGCGATCCTTCAGGGACAAGCGCCTGCCATTGATATGGAGCGCCAAGGCGTTTCAGCACAGCGCCGATCATGGGCAGTCCTATAACGAGGGTATCTTCCTTGGCGCGGATAACGGCGCACATGGCCGCTTCAGGCGTAAAAAGCGCTTGAGCTGTCAGCTCCGGACCGTCTTCGGACAGAGCCAGATCAATAGCTTGTTGCAACAGAATTTTTGCTTCAGGAGTAAAAAACCTTGCCCAGGGCGTGAACATTGCGCTTGTTCCTCGTATGTGTGCATGATAAAATACCAAATGTTCATATAATTTGCAAAAGGTTTGCGTATGCCTGACAACGGCGCTGAAAAAACCCCATCCGGCGCGCCTTTGGACGAATCGTCCGTCAAGGCGGGATTTGTGCATCCGGCGGACATGGCGGCCCAGCTTGAAAACCTGTCTTTGGAAAAGCAGGTCAGCGCACTGCACAATATGTCCAAGGAGGATGCGGCTGAAGCCCTGGCCGAGCTGGACGGCAATGTTGCCGTGGACGTGCTGGAAAATCTGGACGTGGATGTTGCCGCGCAAATTATTGCCGAAATGGCGCCGGACGACGCCGCCGATGTGCTGGATGATCTGGCTGAAGAACACCGCGATGTCCTTCTGGAAAAATTGACCAGGGAAAATTCTGAGGAACTGCGCAACCTGCTCAATTTCCCCCCGGATTCCGCTGCCGGATACATGAATACCGAGATGATTCTTTTGGAAAAATATCTCACTGTGGACGAGGCCATAGCGCACATACGCAGCGAAATGGAAGAAATGGAAAATCCGTACTACGGGTATGTGGTGGATGAAAAAGATGTGCTGCAAGGCGTGTTGTCCGTGCGGGATTTGATGCTGGCAAGGCCGGGCACCATTGTGGGTGATGCGGCGGCAGGGCGGGCTGTCGTCAGCGTGCGCTACGATACGGACAGGCGCGAAGCGGCAAGCCTGCTTTCTCACTATAATTTTTTGGCCTTGCCGGTTGTGGATTATGAAGGGCACGTTCTGGGTGTTATTACCTATGACGATATAATGGACATTATAGACGAAGAAAACAGCGCCGACATGCTCGGCATGGTGGGCGCGCATCCGGAAGAAAGCGTGGATACGCCCTGGCTGGAGAGCGTGCACAAGCGTCTGCCCTGGTTGATGGTAAATTTGTTCAATTCCGCGATTTCAGCCTCGGTTGTGTACATGTTTGAGGGCACTATCGCCCAGATGGCCGTGCTGGCCGTGCTGATGCCCATGGTTGCCAATCAGGCGGGCAACACCGGCCAGCAGGCGCTTGCCGTGATGATACGCCAATTGGCCACGGATCGCTTTGATCACAAAAAAGCGTGGCTGGCTGTGTTGCGTGAAGCGAAAATCGGTATCGTCACAGGTGTTTTTATGTCGTTCGTGACTTTTCTGGGGGCCTGGAAATTTACCGGAAACGCCACTGTGGGCGGAGTGATGGGCGGGGCGCTTTTGTGCGACATGGTGATCGGCGCGGTGGCAGGAGGATCCATCCCTCTGATTTTGCGGGCGTTGGGGCGGGATCCGGCACACGCGTCAAGCATTTTTTTAACAACCATCACCGACGGTGCAGGCTTCTTTATTTTCCTGGGCCTTGCCACTCTGTGTATTTTTTAGGTTATCCGCTATGAAGAACATAGCGGTGTACACTATAGATTTGCTGAAATACTGTGACGATAAACACATACAATTTGCCATTGGTTGCCCGATTCATCAAGAAATCCGTAAGGCAATTCTGACTCTAAACAAGCCCTCAACATCCCCCCCAATTTTTTTTGGGGAAGTACATCAATTTTTTAGATGACGCAAGTTACTAGTGACTTGCGTCATCTAAAAATTTTGATACAATGGACTCATCCAAAGAAAGGGTGGGTCAAAAATGAGAACGAAAAAATATGTCATAATGCTCAACCGGACGCACCCCTACACCATGAAAACAATCCAGCCGCACCGGGGTTTTGATATAGAGGAGGGACATAAAATCGCCGCCGTCATCGAGCATACACAGGGCTGGGCCAGCCAGACCCGCGCCCGTTACCGAATCGACGAGCAAGGGGAAGTTGTGCGGAATCGTTGGCAGCAGGAGATCAAGCCGAAGCAGAAGGCCGAGGAATTTGAAAGCGCAACCGGCGAAAAATCCGCCCAGCGGATCGCTCAGGAGCGCGGCCACGCCGTTATTGCCAAGGCAAAATCATGGAAGGAACTGCATGAAAAAATGGCCGCAGTCGGCTTGCGTCTGGAAAAGAAAGGCTCCGGCGCGGTTGTCTTTGTCGGAGATATTGCGGTCAAGGTGTCTTCCATAGACCGCAATTTTGGCCTGTCCAAGCTCTGCAAACGGCTGGGCGAGTTTGAAGCCGGAGAATATCCGAAGGAAAAGCCGAACATTGCGCCGGAGCCGGTCAGCAATGTTGCTCTGGAGGAATGGCGGCAGTTCCGCCAAGCCCGCATGGAAGAAGTGGAAAATCAACGCATGGCTCAAGAGGACGCAACAAGGCTCATCTTGCAGACCAAGGCCAGACAACGAGAGGAGCGGACAGCGGCGGCAAGCGCCCTGGCCCGGCACGGCCTGCACATTCTGAATATCGCCCGGCATTTTCATAAAGAGCAGCAGGAAGCGGAGTTGCGAAAAGTAAGGGCGGAACTGCCCAAACCGCGTAAGCGGCCCCGTCAGCGTTTCAGGCAATGGCTGGAAAAGCGCGGCAAAAGGCTTGTCAACTTTTGGAAATTCCGCAAACGTATTATTCTAATTTGCGTTAGAAACAGCATTAATTATCCAGTCCCAGCCGGTAATGCTTTTTACTTGATCAGGCTGAGCTTCAAATGCACAAAGCGCCTCTTCCAAATGTCTTGACAGGTTTGTGAGGCTTGAAAAAACACGGTTATGAAAGTATTTTTCCCGAATTTCGTGCCAAATATTTTCATGTGGATTCAACTCTGGTGAGTAGGGTGGCAAAAACAACAAACGTAAGTTATCTGGAAGTTTTAATTTGCCACTTTTATGCCATCCAGCTCCATCCA
>JAISZT010000018.1 GCA_031284485.1 Desulfovibrio sp.
TGAAGCCGCGAACAAGCGAAGAGCTGTTCTGCTCCACGGGAACAGCTTTGGGCATGGTCACCGCAACCGATGCCCAAGGCTGGTTTGAATACGCTGGATATATAAAATAAAAGTTAAACCGCTCTGGGATGGAGGTTCATGGGCCATGTGGCATAACAGACGAAGCTCCTTGAGTATCCATGACCCACATTTCGTAATTTCTGGATTGGGGTGTTCAGAAACCGCCTTTGCCCGCCGGACAAGATGGGCCAGGCAGGTTTGCCGGCCATGTTCCCATTTGCAATACAGGGCGTATCCGTCACTGACAAGCAAACCCCGCCATGCGCCGATCAAGTCTTCAAGGGCTTTTTGCGAGCGGTTGGCATGAATCATAAAAGTTGACACCTGCGCAGGATTAAAAAATGTCTACAACTCAAGCCAATCACTCTATCCCATGGGCGACAGGCTGTTGGCCCTGCCGGTCGGGATGCTGTTCGCACCCCTGCCCGCGCCGACTGAAGGGTAGCCAAAACGCAACCGACAACGCGGCTACAGAAAAGTGCGCAAAACTCTGGCTACCAAGGGTTCCCGCCGACCGTGGCAGTAAAAAAAGGATTGAGAATGCAGACTGAAAAGCTTGTCAAACTTCACCGCGTTCACCGCCCTTTCCCTCTCATCCTCAGTATTCAACCAAAAATTCAAAGCCATCTTCCCACAGCAGCATGACGTTCACAGCTCTTGGGTACAAATAGAGCAGGGCGGAAAAGGCCTTTTCCCGCTCCGTTTCCGGAGAAGTGTGCATTTTCTGCAGGATGTCAAAGCCGATGCCGTCCATTTCCCATGCCTCATAGTGCCTGAAGGTCAGCACTCCATGAAACAGTTCGCAATAATTCTTATGGTTGGAAATTTGGGCCGAACGCAAAAAAACATCCTTGCCTCGCGTCGGTGTTTCAATATAGCCGCGTCTGGCGATGCGCATCAGCTCCGCGCAGGCTGCCGCCGGATCTTGCGCATGTTCAAGCACATGCGAGCAATAGACAAAATCGAACTCCTTGTCCGCAAAGGGCGTTTTTTCCACACTGCACCGAAAAACAGGTTTTCCCCGCACATGGCGGAAGGCAACGCCGGCTCGCCCGATCTGCCCGCTACCCAAGTCAATATCCGCCAGATGCGTTGCCAGGGGAAAGGGCGCGTGCCCGCTGCCCAGATCCAGCACCCTGTTGCCGGACGTGATGGGGAAATCAAAGATACGCGCCTGATACAGGGCATAGCGGCTGCGATCCTCCTGGGCGGCATACAACTGGCAAGCCAGGGCGAGCAGGGGAATTTCCAGACCGGGAAAAGAGGCCACGGCCTCGGCAATGGCATCGAAAAGGCGGATGCCTCCCAGCGGTCGCAGATAATCTATGACCGACACCGCCTCACGCGGCGAAGAAAAATGGAATGCTTCAGGCTCCCGCGGAGCGATCAATCCCATACAGACCTCCCATGCCTGTTTTCCCTGTTATCATGACCGCGCCGGATAAAAACATCAGCCTGTAAACCGTGGGGAAACGGTCGGATTCAGAAATAAAAGCAGGGCATCGGCAAAGAATTTCGGCCCCCAGTTGGGCAAAGTCCAGGCGCAGTATCCCCCTCCCAATGGCCAGGATCCGGCAAGTCCGCCGCGCAGATCAGGATCGTCAATGCCGTCCATGTAATGCACCCGCTTCAGGTCAGTGATGATTTCCCGGCATGGAGCCTTGAGATCCTCCGCAACATACGGATCCAGGCGATACAGAAAGAACGCGCTCTGGGCGTTGCCGGTCAGACATGACCATTGATCGGCGCTTTTCCAGTCCGGATCATAGGTTCCCGGTTGAGCGGGCAAGGGAGCGCCCGGCATGCGCAGTCCGGACCGCTCCTCCTGGGCACGGCTGATGGCCAGCGCGGCTTTGCGCAACACCTTGACGATGTAGTCCACATCGCATCCCTCCGGCGCCAGATGCGCAATCTGGACCAGACCGACCAAAGTGTAGCTGATCAAATGCGTCCATGGCCGCTGAAGATCATCCGTCAGGCTGATGTTCCGAAACCAGCCGCTCTCCGTGGCCTGCTCAAGCGTCCAGTCCGTGATGCGTGTTGCGCACCGGGCATACTTCCTGTCGCCGGTCATCGCCGCAAGCTCGAACAAAGCCCAGGCCACACGCGCTTTATAAGAGTGCGGTCCCTGATAGACATTGCGGACAAAGCGTCCCTGTCCGTCCACATTGCCGATGAGCCATTGCCCGGCCCGCTCCGCCGCCCTGATAAACCTCGGCTCGCCCGTTGCCTCAAATAATGCCATCCAGCCGAGCAGCACCTGTCCGGTATTGAAACTGCGCGGATTGGACACCACCAAACCGACCGGCTCCCCCGCCCCGCCACAGGGGCTTTGAATGTCCAGTTCCCAATCACCGAGGGCCACGGCCAGTTCGCCTATGCGGACGTCCCGGGTCAGCGCGCTCCAGGCCAGCAAAGTCGCTATGATATACCCTGTCGTTTCCGGATAGGACAGTCCCCAGGCTTTACGCAGAGGGTAATAGACGGAGCTGACTCCACCGTCCTTTGAGGCGCTCCGGGCCTGGACCAGCCACTCTATACATCCTTGGGCATGCTCAAAATCGGACAGAATCCGGTTTTCCCGGGCATCCAGACAGGCCAGATCAGCAGGCGCAAGAATATTGCGCTCCTTCTCCTTGCGCTTCAGGGCAAGTGAGGGAAGCATCCTGCGCATGGTCTTGCCGCCGGCCGCGCTATGGCGTTCAACAGTCGTCACCGCGTAGCCGAACTCTTCATGCTCAATACATGTTTCCACAAGGCGCGTCATGCCCCCCCGCATGTGCGGCGTAAACCGGGCAATGGACAGCAACTCCTGCCAGGCCGCCAGATGGCGGTTGTCCGCCAGTAGGGCGTCGGCCCGGCGCAAAGCGGCGGCGGGATCAAAGGCCGCCGCTTCATGCTCTTTGACGGCTTCCAGAAAAAACATCTGCTCCGGGCGATTGTCCAAAAGCTCAATGTCAGGCAGCCGGCTCACCCGGTAGGCAAGTTCTTCCACCTGATCGAAGCCGGCATCCCGAAAGAATATCTCCAGGGTTTCATAATCATAAATGACCTTGCAATTATGCCCCTGGCCCACTGAAAATCCCGTGAAAAAGGCATTGAATTTCTGCGCGAGGGTCTTGCCCGGAAAACGAATTTGTCCAGACGGCAGGCGCTGATTCCAGAAGGTTGTATTGTTGTTCAGATAATGCGCGGACAAAACACGCAGATCCTGAACGCCAAAACGGGCAATCCCGCCAGGGCGCAAAACTCGGAAGGCATCCCGGATGATTTCCTGCCCACGCTCAAAAGTGAAATAGTTGATGGCCGAAATGCAGGCAAGTCCATCAACGCTGTTGTCAGGAAAAGGAATGAGGTCTTTTTCCAAATCAAGACATATATCAGATGAATTGATATAATCAATGTTGACCCAATTCTTTAACCGGATGGGTCCGCAGCACAAGTTAATATATATTTTATCATGCATCCCATACTCTCCATATAAATTTTTAGAAAAGCAAGCAATTATTTATACAAAACTCTGGAGAATTACCATTTAAAACCGCATTGATAAAATTTATGTACTGATCAGTATTGCATATATCATCTATGTTATGAGTATATATATTTCCAAAAACAATATCACCATTGTGATCATAACAACATGGAACCGTCGATCCATCCAACAGTATTACAAATGAATTATGTATATTACATGATTTCATATTATGCCTGCGAATAGATATATTTCTGGAAATATTACGTTTATATTGTTCTATTCCTGAATCTTTTAAAAGTGAATCTCTTCTGATATACGGAGCTTTGAAAACAGGATTAAGCCCAATAGTATTGCATAAATCTCGAAATAATTCCATTTCATGTTTATTATGATCAAAAACAATAAATTGAGGCATTATTGCTGTATGATTTCCATAACGAATATTATGATGTACCAATCGCGTCAATCCCAGTAATGCCTTGTTGATATCTCCACGCTTCCTGTATGTGGAATATGTCCGCTGCGTAACACCATCAATAGACACAATAATATCTGAAACTCCTGAACGGATAAGATCTTTTGCCAAATTATCATCCAATGTATTCGCATTGGTGCTGATATTTGTTTTTGTAAATTCTGAAGCAAGCCGGAGCATGGCAAGAATATCCGGATTGATCATGGGTTCGCCCCATAGATGCAGATACAGATATTTGCAATATGGACGTATTTTTTCCGCAATAATGCGAAATTGCTCAAATTTCATGTGTCCGTATTTTCTCTTCACCAGGTTTGCGCCGACAGCGCATTCCCGGCAACGCAGGTTGCAGCCCAGGACAGTCTCCACAGCGAAGGTTGAAGGCATCGCCATGTGTCACTCCTCCGTCAACTTTCGGTTGACGATGGTGATAAACTCACGCGCCCGCGCCGCCATGTTCCACTGCGTCAGGCAACGCTCCTTCCCCTTGCGCGCGATGTGTTCCCGCTCTTCGGGGTGGGCGAGGTAGTAGAGGATTTTTTCGACCAGATCCCCTTCGTCCTGAAAGGTCACGACCTCCTCGCCCGGTTCAAACAGGCGGGACAGACCCGGCAAAGCATCCGTGATGACCAGCGATCCTCCGCCCGTGCCCTCAAACAGTCGCATATTGACCGTGTCTCCGCCGGCAAGATCCAGGTGCCGACTCCCGTCTTTTCGCAACAGTCCGATGCAACCTCGCGTATCAAAAACGATGCGTCCCCGGCGCAAAGCCCGATGCATGTCCAGGCCGAAAACAGGGGGCTTGACAAAGGTTTGCATGGCCTCGCTGATCAGGCGTCTGTCACAGGACAGATATAGCTCAAGGGAAAATTCGCGCCGCGTGGCCGCTTCCGCCAGCGCTTCCAGCAGGGCCAGTCGCCGGACATGCTGGGTGGGGGAAACGCCTCCGACAAAGACGACATCCACTTCATGAGGAATTTTGCCTACCTCGCGTGCGATCCAGGCCGGCATTCCGGGAACAAAATAGGCGCTGTCCGTTGCGCCGAGCGCCGTTGCCAGTGCAAGGATACGGGGCAGGCCGGACAGGATGAGGTCAAATCCATGCCAGTCCGTGTCAAAAGGAATATCCGCCCCCCGCCAACCACACACAAGCCGCGGAGTGAAGGAAAGGCGCTGTAAAAAACGGGCGTCAAAACGGATGGTATCCTGAAAATAGAGAATGTCAGGCCTGAATTCTTCAATGCGCTTATGTAGCAGATCGTCTTGCCAGTCTTTGGTAAAGCCGGTCAGTCCATGCTCCGTGGCCCAAGCGGCTTGTAAGGGGAAACAATTTCCGACCACAAATTCGGCTTCCATGTGCCGCTTTGGCAGATAGGGGGTTAGAGTATGAATCCCGCTGAAAGCGTCCCTGATAATCACCTCTGTCTGTCGCCGGCAAGACTCCTGCGCCAACCTTGGATGCGCCGCATACAAGGCCCGCAGATACGCGTCATAAAACGTCGTTATTTGCATCATGCGCGGCGGTTGATTGCGATCATGGGCATTCATGGATATGCTTCCCTGTGTCTAGACACTTATAAATTCAATATTTTTAGCTCGTTGGCATAAAAAAACAGACGCCTGAATAATCGATCTTGTTCAGTGTAAAACAAATGCCGTGCTCCTCTTCAAATTCATGCACAGCCTTGCGGCATCCGTCCCAGTAGCCATAATCGTCAATCTGCACATAGGCCCCCGGAACAAGCTGCTCATACAGATTGTCCAGAATTGCCTTGGTTGATGAGTACCAATCGCCGTCCATGTGCAGAAAGGCAATTGCCCCCATACGTTTCTTCCAGACAGGAAGGGTTTCTTCAAAGTACCCTTTGACAAGGACAATTCGATCTTCCGCGCCCAATTTGGCGCACAGTTCGCGCACGCATGATTCCGGAGCGGAGCACGTGCCCGCCACCCAGCCAGCCTTTCGGCGTTCTGCCCGGCGTGGACATCCAGCGCGGACGGCTCCGGCATGCCGGAAAAACTGTCGCAACAAAAAAGCCTGACGTCATTGTCGGCATACGACTGTATTACTGAAGCCAAAAGGCCGCTGCTGCCGCCACCGGCAACGCCGCATTCCACAAAATTGCCGACCAGCCCGCTCCGGCAAACGCGATAAGCGTTGGAATACAGACTGTGCAAGCGTTTCTTGCCTACCATCGTGAACGGGGAGATAATGGAGTAAAGCGTGTCAAAATTTTTTTTCTCATTGACCGGGCTATCGTTGTTTACACAACCTGCCAGTTCACAGAGCATTTTTTGGGCATCCTCATTTTTCGGAAACCAGCGCAACTCTTCCTTCAAGGCTTCCCTGGCATCGTTTGCGCGTCCAACTGCGTTGAAGAGAAGTGCCCGCAGGTAGTCAACGCCTTCATATGGGACAAGCAGGCTTTTGACAAGATTGCATATCCGTAAGGCGGTATGGGCATCTTGCGCGTCTGTTGCAAAAATTCTCTCCGCAAGAGAATATAAGTCAGAAATAACACGTTTTTTCGTGTCCGCATCGCTGTTTTTCGTTTTATTGACTATTTCGTTTATTGCGCCGATATTGATCACTGTCATATTTTCCTGTCATATTTTCCGTAACAAAATCACTCCATCACGTTGGAAACAACCCAAATCAGCCATTTCAACGCTCCATCCGGCATCACGCGCCAGATGCGACATAACAGCAGTGGTGTTTCGCGGCCACCAGATGTCGTCATCCGGTAACATTTTTAATTTATTTGGAATTTTCCGCAATCCCATCCCCATTTCGTCAATTTTTTCCAATCCGCAAAATTATGTACGGCATAGCCTATAAATATTTTTGCGACAACCGCGCAAGAAGTTCCGCATATTCCCCTGCCCGGAGTATGTCAATCTCCTGCCGATACAACTGATTTTCTTCTTTCAGCGCCTGATTCTCGGCCAATAAGCGCAACAGGAGTTCAATAACCGCCGGCGGCGTCCGGCTGAGGATGTTCTCATCAATGGGAAGTTGTGAAAGCAAATTTGCCATGAAAAACCTTACCCCATTTTCTAAATTTTTTCTATACCCCCGTGAGCGGTTACGTTTTAACCTCTGCATTTACTTCTGACTATATATTTTAATAACTATTATTTCACACCAACAAACACAATATCATGACCGCGTATATTGGGAATATTGTCTTTCATCTATTTTTTTACGATGGGAACCAGCACTGTTTTTAGCTCATCTATCTTAGCCAATATGGTTGGGTCAACAAGTGTATGGTCAATATTAACTTTTTGACACGATGCATATCCGGCAATTGAATCGCAATAAAAATTATAATGTATTGATTCTAAAAGTAACGGTTCAATCCATAAATCACTCAAATGAAACTCATCGCGCAAGCAATGCCTTGTCAGGCCAGCGTGTAATATGATGCGGCGGCAAATTAAGACAATAGTTGGGCACTTTCCCCGCAAAACTGTCTTCAGCGGGAACTGAAAAAATAAGGTGCCCACCGGGTTTAAGGCAGTACAGGCAGCATGCGATAAATGCGCGAGGCGCAGGTATATGTTCCAACACCTGAAAAGCGCACACCACATCAAACACTTCTCTGTACTTTTGGGCAAATGCTTCAAGTGGTTGTGAAGACACTTTAAGACCTTTGCTGCGGCAGGCCATAACCGCCTGCCTATTGAATTCGAGGCCAACGTAACCGCAACTATGCAAATGCGATGCGAACTTTCCCACTCCACAGCCAATTTCAAGCACAATATTGCCTTGGTGCACATATTCTGCGGCCTTATGATATTCATTCTTGTCTTTCAAATAATACCACACGTTACTTTGAAGCTGTTCATATAGTGATGATTTGCCCACAACAAACGGATAAAAATGGATAAGACCACTCATCTCGCAACGATACATACCAATTTCTGGAATATCTACAAAATCAGCATTGACATCAGCCAAATTCGCTTTTTTGTAATACGTGACTATATGTTCAGTCTTCAGTATTTTTTCCCGTTTTGCGAACGCTCCCTCGCAAAGTAGAGAAGCGGTTCGTTCAGGCAAACTATGTTCATTCTTTGTCACAGTTTTTATCCTGAATTTACGTTATCTGAACTGTAATTGCCTCAACGCTTTTTCATGCGTTGTATAAAGATCTCACTTTGTAGCCCATCTTTCAGCGCTGTTCATGCAGTCGCTGAAACAACTCCGCATACTCCCCCGCCCGTGCGGCCGGATTCCACTGCTCCAGGGCAATGGCGCGGCAACGCAGACGAAGCAAGTCATCCTTGCGCTCCTCATCCACCCAGGCCACACCGGCAGCCAGAGATTCCGCGTCTTTCACCGGGGCCAGCCAGCCTGTTTCCTTGTGGCGGATCATCTCCGGAATACCGCCGGCGGCAAAGGCCACCACCGGCACGCCGCAACCGGCCGCTTCACAAATGACATTGGGAGAATTGTCCTCCAGAGAGGGTACCAGGACGGCATCCGCCGCGTTGTAGACAATGGCCATCTGTTCCGGGTCATCCACATGTCCGAGTGCGTTGACGGCAAAACCCAGTTGAGAGAGAAAAGCTGGCGGTTTGTTGCCCAAAAGCACAATGCGTATTTTATTCCGCAGCGTACCGGAGGCCAGGATCTCCAGGCACTGCCGCAAAAACACTGTGCCCTTGCGCTCTTTATCCAGACTTTGCGCTACAAAGGCCAAGGTCAACTCCGCTTCACCTATGCCCAATTCCTGGCGAATGGCCTTTTTGTTCAATGGCTTGAACACATCCAAGGGCTGCGCGTACCTGATAACCTGCACGGGAAAACGCTTGAACAGAGTGCTCTGCCTGGCCTCCGCCGCCAGCCATTCACTGGGCGTGACGATGTGCAGGTCCAACCCCCGAAACACCGCTTTGGCGGCTCGCCAAGTCTGAAAACTGAGGTCTTGCGGATCGTCCGAACCAAGCTGCGGGCAGGCCCCGCAATGTTCGACAAATTTCCGGCAATCTCCCGCATAGTGACAGCCCCCGGTAAAGGGGCGCATATCGTGCAATGTCCAGACAACCGGACGCCCGCGCAAGGCTTCAAGCGACTGGGTCGGGTCCAGAAAATCCGCTACCCAGTGCAGATTGATGACAGCAAAATCCTCCTGGTACGGCAATGTGGCCAAATCCGCGCACTGTCCCGGCGTGGAGAAATCTTCCAACCCTGACGGTCGATGCGGATAGCGACGCATCGCCTCCTGATGTTTTTTCCGCACAGCAGACAAGCCGGGAATGACGGCAGTACCGTTATTCCGCACTTCCGGTATTTGCCCAACGGACGGAAAAAGATGAAGGTTATCGCTTTGGCTGCGCAGATCCGCGACATACATTTGGGAAGACTGCCCGGCAGCCAGCAAACTCTTGTGGTGACGCAGGGCGGCAGTGCCGGCGCCGCCGGCGTCCATCATACAAAAAATAGCGATCTTGGTCGAAGGCATGGCTTCCGTTTCAGGCTTGAGGGCCTCAAGAAAAAAAGAATCAGGTTTGCGAACTCCCCCGCACGGCGCGCTATCCAGACCATAGAGCAGAATATCTTCACGAAGAGACCTGTCATGCGCCTGTTTGGTAATGACGTTAAAGCCCAAATCGGCAAGCAGACGCGAAAGAGAGATTTCGTCATACATCCAATGGTGTCGTTCACCCCCAAGCAAAAACTGCATATTGGCGGGCCGCAAAGGGGAACAAGGCAACCCTTTGTTTTCGGCAAGCGCGTGATGAGTGAGCTTTTGACGAAAGTGCGCAAATTCCTGCCCGCTACGGGACAGTATAAAGGCTTCCTGCGGCAGCGACTTACGCTTCCACAACGCCGCCATTTCACCTCCAGATTCCCGGCGCACCATCTGATCAAGAAGTTCCACAGTCATCCACTCGTGGCGGTCTTGCGCGCCTTCCAAACCGGCCCTGGCTTCATCCAGAGCGGCAAGATAGGCTCGGGCGATATTTTCCAGATCCGGCACGGCAACACGCAAAAGCCCGCCCGGACGCAATACGCGGAAACATTCTTGTAAAAACGCTTTCCCGTCCTCGCGAGAAAAATGCTCCAGCACATGGGAATGATAGACCACATCGAAGGTGGCGTCGGCAAAGGGAACGCCAAGACGCAGGTCATAGGCTGACACGGCCCCGCCGTGAGCGTGAAAATCAATGTTCAGCCAGTCGGGATGGTAAGTATTCCCACATCCCAGATTCAACAGACGCTTGCGTTGTGCGCAACCTGTCATCATGGCGCCGTCCACCTATTAAGGAATCTCAACCATTGCCGGCTTCCCCATTGCTGCGGGGCATCACAATGGTTACCCGCCACTTGCCGTCCGCGTAAATTTCAGCAACCGGGACGGCAAGAGAATTTTTATTCTGCATAATCTTTTTCAATCGGTATTTGCGCGCATCCTCCGGAATCCTGGCATCCACCTCCGCGAAATACCGATCCATATTCTGGCTTAGCTGCCCGGGATGACGGCGAAAAGCCCCTATGTTACACTGAGGGTGGACAAGCGTACCATATTTTGCAAAACGCCGCCACAAATCCCAATCTCCCGCAAGCTTGAAGGAAGCGTCCAGCCCCCCTGCCTTGTTCCAGAGAGATTTTTTCCAAAAAGTGCTCTCCTGCTGTACAAAGTGATAATGGCGGTTTTCAGCCAGTCCGGCCGCGATAAGACTTTGCGGAAACATAACCCCGGTATTGGATCGCAGCACCCTGCCATAGCGGTCTATAAGGCTTGGCCAGCCCATGAGCCACTCTATCTCCGGCGCGTCACCGGCCAGACGGGCTATATTGGCAAAAGCGCCCGGCCATAAAAGATCGCCGGCGTTCAGCCAGCCCATAAAAGCATTATCCGGTATTCTCATCCCCTCAAAAGCTCTGTTCAGGGCATCGTATACCCCGGAATCAGTCATAGACACATAAGAAAAATCTATAGGGACGAGTATGCGTCCAGATTCGCGCAAGCGTGTTTCCCATTCTTTAAGCCTTTCCTGTGTCCCGTCTGTTGAACCGCCATCCTGCACATGATAATGGATGGCAATATCACCCTGTTGAGAAACAATACTCCAGATGGTTTCATCAAGGTATTCAATCCCGTTTAACACAGGCGTGGCGATATAAACATCCAGCATTTTTGTCCTTTATCGTTCAAATTTTTTCCAAAATACAGCAATGCTTGATGGTCTTCCAAAGTCCGCATAACTTTCACGGGTGATTTTTTCCCATATATCTGTATACGACTTTTCATTCATCCAATAGATATCCCGCATATACGGAAATTCATCTAATTTGATAAAATAATTGAAAGTTTTTACATGATCGAACATGTATTCAGTGAATGGATGCATCCAAAGTTGCCCGTCAGCTTTCTGAACAATATCCAAAAAGTGAATACTAAAACCACCCGGCTTTAACACTCTGTCAATATCACGCATAATATCGGCATAAACTTCTTCCTGATACGGCACATGCTCCAGAGCGGATATGGAAAACACCAAATCAAAATAGGCATCGGGCAAACCAGCGTTGCCATTACCCATGTAGTCCCGCACTATCTTGTACTCGACTTCGGGAAGGTTTGTCGGCCCATTGCCGTTTCCCTCAAATTTATCAATATTCCAGCATTCATGGTCACGGCAAAAAACAGGTAAAATACGGGAATTTCCTCCCCCAACTTCCAATATTCGAGAGCCGCCAGTAATCATTTGATCAATAAAAGCACAGCACAGACCGTCTTGTATCGCTTTTAAGTCACAATATTCGGGATCAAAAGGTCGCCCATCGGCTGCAATCAAGTATGTATCTGCCAACAATTTTATATGCGATTTCCTGGCATAGGTAAATTCATTAAAATCAGTATGCTGCGTAAATATGGGGGTATTTTTCTTGCTGTGGTTGTCTTTATACGGATAATGGATTGACCTCTTTACCTGTTTCATTGAGTGTATCTGGTTCTTGGAATATTTTATTTTTTCCAGGCGCAACTGTTTGCCGGCCAGAGAGAGAACAAGTGATGTAAAAGTATTTTTCTCTATATTTTCCAGCGCCTGTGATCTGATTTGCCTTTTTTGAAAAGGAAGAACTCTGTTAATTTCTTGACGCATAAGGCTTTGCAGGGGAAATTTATCCTTGGGACGTTGATAATATGCCGCCAGCAGCGCCTGGATAAATACCGGCTCTACAAGTTGAGCAAAGGAGCGCCAAAGACGCCAATCCCCACACAAAGAATCCTCCCTGAATACCGCATCGCCAAAACCGCCCGCTTTGCTCCATAATTCCTGACGCCAGAAAACACCTTCATGCGGCAAGCGGGGCCAGTGTATATCGTCGGCCAGGCCGGCCGCGAGAACTTCTCGCGGCAATAAACGCGGGAAGGCGGAACCACTGGAGATCCCAATTTTTTTTTCCGCGCATTCCCCAATGATCCATTGTATCTCAGGATATTCACCGGCAATATGGGCAAGCAGGCTCAAAGCGCCGGGCAACAATATTTCTCCGGCGTTCAACCATCCCATGAACGCTTGCTCTTTCAAAGAAAAACGCTCAAATGACATAGCAATAGCGTGGTAACAATTATTACTTTTTTCTGTGGCAATACTGAACTCAATATTTGCAGGCAACAGTTTGTGGTGACTTTTCAGCTTATCTTGCCATACGTTGAGCTTCTCCAGAGTTCCATCGGTAGAACCGCCGTCCTGAACATGGTAATGGATAAAAATATCCCCTGCTTGTGAGAGAACACTCCAGATGGTTTCATCAAGATGTTTTTCCGCGTTCAGGACGGGCGTGGCAATATAGATATCTGTCATACGGCACATCCTTGCGGAAATACAACCAAGGTGGCGTCGGCAAAGGGAATGCCCAGGCGCAGGTCATAGGCTGACACGGCCCCGCCGTGATCGTGGAAATCGATATTCACCCGGCCGGGGTGAAAACTGCCGCCGCAACCAAGGTTGAGCAGACGGGGCTGTGATGTTTCCGAGCGCATGGGCAATACTTTCACAGACCACGGCATTTTTCAAGAGAATTTCTAAAAAAATCGCTTATCGCCACATGATTGCGCCTTACCATACCACAGCATCACGCCTTCGGCGCCTCTTCCAGAAAATCGGTTTCATCCATAAGGTTATCAATACATCCACAAATAAATTCTTTCGCTCTTGCCAAAATATGAGTACGCAGCACCCGCATTCTTTCTCCCAACACCGGCCCCCGCATATCATCGCTGATGCCGCCCCGCTCCATATATGAAACCAGCACGGGGATGCGGGCCAGATTTTTCTGCGTAATAAACCTTGCCGCATAGTCATAGTCACCGGCAATCCTGTAGCTTGTATCAAATTTTTCCTGTTTCAATAGCGCCATACGTATAAAGGTCGCGGGGAAAGGGATGCCCATATTGTTTAGTAAACGATGATAGGACGCGCGTAAGGAATAATTGTACAGAGAATCGCTTTTACCGTTGTGACCTTTCAGCATAGCGCCAAAAACGAATTGTTTGGTATCTGGTAAGTTACGGAGATGGCGGTGGCATTGGGCCAGAGCATGCTTATGAATGAGGCAGTCATCGCAACCCAGGAATATAGCCCAATCGCCACACGCTCTGGCAACCGCCCTGTTCCAGGCGTCATAAATACCGTTGTCCGGCGCTGATTCCAGCTTGATGCGCGGATCGGGAAATTGTGCCAATATAGCCAAGGTACCATCAGTGGATCCCCCGTCCTGAACAATCCATTCAAAGTCAGGGTAACTCTGGTTCAATATGGAAATCAGCGCACGCTTGATAACATGGGCAGAATTATAACTTGCCGTAATAATAGAATATTTCATTTTTAATTATTTTGTTACATTTTTTATTCCAATGTTTTCACTCCGCTCCAAGATAGCTTCATACACCCTGCGGCAATTCTGCCCATCCCGACAAGTGAAAAAACGCGCGGCCCTCTCTTCATAAAAGTCTTCCCGCTTGCAGCCGGCAACAAAAAAACGGCTCAGACAATCTTTAAGACCCTGCAAATCTCCTGCCACAGGGCCAAAACCGTCCCGTTCATAATCAAAATAGCCCTTTGTGTATGTGTGCCCTGAAAAAAAAGACGGATTTTCGGCAAATTGGTAATAAAGAACCGGTGTGCCCAAGAGCGCAACCTCCATGGCCTGGGAGGAATAATCCGTTATGAGCAAAGCGCAACTTGCCAAAAGGGCTTGCACAGACGGTACCTGGGCGTATTTGCGGCAAGTAAAGCGTTCAGAATAGGTAAAAAGTCCCAAGTTCCTTGAAACATACGGGTGGGGAAGAAACAAAAACCTGCAGCCATGCTGTCCGGCCAGGGCGGAGATGTCGTCATCACCGGTAAGGGCGTTCCAGGCCTTAAAATAGTCGCTGGCCGTGAACATTTCCGCTTCAACGCCTTGCGGGGGCACATCCGTGTGCGGATTGCACAAATTGTCACGCCAGGTGGGGCTAACCAGAATAAGACGTCCGCGCGGGGTTCGCCGCTTCAAGTCAAGAAGCGCGTCATGCCTGGGAAGACCTGTAAGCGCAACTTCTCTTTCCGTACATTTACTCGTTCCGTGCGCGATGGATGCATATTCCGGCTCAACACTGGTCACAAAAAGGTCAATGGGCATGGATTTAACCCAGCGGGACATGTCATCCTTTATGATGCCGTGCTGCAAGAAAGCAAATTTTGCCTCAGGCAGGCCAAAGGATGTCCGAGTCCGTAAAGGATCAAAAAGGGGATAGTGCAAATGGGAACTGAGCATCCATTCGGCAAGAAAAACGGCTACCAGATGTTCCTGGCTGTTATGCGCCAGCAGGCGAAAACCCTCGCTGCGCAGTCTTTCCCAGTCCGGCGATGTCCGGCTCAAAACAAAAAAGATTTTTCGCTTTATATCCGGCTGCGCCGCCAGCCAGCGGTATAAATGCTCGGCATTGTCATCCGCTCGCTCAACCCTGTCCATAAGCAGCCAGCACCCGGCAAAACGCTCCCGCAACGCCGGAGATTGCGCAACTTCCAGTATGCTCCGCACCCTGTCCGGCAACGCGTTTTCCGGCAGATAGAACGCGTGCAAAATATCCTCCGGCGCGGCACACTCAAAATTTGCGCCGCCGCACAGAAGCGACGCGTCCTGTCCGTTGCCAATAAAGGTCATGGACGTGCCGGGCAGCAGGGGAAACCACATCCAGTGCTCAATGTACATGGCCTCACCCGCGAATTCCTTCCGCACGCGCTTCTCCCAAAGCGGGGCGGTAACAGTACCCCCCGTCGTCCGGCAGACGCAGGCCTCATCTTGCCCGGTATAGCGCACAAGCAGCATGCTCCGCTTGTCCCTGGCGATCTCGTGGACAAAAAAAGGCAGCCCTTCAGGCGAGACGCCCTTCAGCGCGTGAAGCATGGCGACCCTTGTGCGCCATTGCAGCATGGGCAGGCGGGACAGGAGGATGAGCTTACTGTCGATGTGGGAGAACAAAAGGCGCAACAAGTCAAAAAAGGCTTTTTTCTCTTCCGGGGTAAAGGCGTAAGGTATCTGCCCGTCCAGCATGCGGTTCACATACCATTGCACGTCATATACAACAGCGTATTGCACATATTCCGGCACAGAGCCGAGGTTTTTTAGCGCGCTGCGCGCCAAGTCAAGATAGCCGAAGAAAATCTGATGCGAATATTTTTCTTTTCGACCCCAGGCAGTGTCGATCAGGCTGCCGGGGCTTTTTCGTTTGCGGTAAAAATACAGGGCGTCCTTGAGAAAGGCTATACGGGTTTTTCCGGTACGCATCAGCAGGCGGTAAATCCAATGCCCGTCTTCAAAGGAAGGCTGCACGCGACCGTCAAAAAGCAGGCCGCTTTGAGAAAGCGCATCTCTTCTGAAAAAACACGAACCAGCTGCGAGCTTCACATATTCAGGATATTCAGACACATCCACTATGGTATTTCCATCGGCAAACGTGTAGCGTAGCGGATGACCATTGACAAATTTCCCGTTGACTTCATTAAAATAAATAATATTCCCGGCAACGGCAACACCGTCAAAATCCGGACTGTTTTCCAAAAAGCCCCGCACAGTGGCGAAATAGTCCTTGTGGACAAAATCGTCGGGGTCGATAAACGTCACCCATTCTCCCACGGCACGGGCAAGCCCGAAATTGCGGGCCGAGGCAGGCCCGCCGTTTTCCTTGTGGAGGCAGACCATACTGTCGGGATATTCATCAGACCATCGTTTGACTATGGCCGGGGTGTTGTCCGTTGAGCCGTCATCAGCGATAATTATCTGGATATGTTTGTGAAACGGCAAACTTTGCTCGACGAGGCTCTTAAAAAAAACGTCAATCCACGCTTCCACATTATAGGCAGCCGTTACCACAGAAAAAAAGGGAAAAGGATGATTCATTATATGTATGCTGTCATTCCTTAAAAATCTTCTGCGCCAGTTCCCAGTCCTCGGCAAAATCCACTTCCACGCAACGGTGCCCGGAGATGTCCAGAGGCAGAATTTTCTCGCCGGCGGCGATCATCAATTCCAGGCCGCGTTCAAAATAGTCCGTGTCCTCGCAGGCGCTCAGGCCCTTTTTGAAAGCGGGCAGGCTTTCCCGCCGCACCAGATTGATTCCCAGAGCCTCGCCTTCCGGCGTCGGCACCTGCTTGGAGATGCTGACGATGGCCCCGTCAGGGCCGGAGGCGTACTTCACCTCTTCCTCGCCGCAGCGCTTTTTGTCCACGCACACAAGATTGGCCTTGGGCGCGGCAAGCAGATCGCGCAGAATCTGCGGATCAAAAACCACATCCCCGTTCAGCCAGAGGATGTCGTCGTCCAGATGCCGCAAGGCCCAGAGCAGGCTCTTGGAGGTGTTGGTCACATAAAAAACCGGGTTGTAGCTGTAATAGACATCGGGAAATTCCTCCATGATCAGCGCCATCTTGAAGCCTACAACCACGGTGACGGCGTCGACGCCCGCTTCACGCAGCAGGCGTATCTGGCGGCCCAGAATGCGTTCTCCGCCGGGCAGCAGGGAGAGGGATTTGGGAAAGGGGCGGCCAAGCCGCGTGCCCACACCGGCGGCAAGAATAACAGCGTGCATTTCTTTCTCCTTATTTGCCGACCACCATTTTTTCCGCAATATAGCGGCAAATTCTTTCCGAAGCTCCCGCGTCCGCGTGCGTAAACAGACGCTCGCGCAACTCCTGCCGGGCCTGCCCGTGCGCGTCTCGCCCGTCTTCCAGAATGCGGCGCACCTCCTCCAGCATGCCCGCCTGGGTAACAGCCACCGGGCCGGGCGTCATCTCCTCGAAGGGGAAAAACATTTCCCGGTCTTTGGCCAGATAGCGCCGCAAATCATAGGCAAAAAAGACAATGGGCCGATCCAGCAAAAGATAGTCAAAATAAATGGAGGAATAGTCCGTGACCAGCACATCGGCCAGGGGCAGCACCGGATAGATGTCCTGACGGCTGCCGTAACGCGCGACGCCGGGCAAGTCCCCCATCCGGCCGTCATCAATGTAGGGGTGCAGCTTGAGCACAAAAAGCGCGTTGTGTCTGGAGCAAAATTCACCGAGCTGTTGCCCGTCCAGGACAAAATTGCCCTGCTCGTCAAGAAAATTGAGAGCCGTGTCGCGCCAGGTGGGCATATAGACGATCACCTTGCCGCCGTTGCGCTTGTGCTGACGCAAGGCCGCGTAACAGTCGACGTCCGCGTTGAGCAGATCAAATTTTTCCAGCGGACGCAGCAGCGCGTCGTTGCGGGGATACCCCAGTTCCACAAATTCCCTGGCCTTGAACACCTTGCTGAACAATGTTTCCGTGACCCAGGGCGAAGTGGAGAGCACCACATCCGAGCAGGAATAGGCGAAGCGCAGAAAATCCGCCTTGTCCAACGGCATGTTCACGCCGGATTCAATCTCGGGCAGGCCGATTTTCTTCAGGGGGATGCCGTGCCAGAGCTGGAGAATCTGCGCGCCCACCCCCAGGCAAAAGGTGTCCATTATTGTGCTCGGCAAGTCATCCATGACGACAACGCCGGCGGAAGTCATGGTTTTCACCGCGCCGCCGTCCATGCGGGCCGCGGGCAGCCCCATATCCAGCAACATTCGCAGTTCGTCCACATGGCGCGTCAGAAAAACGGATTCAAAGCCGTAGTCACGCGTTGCGGCATGCAAAAACAGATATTTGACATTGTCGATCAGCGCGCCCTGATTGTGCCCCAGAAAAACAACAAGGTCAGGACGCCTTTTCGAGTTTCTGCCCAGCAGCAGCAATTGTTCATAACGCTCTTTTGCGTCGTCTTCACTCTTTCCCCGGCCACAGCCTGTTTCATCCAGCCTTTGCCGCAGGTCTTCCCCGAGAAGTTCGGCCCCGCGATTCATGATCGATTCCAGCGGCCCGGCGGGATACAACACGCCCAGCTTTGTCCGGTTGCCGACCACATTGGCCGAAAGCCAGGGATTTGTGTCGCGCCGGCAATGGCGCACACGCAAATGCCCCTGGTACAGACAAAACCGCCCCTTGCCGCAAGAGCGCAGATCCCGCTCCAGATCGTCAAACTGGGACGGGGAAAAGCGCAGATCAAAACCACCTGTGTTTTCAAGGCTTTTTCGGGTCAGCAAATGGCAGCAGCCGGTGACGGAAACCGCCTGGCGCAGATAGCTGTACTGGCCGAAATCCGGCGTGTTCTTGTGCTCGGCCATCTCGGCAAAGGGATTGTCGCCCTGGGTCTTTTCCATCTGCCAGTCCACGCTCTGCATGGTCATGGGGGCGTCCCGGTCCACCACGCGGCAGCCGATGACGCCGGCCCCGGGATGCCGCCGCGCGGCCGTGCCGAACAATCCGAGCCATTCCGGCGGCACAAGGGCGTCGTCGTCCAGAAACACCACCCAGTCCGCCGCCCGTGAGCTTTCCAGGGTGAGCAGCCAGTTCCGCGCCGCCGGAGCGCCGATGTTGGTCGGCAATGTGATCAGACGCATTTTTTCGCCCAGGCGCTCCCGCCAGAGCCGCGCCACCGCGGGCGTGCCGTCCTCGCTGCCGTTGTCCAGCAGGGTCACGCCGCAGTCGCCGAGCCGGGATCGGGCCAGCGCGGCCAGGCAAGCGTCCAGATCAGCGGCGTGATTCCAGGAATAGAGCAATATCTCCCCTTTCCCGGCGGGAGGATCGCCGGGAATGTCGTCGCCGCGCTCAATATCCGACAGGCGGAACAAAAGATTGCTTTGCCAGGGGCGCAGGGCAAAGGCCTTGCGCCAGCATGCCGCGGCCGCGTCGCGCTCTCCCAGACGCAGGCGGCATTCGCCTTCACGCGTCAGCCAAACCGGCAGGGCGCAGCGGGCAAAGGCGCCGGCATACAGCCGGGCGGCCCTGGCGTAGTCTTCGCGGGCAAAGGCGTAATCGGCCAGAAAAGCCTGGGCGAAAGCCGCCGGCATGGGCAGTTTGGCGAGCCAGGGTTCATACCAGTCCAGATGCCCCTGCTGAAGGCCCAGCCAGGCGGCGAAACGCAACCAGAACAGATTGCCCGGTTCACGCGCGGCGTAGGCGGATGTCAGTTCTTTGGCCGCCTCAATGTCCCCGGCGTTGACGCGGGCGTTCACCTCCTCCGCCCGGCTTGTGTGATTTGGGCGCAGGGCCGCGCACACGGCGCTGAAAGCCTCCGCCTCGCCACGGAGAAAGGGGCGTTTTTTGTGCAGGGAACGCGCCAGATTCGCGCTTTGCGCGGAGAGGAAATCGCACTCCCAGGCGGCCAGGGCGATGTCGGAAACAACCGGGGCAAGGGCCGGGTCAAGAGAGGGGTCGGCCTCCAGAAAGGAGGCCAGGCGCGTCAGGCGCTCGCCGCCGTCGGAAGACAGCAGCAAGGCGCGGGCCGCCGCGGGAGGGAGCCTGCTCCAGACAACAGCGGCAGAGAGACTTTCCGCGTTTTCAGTATGCCGCCCGTTTTCCATGCCCAATGCCTAGCAGGATTCGTAGAAAATCTCAAGATAATTTTTAGAGAAAAAAATTTTCTGCGCAAATTTCCGGCAAAATTTTGTTGACAATTTTTCCAGGCGGAGATATACCCGCACTCAATTGGGAGTTATACACATGCTTCACGCTTTTCCCGACACGATTTCCGTAAGCGCAACCAGATTCTGGTTCTATTTTGCGTATTTTACGGAAGCCCGTGGCCGGGAGAATCGCTGACGCGCAAAAGTTGACGAATCTCAAGGGGCCGCGGGCACATACGCCGGCGGCCCCTTTGTTTTTCGGGCAAGCCGGATGCCGCCCGCCTGCACAAAGAACGTATAGCCACGGGAGACTGCATCATGTACATCGGCAAAAAAGTCAGGCTGGAACGCATCCTCAACAGGCACACCGGGCGGGCAATCGTCGTGCCCATGGATCACGGCGTCACCATCGGCGCTGTTGACGGTCTTATCGACATGCGCGAAACCGTCAACGACATGGCTACGGGCGGCGCGGACGCGGTGCTCATGCACAAGGGCCTTGTGCGCTGTTCCCACCGCAGCGCGGGCAAGGACATCGGCCTCATCGTGCATCTTTCGGCCTCAACGGCGCTTTCCCCGGCAGGCAACACCAAAACCCTGGTGGCCACGGTTGAGGAAGGCATCAAGTACGGCGCCGACTGCGTTTCGGTGCACGTCAATCTGGGCGACCCCAACGAGCGCCTGATGCTCGCGGATCTGGGCAGGGTGGCCGAAGCCTGCGACAACTGGGGCATGCCGCTTCTGGCCATGATGTACGCGCGCGGCCCGCAGATAAGCAACGGCTATGACCCCGAAGTTGTGGCCCACTGCGCCCGCGTGGGCGTGGAACTGGGCGCGGACATCATCAAGGTGCCCTACACCGGCGATATTGACAGTTTTTCCGATGTCGTTTCCGCATGCTGCATGCCCATTCTCATTGCCGGCGGCGAACGCATGGATTCCACGCGGCAGGTTCTGGAAATGGTGCACGACTCCCTGCGCGCCGGCGGAGCCGGAATTTCCGTCGGCCGCAACGTCTTTCAGCATCCGCGCCGTGTCCTGCTGATCCAGGCTCTGCGCGCCATAGTGCATGAAGACGCCGGCGTGGATCAGGCCATCAAAATTGTGGGCGAATAATATGGCGCGCGTCTATTTTAACTGCACGCCCTTTGACAAGGGGCTTGTGACTCTGGCGCTCGAATCCGGCGTGGACGGACTTGTCGTGCCGGGCAGTCATGTGGAGCAAACCGCCGCCCTTGCCCGTTGCGACGTCTGGGCCGAAGAAACTGTCACCCGCCTGACCCTTGCGTCCAAAATCGATGAACAAACCGCCCTTGAAGCCATGAAAACGGGCGAACGGGTGGTTCTGGCGCGCGGGTGGGAGGTCATCCCCATAGAAAATCTGCTGGCCCAATGCGATCAGGTGCTGGTTGAGGCGGGCGGCCTGGACGAAGCCCGCCTTGCGGCAGGCATACTGGAGCGGGGCGTGCAGGGCATTGTGGTGCTGCCTGAAGCCGCCGCCGATCTCAAAAACATCGTGTCCCAGTGCAAACTCGCCCAAACGCCGGAAACGCTGACGCCCTGCGTGATCACCCGCGTGCGGCCCGCCGGTCTGGGGCATCGCGTCTGCGCGGACACGCTCTCCCTGCTGCGCCGGGGCCAGGGCATGCTTGTGGGCAATTCCAGCGCCTTCACCTTTCTTGTGCACGCTGAAACCGAACACAACGAATATGTGGCCGCGCGCCCTTTCCGCATCAACGCCGGGGCCGTTCACGCCTACACCCGGCTGCCGCGCGACAAAACCACCTATCTGGGCGAGCTTGCCGCCGGGCAGGAAGTGCTGATTGTGGACGCGGGCGGGCAAACAAGCCTCGCGACTCTGGGCAGGGTAAAAATTGAAGTGCGCCCCATGCTGCTGATTGAGGCGTCCGCCCGGACGGAGCGCGGCCCGGTCACAGGAACGGTCTTTCTGCAAAACGCCGAAACCATACGCCTGACCACGCCGGACGGAACCCCCGTGAGTGTTGTTTCCCTGAAAATCAACGATACCGTGCTCTGCCGCCTTGACGAGGCGGGCCGTCACTTCGGCATGCGCATCCGCGAAGAAATACGGGAGGTGTAGGCATGGACAAAACCAAAAACCGCCTTGCCGCCCTGCGCAAGGAAATTGACGCCCTGGACCAGTCGCTGCTTGCCCTGCTCAACCGCCGCGCCGCCATAAGCTGCGAGGTCGGACGCATCAAGGCCGACGCGCCGGGGATCATTTTCAAACCGGGACGCGAACGCGAAGTGCTGGACAATCTGGTGGAAAAAAATCCCGGCCCCCTGCCTGAAGACCATTTACGCGCCGTCTGGCGCGAAATATTCTCTTCCTCGCGCGCGCTCCAGCGCCCGCAGCATGTGGCCTACCTGGGCCCTGAGGGCACATTTTCCTATTTTGCCGGGGTGGAATATCTGGGACACGCGGCCTCCTTCCACCCTTGCGCGGACATCGCCCAGATTTTTGAAGAAATCAGCTCCGGCCGGTGCGAACTGGGCGTCGTTCCGCTGGAAAATTCGCTTCAGGGCACGGTCGGCGCGAGTTTCGATCTCTTTTTGAATCATGACGTTTTCATCCAGGCGGAACTTTTTTCGCCCATTTCCCACTGCCTGTTGAGCAACGCCCGCTCCCTGGCCTCCATACGCACGGTGTATTCCCATCCCCAGCCGCTGGCCCAGTGCGGCGGCTGGCTGCGCGCGCATCTGCCCAACGCCGGCTTTGTGCCTGTGGAATCCACGGCCGCCGCGGCCCACCGCGCAGCCGGACAGGCGGAGGCCGCGGCCATCGGCCACGGCAAACTGGCCGACATGGCAGGCCTTGCCGTCCTTGCCCGGCGCATTGAAGATGCTTCCGACAACTGGACGCGCTTCGTCATTATCGGCCAGGCGGGAAAATCGGGCGCTTCGGGCGGCGCGGGGGCAGCGCCCGACGTGCAGGACGGGGCCGAAAAAACTTCCCTGCTCTTCACCCTGCCGGACAAGGCCGGGGCGCTTTCCAGCGTGCTGGCCCTGCTGGCGGAAAACGCCATCAACATGCGCAAGCTGGAATCCCGCCCCTTGCGCGGGCAGTGCTGGCGCTATGTGTTTTTCGCCGATGTGGAAAGCAATTTACAAGCGCCGCAATACGCGGCATTGTGTGACCGGTTGCGCGAGGTCTGCACCAGCTTCCGCATTCTGGGGTCCTATCCCACCGGCCCGCAACTGGACCGTTTGAAATTTGATGAAGAAGACCCATAACCACGGGACGCCTGATGCACACTGCAAACACCGCCGTCACGTTGACGGCGCCACCCTCCAAATCCCTCTCCCACAGATATCTCACGGGCGCGGCCCTGGCGCGCGGCGTGTCGCAGGTGCGTCACGCCCTGGACAGCGCCGACATCGCGCGCACGCGCGCTGTTCTCTGCGCCGCGGGGGCGCGCATGCGGCCCCTGCCCGACAACGACGGCTGGGAAGTCACGGGCATGGACGACGGGCCGCGCGGCAGCGCGGACCCTGCCCGCCCGGTTTCCTGCGACGTGGGCGAATCCGGCACCACCTGCCGCCTGCTCACGGCCGTGCTGGCCGCGGGACAGGGATTTTTTCGCATCCACGGCGCGCAACGCATGCACGAACGCCCCATCGGGGAACTGACGTCCGCGCTCGTGCGCCTTGGCGCGGGGCCATCCTTTGAACAGACCTGCGGCTGCCCGCCGCTGCTGCTGCACGCCTGCGGGCTGGAACCTGCCCTGTGCGGAGGCAGACTGCTCCTTGGCATGGACGATTCCAGCCAGTATTTTTCCGGCCTGCTGCTGGCCGCGCCCCTGGCCCTGGGGCGCCTCAGCCTGGAACTCGCCGGGAGCAAGGTGGTTTCCTGGCCATACGTTGGCCTGACGCTGCAATGCCTGACGGATTTCGACATCGGCTTCCATGTGGAAACGCGCCCCGACGCGCAGCAGCCCTGGCAAACCCTCCCGGACGACGCCTGGCGCTCCCTGACGTCCGCACAGCCCGACTGCCTGCGAGTCCTGATGCAGCCCGGCCCCTACCGGGCGGGCATTCATACGGTGGAGGGGGACTGGTCCGGCGCGGCCTGCCTGCTGGCCGCGGGGGCTGTGGGGCGCAGTCCTGTATGCGTCACAGGCCTGCGCGCCGATTCCCTGCAGGGCGACCGCGCCCTGCTTGCCGTTTTGCGAAACATGGACGCGCGCTGCCTGATCACGCGGGATGCCGTCACTGTATACCCTTCACCCTTGCGCGGCATAGAGATCGATATGGGCGACTGCCCGGATCTTGTCCCCGCTGTCGCGGCCCTTGCCGCCTTTGCTCATGGCGACACGCGCATCCGCAATGTCGCCCATCTGAAAATCAAGGAATCGGACCGGATCAGCGCCCCGGCGGCCGAGATGCGCAAGTGCGGCGTGGAAGTGGAAGAATTTGGCGACGGCCTGCTGGTGCGCGGGCTTGGCCCCGCAAGGCCGCGTCTGCCTGAAGAAACGGTTCTTTGCGCGCACAACGACCACCGCATAGCCATGTCCCTTGCCCTGCTGGGGCTTGGCGCGGGATGCGCGCGCATGCAAACCCGGCTTGACGACCCGGCTGTTGTGGGCAAGTCCTTTCCGGAGTTCTGGGATGTCTGGAGCAAATTGTCATGACCGGAAGCGCGCTTTCCCCGAAAACAGTCATCATCGGCGCGCGCGGCCGCATGGGGGCCATGTTTCTCGACAAGGCCCGAAAAGCCGGCCTAGCCGTTGCCGGGGCCGACCGGCCCCTGACGCCGGAACTGCTTGCCGGGGCTTGCGAAAACGCGGACCTGGCGCTTGTCTGCGTGCCTGCCGCCGCATTTGCGGCAACCCTGCGCAAGGTATGCCCGCATTTGCCGCCCGGCGCGGTGCTCGCGGACATAACCTCGGTCAAGGAATACCCGTTGCAGCAAATGGAAAGCCTCTGGCCCGGCCCTGTCGTCGGCGCCCACCCCCTGTTCGGCCCTGTCCCCGACCCTGAAGCAGATCTGCCTGTGGCCATTGTGCCCGGACGCAAAGCCGGAACCGGGCATCTGCAACTGACGGAAGATTTCTTCACCGCGCTCGGCTGCCGCGTCTTTCAGACCACGGCGAAAAAACACGATGTGGCCATGTCGCGCATTCAGGGCATGAACTTCATCACCACCCTGGCCTATTTCGCCCTGCTGGCCGGGGACGACGACCTGCTGCCCTTCCTGACCCCGTCCTTCCGCAGACGCCGAAACGCGGCCAGAAAAATGCTCACCGAGGACGCCCGCCTCTTTGCCGGACTTTTTGAGGCCAACCCGCACAGCCATGAGGCCGTGCGTCGATACCGCCAGATGCTCAATCTGGCGGCGGCCGGGGACATTGATTTGTTGTGTGAAAAAGTTCAGTGGTGGTGGAAACCGGTTTAGTTTTTCGCCGCCGACAATCCCGCGTTGCGCTCAATCAAACGCACGGTTCCGGCAATCTGGCGGCCCAGGGTTGATTCTCTGGACATTTCCCGCTCAACCGCGGTGATGCCCTTGATCACCGTGGAATGGCGGCGGTTGAACACCGCGCCGATTTCCTCAAGGGAAAGGTCTGTGTGCTTGCGCGCCAGATAATAGACGGTATTGCGCCCCGTCACGCATTCCTGACGGCGGGAGCGCGAGCAGAGGTATTTTTCGCTCAACCCATAGCTGTCGCAGACAAAACGGACAAGGGCGGAAATGTCCGCCTTTTTCTCCACCCCGACATACTGCGCGAGCACCTCAAGGGCCATATCCGTACTGATGCCGCTGTTCAGAAGGCGCGCCTTGAAAATCAGGCTGTTCAGGCAGGACTCCATCTGGCGCACATCCGTGCGCAAGTGCTCCACCAGCAGGTCGCACACCGGTTCCGGCAGCAGCACCTGAAAGGATTTGGCCTTGTTTTGCAGAATGATCCGCCGCATGTCCGGCGAGGGGCGCTCCATCCCGGTCAGAATGCCGGAGCAGAAATGCGAAACAAGCTGGCTGTCCACTTGCCCCATCTCACGCGGAGAAAAAGAGGAGGTAAAAATAACCCGCCCGCCTCTGGCCTGAAGATTTTTAACAATGGTCAACGCCATGTCCTGCATTTTTTCCTTGCCCTGGAAAAAATGCACGTCTTCCAGCAAAAGCACGTCCAGATCCTGCAAATCTTCCTTAAAGGTTTCCACGGTATGACCGCGTAAGGCGCAGACAAAACGCGTGGCGAATTCCTCGGCGGTCAGATACCCTACCCGCACGCCCGCGCCCTTTTCCGTTATCGACCGCCCCACGGCATGCACAAGGTGCGTCTTGCCGAGGCCGGAGGCCGAATTGACAAACAGGGTTCGCACGCTGCCGCCTTTGCGGCAAACATCCTGGGCGGCCGCCACGGCGACGCCGTTGCTTGTTCCCACCACAAAATCAGCGAAGGAATACCGCCAGGGGACAGCCATGGCGCATGTGGGCATGGTCAGGGGCAGGCAACCCTGCCGCGCAATGGCCGGTTGTCCGCAGGCCTTGTCCGCGCCGGCTGTAAGAACGCATTTGGCGGGAGGGGCTTCCCCGACAATCTCAATCCGCACGTCCACAGCCTCCGGGGCGCAGCCCAATACCGGGGCGGCCGCCTCCCGCAGAGATGTGAGCACGCGATTTTTCAGCCATTCAGCCACAAAGGCGTTGGGAGGAAACAGGCACACAACGCCTTCACGCACTTCAGGGCGCGAAGGAGCAATCCAAACCTTAAAAACACCGGAATCAAGCGTTTTTTTGAGATTTTCAGAAATTTCGGCCCATTGATTTTGCATGTAAGCCTTATAATCAAAACGCCGAACTTAATCAATCAAACTTCCGGGAGGCTCTCACCCAAATGCGGATTTTTCTCTCCCCAAACAAATTATCATATAACATACTGAAATAAATTGTATTTATTTAACATACCGAATACACGTCACGCCGCTAACATCCTAAAAATTCAGGTTTCTGACCGGGCATCCCGACTGAATTCACATTTTGAGCTTAAGTTTTTCCACAATGACATTTGTGTTTTTCTTGTTTTTTTTAGCGAATGCTCAAAATTTTTCATCGCCATCAGAATATCTCCGAACATTGCCGCTGTGGGGTTTGTCAAGAAGAAAAAAAACTTTTTTTATTTTTTTACAATATTTATTCTATAAAATCAGTATCTTTTTGCATCGCGTCGTCAATGACCCGAGGGGCGGTATCCGGGCGGTCAACAGATTCAATTTTTACCGGCTTGAGCGAATACAGATTTATCTGTGACGGACGTTCCGTGCTCTGGGGCACCTGCGCGCCCAGACGCGCCTTGTGGTTGATCACGATGGGGCCCGTAAGGTTGAGAGCGGCCTCTTTGGGGTTTCCGGCGGGAATGGACACCGTCACCAGGATGGCGGCCTCTTCCATGCGTTCAAGCTGCAGCATTTTCTGCTCCGCATCGGGCACCATTACCTGATAGGATTGCAGAAAGCTGTAGGGATCGGCCACCAGAAGGCCCACCATCGGGTTTGTCATGCTTTGCAAAATGAGCAACGGGGCTTCCGGGCGAATTTGCAGCAGAACAAAGTCCTGCTCGCCCTCAAAGCCGGCCAGCCCGCGCGGGAAACGCACGACCCTGTCAAGATCGACGCGACGGATCCCCAGGCGGGTCTCAATTTCTATTTCTTTGCTTCGTTCCATAATTCAGCGGCCACCATAACATCTTCATTGCTGGTTGCGAGCGCGCGGCGATTTTCCTCGATTACGCGCAGATACACTTCTTCCCGATACACCACGATGTCGTCGGGAACCTCAAGCCCAATGCGAACCTGCTTACCCTGCATACCCAGTATGGTTATGCGCATGTTCTCGCCCAGGCACAAGCTTTCACCGGGGCGACGCGTCAATATCAGCATATGTTACCTGCTACACATAGTTGGCAAGACTCAACTGCATTATCATGGACGAAGACTTGAGCACGGTGCTGTATGCCAACTGCTGCTGCGTAAGCTTTGTTAAAAGTTCCGTCAAGTCGATGTCTTCGGTATAGCTCAACTGCTCCTGCTGGTCTATCTTCTGATAGCTCAGCACGTCCCGCGCCATTTCCACGCGGTTTTCCATTCCGCCGACGCGCGCGGCTTCCTTGAGAATGGTTTTTTCCGCTGTGGTCAGCGCGGCAAGGGTGCGCTGGCAGCCTTCCTGGTTGTCGTTTTCCAGGTAGGCGATAAAATTGCCCACCACTTCAAAAAGGTTGGCGCTCAGATCGCCCCCGTTGTTCAGCGCGGGTTCGCCCTGATAATATCCGCCGAAAATATCCTTGCCCGCGGCGTTCACGGGGATATAGGTGTCACGCATGATTTCATAGTCAAGGTCGGCGCGGTCGGGGTGGATCAGTATCTGCGTGCCGTCCTGCGGAAGCGCCGCGGTGTCCAGATAACCGCCGGGAACGGTAAAACGCATTGCAGGCGGAGGAGCGGCGACTTGCTGCGTCCTGGCCGTGGTCCAGTTGGAGCCGCCATCGGTGCTGTAGGAGTAGGTGACTTCAGGCGGATTGGTTGTTCCATCATCAACGCGCACCAGCACGTCGTGGTGGAACGTGCCGCTGGCCTCCGCCTGATTGGCGGCAAGCGTGCCGGCGGATCCCATCACGGTGATGCGCGGCGGCAAATCCTTGTCATCGCCCTGATAGATGGCTGTGGGGCGCACATAGAGCATGGTGCCGTTGCGCGCGCCCGGCCCGAGATCGGGGTCGGCCGCCGTGACCTCTTGTCCCAGTCCAGTGGCGCTGTCAAGGGGTAATTCTATCAGCACTCCGTCAGCATCAAGCACGTAGGGGGGAGAACCCACGGGCAACGGCGCGGGACTATCCGTCCAGGTCTGCCCGCCGTCTTTCGACCAGCGGTAATTCAGCGCGTCAGTGCCCACCGTGCCGCTGTCCATAAACTGTATCACAATACTTTTGTCCGACGCGCCGGTAATGCCGTATCTGGGAGGCGTATACCCGTCAAACGTCCGCCAGTTGTCCGAGCCGCCGTTTTCCGCGTCCCAGCATGTCACGGCCAGGCCCATCTCAAAAGCGCTTTCGGTATATTCGTGCCCGGCGTAGATGGTTTTGCCTTCAAAACGCGTGTTGGCAAGATTGAGCAACTGGCCGAAAAGCTCACGAACCTGATAGGCTATCTGCAGGCGATTTTCCGGAGTCATCGAACCGGTGGATGCCTGTTCGGCCAATGTTTTGAGACTGGTGATGGTGATCGGCACCTGTGTCGCGAGCACATTATCGGAAAGTTGCAGCCAGCCCAGGGCCGTTTCGGCATTTTCCTCATACTGTTCGGTGGCGGATATGTCGTTGCGCGTTGTGAGCACGCGGTACATGCCCACGGGATCGTCCGAGGGACGGTTGATCTTTTTCTGCGTGGAACCCTGCATATTGCTTTCCATGTAGTTGGAAAGGTTTTTTTGCATCTGCCCCACCATGTCGTGGTACATCATGCGCTGTGTTACGCGTATGGGCATATGAGCCTCCTACTGTTTCAGGCCCAACAGGGTTTGCAGCATCTGGTCGGCCGTTGTTATCATTTTGGCCGCCGCCGTATAGGCGTGCTGGTATTTGATCAGATTGGACATTTCCTCGTCCATGTTCACACCCGTAACAGAGGTGACGCGCGCGAGCAAATCTTCGGATATCGCCGTATTGTATTCGGCATTGGTTTGCGATTGCCGCTTGTCCGCGCCCACGGTGGAAACGAGCGTGGCGTAATACTGGGAAAGCGACTGGTTGGTCGTCGTTTTCCAGAAGGTGTAGATGCTGACGTTTTTTTCGGCCAGTTTGCCGATGTTCTTGGCCGTCACCGGATCGCCCGCGTTGGCGTAGAAATTGACGCCGGAGCCGGCAACCTGGGCGTTGACCTGCCCGGAGGCGATCAGATCCGTGTCCGTGTGCAGGGCGCTGTTGACGGCAAGGTTTGCGGCGCTGTCGCCGGTAAAAAAGCTGTTCAGGCCAAGGGCGGCCAGAAGCCCGCTGGAATCCTCGCCCATGGCGAAAGAAATATTAGGATCTGTGCTTTCAATGAGCAGTTTGCCGTCCACTATTCTGGCAAAGAGCGGCTGGGGAGGCGTTATCGGAATGCCGTCACTGTCCACAAAGCCGTTGTTGATGGCCTGGGCCACGTCTTCAAGCGTATGAACGGCCGGGTCAAAATTCTGGACGCCAGGTTGCGACCAGTCGAAATCCAGCATGCCGGAAGCGACATAGTCCCCGGTCGTCTTGTCATAAAAGTGCATGTTGACATTGCCGGCCTGCAAACGGTTTGCCCAGGGGAGCATGGCCTGCGGGGAGCCGAGGGCCATGTCCGTTGCGCCCACCGCCTGCTGGCCCTGCGCGAAATCAAGCATTTTCAGGCCCGCGCCCTGGCTGTGGACGCGGTTCGTCTCCCAGATAAGGGAAGATATCACGGCGTCAAGTTCGTCAATATAGCGGCCGCAGTTGTCGTCGCGGATGTTGAAGGCCGCCGCCAGCTTGCCGCCGGTGACGCGGTCCTGGTTGTCCGTGCCGTCAAAATATTTTTGCGGGGTGATGTTTTCCGGCCCGCGCGTCGGCTCTATCCAGTACAAAGCGTCCTTGGGCACCACGTCGAACTTGTCGCCGACGTTGAACTGCAAATTCCCCATCACGCCGGGCGTCCCGACCGGGAAATTCGGATCACTGAAAGAAATTTTCAGATCCTTGACCAGCACCGGGTCAACAAAGCCGTCACCGTCATTATCGGTAATGTCAAAACGCAGTTCCTGGCCGTCCTCGCCGCGCAGCCATGTTCTGCCCCCGTCCAGAGAAACCCGGAACTGCGGCGGGGGGGTCGCGCTTACGCCGCCTCCCGTCACAATTTCCACCGTGTACTCGTGATCGTCCGAGCCGCCGAAATCCAGTCTGGCGTTTGTCGCCGTGCCGGTGGAGGGGGGAAGCTGGGGTCTGGTTTCCGCCTGCGGCCCCATCACGCGCAGTTCAAAGGTGCTTATGCCGTCCACCAGCGGCTGGCCCGTGGTAAGCTGAACGCGAAAATCCCCCAGACCGCGATCATAGGTTTCCACGTCAACCAGGGTGGCCAGTTCGCGCACCATCTGGTCGCGTTTGTCAAGCAGGCTGTTGGGATTGCTGACGCCCTTCACGGTCTGCAAATTTATCTGGTTGTTCAAATCCGCAATGCTTTTTGAAAGGGCGTTCACGCGATCCACGGAATCGTGGATGGAGACGTCCATCTCGCGCTGAATCTGCCTGATGCCGTCCATGGTGTTGCGCACCATGTCGGTCAGGCCGTCGGCAAACGAAAGCAGGCTCACGCGGGTGGCGGTGTCGTCCGGGCGCAGGGCCAGATCGTTCCAGGCGTTGAAAAAATTGTTCATGGCCGAACTGACGCCCGCCCGGTTGGACTCGTTGAACAGATTTTCCAGCGAGGCCATTATCTCGTTGTGTTCGTTCCAGCGCGAGGAAGTCGTGTACTGGTCAACGTAGGAGCGTTCCAGAAAAGCGTCAAAAAAGCGCAGCACCTGCTGCACGTTGACGCCCATTCCCTGGGCGCCGGGCTTTCTGATCAAGGCGACGGCGTCGCGCTGGTCAACATATTGGCGGGAATAGCCCTCGGTATCGGCGTTGGCAAGGTTGTTGCCGGTAACGGCAATCCATGCCTGGGCGGCATTCAGGGCGGATTCGCCTATGCTCATAAGTGAATTAAGCATCACAGCCTCCCGGAAATAAGCGCGGCGTCAGTGTGCGTCTTGCGCGCCATGCCGCCCCTGCGGCCATACACCTCGGCCTTGTCGGGCGCGGCCATGCCGGTGAGCGTTTGCAGCGCGCGCGTGCTCTGATCCAGCAGGGCAAGAGAAAGCCCGGCATTGCGCGAGGCCTGCCGGGAAACGCCCTGTTCGCCTTCGTCAATGTCGGCAAACAGCGCGCGCAGCGCGGCGCTTTTGTCTTCAGGTAGCATGGCGGCGTAGTCCATCACTCTGCCCCCGCCGACCATGCGTATGACCAGACTTTTTTCCACAGCCAACTGGCGTATAAGTTCGTGGATGGAAAATTCGAGGCCAACGGCGCTTCCGGCGTCGCGCGAAAGCAGTATCCGGTATTCCTCTTCCAGAAGGTCGCGCAAAAGCGCAAGCCCTTTGTTCTGGCGGAACAAACTGTCATGGATTGTCTGGTACATACCTTACCTCACTGCGGCACAAACTGCCTCTCTCATGGAACATGCAAAATCGGTGCCGACTATCCATGGATATCCAGCGCCGTCAAAGGCGGAATGCTCTGCTCCGCCGGATTCCGAACCGGCGCCGCCTGAGCGGGCGCGCCTCCCTGTGGCGGATTCTGCGCCGCCGCCTGGCCGCCCGCCTGCAAGGTGTTGATAATATCCTGCCCGTGCCGCCTGCCTTTCGGCACGTTCGTCGTGTAGCGCACCTTGCGCCCTGAAGTCTGCCGGGCGGCGTTGTCAACCGGAGACTGCAGGGGCGGGCGCACAGAGCCGGGGCCGAGCTTTGTTCCGGCCTCCTGCCTGGCTATGCGGGCAAGCTCCATGCCGGAACGGGAAAACTCGCGCCGCGCGCCCTGCCCGGCGGGCACGGCTTCGATCTGTATGGGGGGATTTATGGCCTGCTGTTGCCGCAAGGCCAGGAGCGCCTGCTCCACTTCCGGCGCCGTCACTTCATCGGCGTTTTCGGGGATAGCGGCGTCCATGCCGGAAACCGCCGGCGTTTTTTCCTCCACAACGCCGTGTTGCGGCGCGTAGCTTTCATATATTGATGATAACGCGTCGCCCGGACGCGCCGGGGCAACCCTGTCCCCATCCGCGCCGAACGACCGTGGCTTCCCTTGCGGGACATTCCGCGCGGACGCCTTGTCCGGCCCTTCGGGCAACAAGGGAGCGGCCGACGGCGTAAAGCCCGTGCCCTGGGCCATGCCGGACGCCCCGGCCAGACTGCGGCTGGCCGAAACAAGATTTCGGGAAAGCTGGGCGTACATCATGTCGGCAAGGCCGATGCCGCCGGCGGAGGTCATTTTTTTTGACAGCTCCTGATCGTACATGTCCTGCCAGAATTTCTCCTCCCGACCGTGCAGCAACCCGCCCTTGGGAAGGGTATTGCGCATTTCCTGCCACATTTTCTGAATAAAAACGGATTCAAACCCTTCGCAGGCCTCACGCAGTTTTTTTTCCTTCTGCTCGGGCGTCATTTTTTTGCCGCGCAGATCGCCTATGCCGGCGAGTTTGGCCTGAAGTTCGTAGCGCGCGTTTTCCGCGTTGGCCGCGCTTGGGGATCCGTAAGGGGTTGTCAGGGGAGCGGTCATTTCAGATCACCTCCAGATCGGCATGGAGCGAGCCTGAAGCCTGCAGACTGCGCAGTATGGAGATGAGATCGCGCGGTGTCGCGCCTATGGCGTTCAGGCCGTCCACAAGTTCCTGTAGCGTGGCCCCCTCAACCATCAGCAGCCGGCGGTTTTCTTCCTTCATATTGACGTCGGTCTGCGGGGAAACGACCGTCTGCCCCTGGGAGAACGGTCCGGGCTGCGAAACCTGCTCGCTCTCCTGCACGGTTATCTGCAGGTTGCCGTGGGCCACGGCCGCGCGGGAAATGCGCACGTCCCGCCCAAGCACGACGGTGCCCGTTTTTTCATCCACCACCACCTTGGCGGCGATGTCCGGCGTTATTTCAAGATTCTCCACCGAGGCCATCAACGGCACCAGGTTATTTTTATAGTGCGCGGGGACGTCCACATTCACGCTCTGCGCGTCCAGCGCGCGGGCGAACGGCCCGCCCATGACGGAATTCAGCCGCTCGGCTATCTGCTGGGCCGTGGAAAAATCCCCGTGGCGCAAATTCAGAGTCAAATGGTCCTGCTGGTTGAATTCAAAAGGAATGGCCCGTTCCACAATGCCGCCTCCGGGGATGACGGCCACCGTGTTGATGTTTTTGGCCGTGCTCGCCGCCGCGCCGGCGGCGGAAGCTCCGCCCACGGTCAAGGCCCCCTGGGCAAGGGTGTATGTTTTGCCGTCAACGCCCTTGAGCGCTGTTTGCAGCAGCACCCCGCCGAGAAGCGAGGTGGCGTCGCCCACCGAGGAAACAGTCACGTCCAGCCGTGAACCGGGCTTGGCGGAAACAGGCATGCGCGCCGTCACCATGACCGATGCCACATTTTTGATCTTGAGCTGGGCCTGGTTCACGCCCACGCCCATGCGATCCATCATGTTTTTCATGGAACTCAAGGTGAATACGGAATCCTTTTTGTCGCCGGTGCCGGCCAGGCCCACAACAAGGCCATAGCCGATAAGCTGGTTGTCGCGCACGCCGGAGAAGGTGGCGATATCCTTGATGCGCACGGCATTGGCCGGGGAAGCGAGCGACAGCGCGACGGCGAGGCATAAGAGGCTGAATAGAAAACGTGTCAATTTCATGGCGCAAAACTCCTTGCTGGGATTGCTCGCAAGTTGTTATGCAGAAACCATGCCTGAGGCGTTTGCCTCTGAAATGTGCCAGAATAGTGTGAATGCGCCGTGTTGCCGCCTTGGCGAAGCACTTCCATCCCGGCCTGCGTGCCGAGATAGTGGGGCGTGGGTGTTCATCGGTGTAAAAAATACGAGAATGTCCATCAACAGATAGTTTTGGCGCAAAAATTTTTATAAAATCAATCTGTTATCTGGAAACTTATCAAACCGTAAATTTACAAAAAAAAGATTGTAATTCCAGCATGTTATCGCGACAGCGCCTATCCATAAGTAAACACTCTCCTTGCGCGTATGCGCCAGGGCTATTTTTTCTCTGCCTGATCTTTACGGGTGAATTCGACAAGCGCCAGTTCGCGTTTGCTGCGTTTTTCCTGAATTCTTTCCGGCGTCCAGTCGTAGATGCCCTTGCCGGACTTCAGCCCAAGTTCGCCGCGCTGTACGGCGTCTTTCAAAATTTTCAAGGATTTTCCTGAATAAAGTTTGTCTCCGAGTTCGTCCAGAATGGCGTCAAAAATGTCCAGCCCGCCCATGTCCGCGCTTTCCACAGGCCCGGTGGCCGAGTAGCGGCGGCCGAGAGAATAGGAAACGGCCTTGTCCACGGTTTCGGGCGATGCCCAGCCCTGCTCAATGATGTACAGGGCTTCGCGCACGCAGGCCGCCTGAATGCGGTTGATGAGAAAGCCCGGCACTTCCCTGGTCAGGACAACAGGAACATTGCCGAGATATTCCACCCATTTTTCGCTGATATCGCACACGGATTTCAGCGTGGCCGGGCCGGGACACACTTCAACGGCAGGCATCAGATACGGAGGGTTAAAGAAGTGTATGGCGAGAAAATTTTCCGGTCTTTTGAAAACCTTGCTGATTTCACTGAGAGTCAGACTGGAGGTGTCTGTCGCCAGAATGGCCTGTTCCGGGCAATGCTGTTCGGCTGTTGAAAAAACCTCGTGTTTCACCTTGATGTTTTCAGCCACCGATTCCATGACCAGATCGACCCCGGAAACCGCTTCCTCAATCGTGGTCACGCCGATTATCCTGCTTTTGATTTCATCCTCCCTGCCCTTGGGCATAAGATTGTTGTCCTCGTACAGCTTGATCGCCCTGTCCACACCGTCGAGCCCTTTTTGAATGCTGGCTTGGGAGCGGCCGAAAAGGCGCACGGCATTCCCCGCCTTTGCCGCAAGAAAGGCCACCCCGTGTCCCATTGTCCCCGTGCCGAGGCAGGCTACGGTTTTAATAGTTTGTACGTGCATATCAAGCGCTCCTTGATAAAGATAACTGTTTTCATGGCAATTGTGCAAAATGCCGTTCTGAAGTTCCCAAAAGCCTGAAAAGCGATTCTTGACATCTGTGTATAACCGCTCCCGAAAATTCTGCTTCTGAACGCTACCCTTTTTCAAGGGACGATTCCCGCTTCAGGCAATGTCCAGTTTACGCATGCGGTTCTGCAGGGTGGATCTTGGCAGGCCAAGGAGCGCGGCCGCGCCGCCCGGCCCGGAAACGACTCCGCCGGTGAGCGCCAGCGTTTGCATGATATGATTCCGCTCAACTTCAGCCAGAGTTTTCGTTCCGTTGGACATTTTTACGCCTGCATGGGGAGCGGCGGCAGGCAGCGGCGCGGGCGTTTCTTTCTTATGGTAGAGAAGGCGGCGGCTTTCTTCCAGAATGGTTTCCACATCGGCGGTTGTCAGTTGACCGTAAATATTCTGATGAACCACCAGTCTGTTGACAATATTGCGCAGTTCGCGGACGTTGCCGGGCCAGTCGTAGTGGAACAGCGGTCTTGACAGGGCGGACGAAAAGGGCGTCCGTTTCAGCCCCAGAGATGTCACCGTCTGTGCGGAAAAAATGGAGATGAGCGGGGCAATGTCTTCAGGGCGTTCCCGTAGGGGCGGCAGTTCAATCGTGCAGGGCGAAAGGCGATAAAATAAATCGGAACGCACTTTTTTTTCAGACAACGCCTGGCCGATCATGACATTTGTGGCGGCGATGACGCGAACGTCCACGGTCAGTGAAATGCTTTCTCCCACACGTTCAAAACTTGCGTCTTCCAGAACCTGAAGAAGTTTGCTCTGCATTTCCGGAGAGAGTTCCGCAATTTCGTCCAGAAAAACAGTGCCCCCGTTTGCCATTTCAAACCTGCCCGTCCTTTTGCTGGACGCTCCCGTGAAAGCGCCCTTGGCGTGACCAAAAAGCTCGCTCTCAAAAAGGGTCGACACCAGACCGGGACAGTTCACGCGCACAAAAGGCCGTTCTTTTCGCGGGCTTCTGCGGTGGATATCCTGAGCGAGCAGGCTTTTTCCCGTGCCCGTTTCACCAAGAAGCAGAATGGGAATGTTGAGCGGCGCCACCGCGGCAACCCGGCGCATGACTTCGCGCATGGCCTTGCTGTGGCAGACTATCTGCTCATCTCCGGCCAGCGCGTAATGCGGCCGGGCCTGTATATGGTTGCGGTCATAGGCGGCCTGCTCCAGAGACAGCACAACACCCAGGCAAATGGCTATGAACGGCGAGATTTCAAGAAACAACGAGGTTATTTCATAGATATTTTCAGGTTTTCTGGCAAAGGAGCAGTGCAGGGTGGCAATAATTTCGTTGTCCAGAATCAGGGGAAAGCCCATTGTCGCCGTCAGCCCGGCTTCAACAATGGGATGCACCGAAGATGCGGCGAAATAGTCGTCAAAGTCGGTAATGACAACAGGCTTGCGCGTGGCGATCACGTGCCCGGCCACGGTGCTTGACGGCTCGGCGGGACGTACCGGGGATAGCGTGCTGACGACTGTTCCTTCAACAGCTGTAAAATACGTCAGCATCTCGCCTTGCTGATCATAGAGATTGATGCACAGCCGGTCGAAGGAAAAATACTTTTGCAGCGTATGCGACAGGGTGGTGAAAAACACCCTGCGTTCAGCCTGCACAGTGAGCACGCGCATAAGCTTTTTGCCGACTTCTTCCACGCACCGGCTGATTGTTTCTGTCCGTAACGTCATGGGCGCTCCCTGTTAAAAATGTTGGGCAGTTTGATCATGCCCATATTTAGGCAAAATGTCCATATTTGGGCAACGCCGCATGTTACTATCATCAAACGGCAAATGTAATAACTTGATAATGCAAATATATTTTTTTTAGAACTTATATGAAACAGCTTTTGCTTTTTTTTGTAAAGTTCAAAGATACCGGTTAGTTTTATTAATAATTCAAATTTATTCAGGCAAGGAGCGGACATGAGCATTGAATTTGTGGTCCACGAAGAGGCCGACGGCGTCGGCGTCGTTGTGGTTGAAGGCCTGAAGGCCGGCACTGAGTGCACCGGCTGGATCATGCAGGAAGAC
>JAISZT010000059.1 GCA_031284485.1 Desulfovibrio sp.
AGCGCAGGGAGCAGGCAGTGTGCCGTCGCCGTCAACAGTGTTCCGATTTTTGAAACGGGACGGTACAGACGGGCTTGAGGGGAGAGGGCAAGGCCATGCGCATATCCCTGAGTCCGGAGCGACGGCACAGCAGCTTTCCGCCTGCAACAAGGCTTTGCTGGGCGCTCTGTACGCCAACAAGCCTTGTGACTCCATCACGTTGGATATGGACGCGACCTTTTTGGAGAAATGCGGCCGTGGGCGTGGTGGATTATGGGCGATGCCGGATATTGTTAAAAAACCCGCAATCGGATAGGGGAAGGAAAAGAAAAAGCCAAACCGGCCCTGTTTGATATCTCAAAAACCGGCGTGCCCGCCAAAGATTCTCGCCTGATGAAAACATTTCATACGATCAAACCGTTCATTGTTGTATATGCCATAGCAGTGTTGACACTTGTTTTTACGTCTCCCAAAATATCCGGTTATGCAGTCGGGCACGCAATGGGATTTCCTCTGGGGGTGGCATTTTGCGCAAGCATTATCCCGGGAATATTTTTTTTGTTTGGCAAGAGCCGCAATCTCTTCTTTTTACGGTTCAACATTCTTTTCATTCTCTTTTTGGCCGCGTACTTTTTGTATAATTTATTTATTGCCATGATTTATAAGGGCATCTCCCCATGAACGAAAAAAAAGCGTCCTCACCGAAGGAGGAAACGGTGCTGCTCATTGAAGTTGATTCTCTTGATGCCGCGACCCATTTTGCCGTTGAGCAGTACTGCATGGAATATATCGCCGGAGATGACCCGATAATGCTGATCTGGCAAACCTCGCCCTGCGTCATGCCGGGCAGAAATCAGATCGTGGCGGCGGAAGTGCATCCGCGGACGGCCGAACGGCTGGGCATACAAATTGTGCGCCGTCCCAGCGGGGGCGGGGCCATTTACACGGATGAGGGAACATTGCAGTGCACGGTCATTGTTCCCTATGGCAGCGGAGGCGGCGATGTGCGGGAAGTGCTGCGGAACGCGCTGGCCGAGCCGTTGCGGGCGGCTTTGCGGGATTTGGGCGTGCCCGCCGAAATACAGGGCCGCAACGACCTGCTTGCCGGAGGCCGAAAAATCGCCGGCCTCGCCCAGTGGATCTGGAAGAATCGTCTCTGCAGCCACGCCTCGCTCCTCTATCGGGCGGATCTGTCCGTACTGGGAGAAATCCTGCGGGTTGACGAGGGGAAAATCTCATCCAGGGCCATCCGTTCCGTTCGCGGCCGGGTGGCGAACATATGCGAATACATGCGGACGCCCCCCCCGACATCCGTCTTCAAGGATCAACTGAAGGCCGGACTTTCCGGCACCGCGGCGGCCGACGAATACGTCCTGTCCCCCGCGCAGCTTGAAGAAATTCGCGCTATCCGGGAAGCGAAATACGGCGCCTACGGCTGGACATACGGTGCCACACCCGAATTTGACTATCATTTTTCCCGGCGCTTCACGGCCGGCATAGTGGAAGTCGCCTTCAACGTTGTCAGGGGAAACATCGGACGCTGCAATATCCATGGCGACTTTATGGCTGTCCGTCCCGTGCGGGAACTGGAAAAACACCTGGAGGGCCTAGCTTACGATCCGGGGATTGTACGGAACTCCCTGGCGGATTTTGATCTGGCGCCCTACCTTGGCGAGGTCAGCCGGGAGCAGTTGCTCTCCTGCCTGTTTGCCTAGGGCATTTTGCTTTTGAAAAAATACCGAGCGTTGCGGAGGAAAGATTGATGCCCGGAAAACCGCCATGGCTGCGCGCGCCGTCCACCGGAGGAGATGATGTTTCACGGCTGATGGTGGAGGCCGTGCTGCGCGATCTGTCTCTCAACACGGTTTGCCGGGAAGCGCGCTGCCCCAACCGCCGGGAATGTTTTTCCCGAAAAGTCGCCACCGTACTGATCATGGGCACGCACTGCACACGCAACTGCCGCTTCTGCAATGTGCGTAACGATCTTCCCCTGCCGCTTGATCCGGAAGAACCGCGCCGCGTGGCTGAAGCCGCGCGCCGCCTCGGCCTGCGCTATGTGGTTGTGACTTCCGTCACGCGCGACGATCTGCCCGATGGCGGGGCCGCCCATTTTGCAGCGACAATCAGGGAAATCCGGGAGCTTGTCCCTTCCATGGCTATTGAGGTGCTGATTCCCGATTTCCGGGGCGACGCCGCGGCGCTGCGTGTAGTGGCGCAGGCAAGACCCGCCGTGATCAGCCACAATGTGGAAACCGTGCCGGCCCTGTATGAGGCCGTCCGCCCGCAGGCGGACTATCGGCAGTCATTGCGGCTTCTGGAGAATATCAAAAAAGAGGATCCGGGCATACGCTCCAAAACCGGCATCATGCTCGGCCTTGGTGAAAGCCGGGCGCAGGTTCTGGAGGTTTTGACGGATCTGCGCCGGGCGGGCTGTGAATTCCTGACTCTGGGACAGTATCTTGCCCCCGGCAGGCAGCACCATCCTGTCAGGGAATATGTCCACCCCGATGTTTTTGCCGAATATAAAAACATCGCGCAGGGCATGGGCTTTCTGTCCGTAGCTTCCGCGCCTCTGGTGCGCAGTTCATTCCACGCGGAAGAAGCGCTGGGCATGCGCTTCTGATTCCAGATTAGCATTTTGCTTTTGAAAATACTGTAATAATGGCGATTGAAGTTACCAATGAACCTATCTTCGGCAATGCCGGTTTGGTGGCCACTGGGCAGCTTATGGACAGGCGGCATTGATCAGGTACGCTCCAGCCGGAACCTGCCGAATTACTTTTTCAGGCAATTGCCGTTTTTGTGATTTTTATCTTTGACAAATGCTTCCGGCTTGGGTAGAAACCTTCGTAAAGATTGTCCTGAATCGGCTGAAATTGACCGAAGAAATCTTTATTTTTTGAGCGCGTTCACTATTTTTTGCACGTTAGCGGCGGCATAGCCAAGTGGTAAGGCAGAGGTCTGCAAAACCTCCATCTCCAGTTCGAATCTGGATGCCGCCTCCAGAAGTATTTGCTTTTGACGCGTAATTATGCATGCGGGAGTAACTCAGTGGTAGAGTGCAACCTTGCCAAGGTTGAAGTCGCGGGTTCAAATCCCGTCTCCCGCTCCAGAATTACGGCAAAAAAAAATACGGCGCGCTTACTGTTTGTATGCGGGAATAACTCAACGGTAGAGTGTCAGCTTCCCAAGCTGAAAGTTGCGGGTTCAAATCCCGTTTCCCGCTCCAAAAAAAATCAATGAGTTACAGAAAATCTCCCTGTAACCCTTTTTGTTTTTTGCGACCAAATTGCGGCTTGCCGTCGCCAAAAACCGAATAAACTGCAATTTCAGGCGGTATCCGGGCTAGTGTTCCATGCCGGCCATCTTTTTCGCGGCCGCCAGTTCAAAAAGCCCCTCGTCCACCCGGTACACGGCCAGGGAAATTTTTCCGTAATTTTGCTGAAGCCGCCGGTTTTCCGGCTCCTGCAGGCAGCGCCGCGCCAGTATGCCGAGACGAAATTCCGCATAGGCCGGAAGGGTGGCGCACAGGCTGTCAAGATGACGCAGGGTTTCCGGATCGTTCTCATCCAGGGAATAGGCCAGCAGCAAAAATTCAAAGGCGCACTCGGGCAGTTGGTCGGACTCGCAGGCGAACTGAAAACCGGACTGGGCCATACGCCCCGCCCGGCGCAATATGACCGCCCACGCGCGGCAAAGGGCGACAGGGGACTGTGGAGAGATTTTTTTTCCGCGCGCCCTGTCGCCGCTGTTTGTGACGTGGCGCAGCCAGAAAAGGCGGGCCAGGGGGAAGTCGTCGAGGCGCAGGGCGCAGGCGGAGGCCGCGCAGTTGAAGTCGAGCGAACCGGGGAACAGATTGCTGTCGAGCAGTTCCCGGCACAGGGACAGGGCTTGCGCCTTTTGGCCGCATTCCGCAAGCAGGCGTATTCGGGCCGCCGCGCATTCCGGGCGCGCGGCAAGGTCGCCGCCCCGTTCCGCCCTCTGTTCCGCCAGACGCGCCATGCCGGAATACTGGCGCAGGGAGCGGGCATGCTGCGCGCAGGCAAGCCAGAAGTGGCCGCCGTCTGTGGCGCGGTTTGCGGACAGGTCTTTGGCAAAGCGCAGAATCGTGGCCGCGCGGTGCAGGGGCAGGTGCTCGCGCCGCACCCGTTCCCACGCCGCCCGGCCAAGTTTTTCGGCCTGATCCGGACGGCGACGAAACCAGTCCAGCTCTTTCACCAGTTCCACGCCGTCGCCGCAAACGCGTATTTCCTTTCTGGCCGTAAACACCGCGTCCTGATCCGGCCCCACATTCTGGGAAAACACCAGCGCCCCGCAGGAGGCGGCTTCCAGCAGGCGAAAATTCACTTCCCGCGCGATGGCCTCATTGGGGACAAGGCGGGCGTCCGCGTAGCAGTCCATCATGTCACCAAATGAAAGATTTTCCCGCGCCACAAGCCCGTATCGCTGCCCAAGCAGTTCCACCATCCATTTTCTGACCTGCCTGTGCGGGGTGATGCGGCCGCAAAAGGCAATGTCCACGGAACGCGCGGCAAAGGGACGCCAGGGGTAGTCGTGCCCGACGGGCGGGCAGCGTAGGCAGAGCGGGTGACGCCACTCCGGGGGCAGGGCGTCGAACAATGAAACGTGCGGGGTGAGCACCGCGTCGAAAAGACGGGCGTAAAAGCGCTCCCAAAACAGGTTGAGGTGAGCGTCAATGGAGAGAAACATGGTGGGACAGGGGGCGCGTTCCATCCCCTCGACAAGAACGTGCCGGCCAAGGTGTTCCTGTTGCAAGACAAGATCCGGCGTGAAGCCGGATTCTTCAATGCACTGCGCCAGCGACGGGCTGAATTTGTCGGGTCGCGCCACAAAGACCGTGTGCCCCAAGGCGGCGAAGGCCGCGGACAGGCGAAAGGGGTCGTCAATGCACAGGATGTTCATCTATCAGATAGTATCAACATTTCCATATGCTTTGTGCACTGAAAACCTGACGGCGTCAAGCCTGCCAGGCGCGGCGACTTACTTATGGGAACCTCTAAAAATTGTCCTTCCAAACTGACCATAAACCCAAACGGATTTTTTGACATTTTTTTTTGGTTTGACAGGACTTCATTACATCTCAGATTCGATGCTTTTCGCTTCGAGAGTGTCCATCAATAGATAGTTTTGGCGCAAAAATTTTTATAAAATCAATCTGTTATCTGGAAACTTATCAAACCGTGAATTTATCAGAAAAAGATTGTAATTCCAGTATGTTATCGCGATATCCCCTATCCATAAGTAAACACTCGTTTTTTCGGAATTGGTCATTCCGTTCTGATTCCGCTGCAGCAAATAATTCCGGCCTGTGCACAAAGTACTGCCGGGGCTTTGCGCGCAGGCCGCAGGGGCACAAACGATCCCCCACTCTTCTACGTACAAATATTTTCCATAATTTCCCGACTAGTGCCATGCGTCATCTAAATATTAGGATATAGTCTTTTCAATTTGATCCTCGCATCATCCGTGGTAAATTGCCAATCAATCGACTTCGGCGTCTTGTTTCTGGCGGTTTCCCATG
>JAISZT010000071.1 GCA_031284485.1 Desulfovibrio sp.
CAATGGCACCTGGAGGAATTTGTACGCTACTTCAAATGGGTGCTGGTAAGCCGGGAGGAGTTTGAACGGCTGAAAAAAGCGGTTCCGGATACATTGACGGATATCCAGCGGTCCGCCCGTTTTTACTATCTGCAACAAGCATGCTTCGGTGGCCGCATCAGTAGCCCGACCTTCGGCTATGGCCTGACCAGATCGTCCAAGCTGAATCTGCTGCGCATAGAGGAATACCTCTCCGCCGCCCACCTGCGGCTGGCCAGGGTCTATGTGGAGTGTTTGCCCTACAGCGAGTTAATCCGTCGGTATGACGGGCCCAGCACTTTCTTCTACGTGGACCCGCCATATTGGGATTGTGAAGCGTACTACGGCCCGGGCATCTTCAGCCGGGAGGACTTCACCATGCTGGCCACGCAGCTCGGCTCCATCAAGGGCAAGTTCCTTCTCAGCTTGAATGACACGCCCGGTGTGCGTGAAGTGTTCAAAGCCTTTGAAATTGAGGCTGTACAAACGAAATACACTTGCAGCAACGGCAAGAACATGTCGGCAGGAGAAGTCCTGATCCGGAACTGGTGACCGCTCCGGCTATTGCTCCACACACGGGGCAAAATCGATGTGAAAAATACATCGAATTTTGCCCCGTGTGGCAACTACAAAAATAGGGGTTCAAAAGGGTAAGGCGCGGTAAAAATAAGTGTCGTTTAGGGCAAGTTTATGTGGCGCGCTACAAGAGCGCGGACGGCTTTATCGACAATCTGCCCGCCGACTACCTTCAGGCCAACGGCCTTGATGACGTGGACACGCTCTGGAACCACATCAGCGAGCAGATTGTCACGCGCAGGCGCACGCGTCGCGGGGACGCGGAGGGCTTTGCCTGGCAGATGATGCAGAACGACGACGCCCTGGCCGATGAAGCGCCCGGCGAGGAATACGCCGCGTACCTTGACGCGGTGGAAAAGGTGACGCTTGAGCTTGCGGCCAAACAGGGCTGGCGGACGCCGGTGCCTTTGTTCTTCATTGAGGAAAAGCTGTATAACCCGCAGGCTGTGGATTAGACGCCCCATTTCACCAGATATCGCCTTCCAGTCTGGCGGAAAGGCTGTGTTTCCCGGCCCTGGTTATCACCACAGGCACCATGCGCCCCGTATGATCCGCGCCGGACGGCAAAACCACATGCGCCAGCGCGCCGTACGGATCACGCCCCTGCCAGAGTGTCTCCCCCTCACCGCCGAGTTGCCGTGGGCTTCGCGTCTCAATAAGCAGGCAGGTTTTTTGCCCCACACGGTCATTGAGCCAACGCGCGCTCAGTTCCTCCTGCAGGGCTTGCAGACGCAAAAGACGTTCCTGCTTGCGCTCCGGAGCGACCTTGTCCGGAAAAAGCGCGGCCCGCGTTCCCGGACGATCAGAATAGCAAAAAGAAAACGCGGACATGAAACCACAGGTTTTCACCATCTCCAGCGTGTCATCGAAATCTTCCTCACTTTCACCGGGGAATCCCACAATGATATCTGTGGAAAGCGCCAGATCCGGGCAAGTTTTGCGCAATATGGCAACAAGATCGAGAAAATCCTGACTGTCATATTTGCGCCCCATACGCGCGAGCACCCTGTCCGCGCCCGCCTGAACCGGCAAATGCAGTCGCGGGCACAGAGGGGCAAGGGAGGAAAAAGCCTCTATGTCGGCAGGCTTCATATCCTTGGGATGCGGCGTCACGTAGCGCAGGCGTTCCAGGCCGGGCAGCGCCGCCACCTGCGCAAGAATATCGGCAAAAGACGTGCCGTCGCCACTTTTATCCCGGCCATAGGCATTGACATTTTGCCCAAGCAGCGTGATCTCCCGCGCGCCCTGCCCGAGCAGCGCGCGGCATTCGTCAAGAATGGCCGTTGCGGCGCGCGATTTTTGCCGCCCGCGCGTGTAGGGCACTATGCAGTACGCGCAAAAATTGTCGCACCCCTGCATGATATTCACATAGGCGACCGGGTGCGACCGGCTGTGTCCGGCAGGCTCACGCTCAACATAGCGGCTTGTAAAATCCAGCAGTGACAAACGCAGGCGCGGCTCACCCAGCAAGCGTTCGATGGCTCCCGGCACATCATTTATGCCGTCGCTGCCGGCCACAAGCCGCACCTGACCATTGCCTTCAAACAATTTTTGACCAAGCTGCTGGGCCACGCAGCCCGTCACCGCCACCAGCACATCAGGATCACCGCCTGTCAGCGACTGCACACGGCCAAGCGCCGTTTTCACTTTCTGCTCCGGCTTTTCACGCACAGAGCAGGTATTGAGAATCACGATGCGGGCCTGTTCAAGGGGGGTCTGGACAAACCCACGCGCGGCCAGCGCGCCCGCAAGCCAGCGGGAGTCGTGCACGTTCATCTGGCAGCCGAACGTGATAATATGAAAATTTTTGTCGGGCATAAGGACAAAACCGCAGACATCGGCGCAGATTACTGCGCGATGTCCGAATCGGGTCCATAAACGGTCGGCGCGCCTTCTTCTTCCATGGCGGCCGTCTGCTCCTCAAGCCATTCCAGCACCGCCCTGGCCGTATGGTAGTTAAGCAACACGCGCGAATGAACATGACGGACGACATTGCGCTTGTCTTCATCGTCGGGTGTTATTTCATGCCCAAGGGAACCGTCCGGCGCAATCAGTTGCTCGGACCAGGCAGGCAGGGCGTCGCTTTCGTTGTAAAAATTCATTTCAATTTCGCCCTGGGCGTTGATTCCTCCCCAGACGCCGTGCGCGGTCTGCAACGCTGCCCCTGGGGCTATTGAATATGTATAATGAATTTTTGCGGTTTTTTTGTTCATCAAGATCCTTCCTGTAGCGTGGCATTGTCAGTCCGGATGTATGATACGAGAGCGGCAGGGGTAAGTAAAGCCGGGTGGAAGACGGCCAGAACACCTTGACGATGCCTGCCGCTTGGTTACAATGGCAAAACAAATTTTCAAAAGGAGCGCGCGTGGGCAAGGCAACCGTGACCGAACACAGCGTCACACCGTATTTTGATGTGGAGGCATTCATGACCTTGAGCCGGGAAACGCGGCTTGGGGGAGCGGCGATGGAACGGATTGCCGACCTTTGGGAACAATGGTTGCCGTTGCTGAATGCGCGTGAAGTGAACAGCGGCAAAATTTCCTGGCTTGCGGTATGGCTGCCGGAATCTGTGGAAGAAACAGTGGATGAAACCTGGGCGAAGTCCCCTTCCGAAGGTTATCTGTGCAATAATCTGGCGCAGTTTTTGTGCATGTCCGCCGTGCAGGAACTGCTGCCGGAAGTGGGGGAAGGGGAATGCGCCCCCGCCCCGCGCCCTGTGACAACGCTTGGCGAGGCACTTGCGTCCATGGGCGTCCCCTACAAGGGGGAAGGGCCGACGCTCAGCAGGCGGTATGCCGTGGCGACGCACTATCCATACAGGGGCGGCTGTGATATCTGCTGCCTGCAGAACCGTTGTCCAAAAGGGCAAGGACAGCCGGAGAATGCGGGCATTGTGCTGCCGGGCTATGAACGCGAAACAAATGACGCCGATTGAAACCGGTCAGCGCCCTTCCATGACAAGCGTCCGTTTGACGCCGTCAGCCGAACGCGCCACAATTTCCACTGTCCGCGCATTGTGGAGCACACTTTCCACAAGACAGGTCTGGACGCTGTCAGTGTCATAATGGCGAACATCCACGGCATCGCCTCTGGAAGGAATCCTATCGGTAATGATTTCCACAAGATCGGCGGTGTCAGCGTCAAAACCGTCCCATGCGGCAACAGGCACTGGCAGAACAAGGCCGCAGACAACAATTATTTTCAGCAGATGTTTCATGGTAGCCTATGTAAATCCATTTTGCGTTCTTGGCAACCTGATATTCTATGAACCCGGAGGAACGACATGATAGCCTGTCTTGAAGGCCGCCTGACTGAAATATGGGGCAATGTCTGCCTCGTCATGACGGAAAGCGGCGTCGGCTACGAGGTGGCCGTGCCCACCCATACGCTTGCGGCTTTACCGGACAAGGGAGGATGCGCGCTTTTGTATACAAGCCTTGTTGTGCGCGAAGACGCTCTGGAACTTTTCGGCTTTGCCACTTTCGAGGAACGCCAGACCTTTGAAGTGCTGATTTCGATTTCCAAGGTGGGCGCGCGCACGGCTTTGTCCATTCTTTCCATATACAGGCCGGACGACCTGCGCCGTCTGGTTCTGGAAGAGGACGTGACGGCCTTGACGCGGGTTTCCGGCATAGGCAAAAAAACCGCCCAGCATATTTTTTTGGAGCTGAAATACAAGCTCAAGGTTGAGGACAGCCCGCAGGCCACAGCAATTATCACAGGGGAACTCCCCGGTTCGGTATTTCGTGACACGCTTGCCGGACTCGCCAATCTCGGTTATGCCGAAGACGAATGCGCGCCGTTGATCAAAAAAATTCTGCACGATGAACCGGATATGGATGTAACAGGCACACTCAGGGCCGCGCTCAAGGCCATGGCAAGGAACCGGCAATGAACGTCTCGGACGACGCCCTCGATGTAACGGAAACGCCCGCGCCCGATGAAACATGGGCTGTCGGCCAGGACGACAGCGTCAGGCCGCGCACCCTGGATGACTTTATCGGTCAGAACGAATTGCGCGCCAATCTGCGCGTGTACATCGGGGCCGCTGTCGAACGGGGCAAGGCGCTTGACCACACGCTGTTTTACGGCAATCCCGGCCTCGGCAAAACAACGTTGGCCCGGATTATGGCCTCGGAGATGGGGGTCAACCTCGTGTGCACTTCCGGGCCTGTGCTGGAACGCAGCGGCGATCTGGCCGCCATTTTGACCAGCCTCGGCAGTCGCGACATGCTGTTTGTGGATGAAATACACCGTATGCCCGTCGCTGTGGAAGAAGTGCTGTACCCCGCGATGGAGGATTTCAGACTGGATCTGGTCGTAGGGCAGGGGCCGGCCGCGCGTACTGTGAGCATTGCCCTGGAGCCTTTCACACTGATCGGCGCCACCACGCGCATGGGGCTGATCTCTTCGCCCTTGCGGGATCGTTTCGGCATTGTCACCAGGCTTGAATACTACAACCCGCAGGATCTGGCCAAAATTGTACGGCGCACGGCACACATTTTGAGCGTTGACGTGACGCCGGAAGGCGCGGAAGAAATAGGCCGTCGCTCGCGAGGCACACCACGCATAGCCAACCGCCTTTTGCGCCGTGTGCGGGATTTTGCCCTGATGCGCGGCAACGGCAAGGTAACGGCTGAAGAAGCCGCCAGCGCTCTGGCGCGTATGGATGTGGATGAACACGGACTGGATCAGATGGACAGAAAACTCTTGGAGATACTAATCAAACATTATGAAGGCGGTCCTGTGGGCGTCAAGACGCTGGCCGTGGCCTGTTCGGAGGAAGTGCGGACGATCGAGGACATTTACGAGCCGTATCTGATCCAGTGCGGATTTTTGAAACGCACTCCGCGCGGGCGTATGGCAACCCCGCTGGCCTACGAAATTTTGGGCATGCCGGCCTGAATGCGGATATGAAGAATGCTGCTTGGCAAATACCATATCGTTATATTTAAGGAAGGACGCAGCGGCAGCCGCAATTTACGGCTGCGCGGCTGGTTCGGCTTTGTCGGCTTTGTGCTTGTGGCGGCGCTGGGCGTCTGCACAATCTGGCTGGCGCAAGAATGGGTGCGATCTTCCCATCTGCGCGACAGTCTGCACAACGCCGAACGCACTCTTGAGGAACAACGCCGACAACTTGTAAATCTTGCCGGACGGATAACCGTTGTCAGCAAGGACTTGCAGCGCGTGCAAAATTTTGACGCCAAGCTGCGCATGATGATGAATATGGAAAAGGATCCGGCTGAAGTAGGCGGCGATCGCCTGGGCGATTTTTCAAACACCTACCTGCCTCTGCATCGGCAGGCTCTGGCCGCGCGGCACATGCAGGATTATCTGACAAAGCTCTCTGAATCCACACGGCTTGAGGAGGTGTTGCAACAGGATCTGCTGCGCGCCTTACGTGAAAACCGTGATATCCTGGCATCCGTGCCGTCCATCTGGCCGGCGGTCGGCTTTATTTCTTCCAGTTTTGGCCGACGATCGTCACCGATCAGCGGGCAGTTAGGTGAATTCCACAAGGGACTGGACATCAGCAACCGCGTGGGCACACCGGTTGTAGCCCCAGCCCAGGGCACAGTTATCCTGGTCGCGCCTGACGGCGCTTACGGAAACAGCGTCGAAATCGACCACGGCGGGGGCATCATCACCAAGTACGCCCATTTGCAACGGTGGGCGGTGAAATCCGGCCAATGGGTCAAGCGGGGCGAAATTATCGGTTATATCGGTATGAGCGGGCGCACTACCGGCCCCCACCTGCACTACGAAGTGCGGCTCAACGGCGTGCCGGTGAACCCCATGCGCTATATTCTGGAATAACGGCGCGCGCCGTCACCGGGCTTTGTCGGACACGGATTTCCGCATAGCCGGAGACGACAAAAGCAGCCGGAAGCAGGATATAAAACAGGCCAAAAATCCTTATGGCTGACGCGCGGTTCCCCTGGGGAATTTTTTGGCGGAAACGCCCATCTTCAGCATACGCTTGCGCAGGGTACTGGGGTTGAGGCGCAAAAGTTCCGCCGCGCCGCCGGGACCGTTGATTTTGCCCCGACAGACGTCCAAAGCGGATTCAATGGCAGAGGCCATTATTTCGTCAAGTCCGGCTGGCCCGGCCTTTCCCGGCGACGCCGCCGCAACAGGCGCGGCGCCTTGCGGGCTGTCTGGGGCCGGGAGGCCCTGGCGTGCCAAAATGGCACTGACGCGTTCGTCAATGAGCTTTTCCAGAAAAGTTTTACCTTGGGACCGGCTCAGATGCCAGGAAGGATCATGCGGCAGATGAGCTGAAATATCCAAAGACGCGAATGGGTTCATAGCCACAGCGCGTTCCACCATATTTTCCAGTTCCCGCACATTGCCGGGCCAGGAATAAGACAAAACACGCTCCAGTGAGGAAAGCTCCAGCTGCAACGGGGCTTGGCCGCTACGCCCAGCCGCCTTGGCCGCGAAATGTTTGATGAGAGGCACTATATCCTCTTTACGCTCCCGTAAAGGCGGAACGTGGATGCGCAGCACATTCAGGCGGTAATAAAGATCTTCGCGGAACGACCCGTTTTGCAACATGTTTTCCAGGTTGCTGTTGGTGGCCGCTATGATGCGCACGCTTACCTCTCTGAGGCGGCCGCCGCCCAGACGTTCGACTTCCCGGTTCTGCAGCACGCGCAACAGGCGCACTTGGGCTTTGGGGCTGAGTTCCCCCACCTCGTCCAGAAACAAGGTTCCGCCGTCAGCTTGTTCAAAACGGCCCGGCCGCGCGGCGAAAGCGCCTGTGTAGGCACCCTTTTCCACGCCGAAGAGTTCGCTGTCCATAAGGGTATCCGGCAGGGCGCCGCAGTTGACCTTGATGAATGGCCCCTGACGGCGCGAGGATAGACGCTGGATGAGTTCCGCCACCAGTTCCTTGCCGGTTCCGGTTTCTCCGGTGATGAGAACCGGGTTTTCGTTGCCCGCCAACCGGCGTGCGTTGTTGAAAACCTCGGCCAGTCCACCGGCGGCTCCCACCAGCGAACTCCCGCTCAAAATGTCCACCTCCTCTTGCAACAGGGTGTTTTTCAGACCGAGCTTATGGCGAAATTCCTCGTTCATTTTGAACTGCATCATGTTGGCCATGGCCAGAGAAAGCACTGGCAGCAAAGGCTTCATCAATTGCAGGTGCTCTTCGGTAAAACAATACGCCTCTGTGCCCAGCAGCACCATGCTGGTGAGAATCTCGTCGCCGAGGGCCAGTATATTCATCATATGCCCGCGCGGAAGACTTGGCAGATAGTCTTTCATCAATTGCGAGTGAATAGCGCCTACCGGGTTTTCTTTATTGCAGGGTATGATCTTTTGTAGGCGCGGTTTGCGGTGAAGACGCAAAAATTCAACCGCTTCGTCGGATATGCGTGCCGCCTTGTCCACATGTATAAAACCCCGCTCCGTGACCAGGTAATAGAGTCTGAGCATGCCCAGGTCTTCACGGAATTCGTGGAAGGACATGCCCGCCAGGGGGAGATGACGACATAACACGGCGAAAGTTCTTTCCCAGGCCGGGGCCATGTCCAGGCTGCTGGTGATGTTCAGGGTGACTTCGCGAAACAGATCGTATTTCAGGGTCATACGCGGCTCCTTGCCCTATTTTGCTATAGTATGTACTTTTATCCCATATTCCAAATATGTTCCAGGGGGTAAAATAATATCATCCGATTTTTGGAGGCCTATTTATTATCTATTGAAAATATTTAATATTTTTTTAGGCACGGCTTTTGCTGTCTACAGTATCATCCAAAACTTTTTGCCGGAGAACATTATGGAATACATGACGAATTCCCGCATGGACAGTGCGAACGTCGAGAGGCGGAACGCGGAAGGCTTGACGCGACGCGCTTTTATCAAAAGCACTCTTTTTGGCTTGACCGCTACAGCCGCCGTACTGCCCAATGCTCTGGCGGCGGCTGAGGAAAAGGAAGCCGCCTTCCAAGAAAACCGCGCCCGCAATGTTACATATCTGGAAAATTCACCGCTCAAAATTCAGGAAGGCGTGTATAAACGCTATGATTCGCATATGACGGCAATGAATGTGTTGTCCAGGGAGCTGGGCGAGCCTTGGAGTACACGTGTCTATGCGAATGGCGTGCAAAATGTTCTGAACGGCAAAGCTTACACGGATGGTCCGGCGTCAAGCGTTGCCGAAGCACGGGCCTTTCGGGCCCTTCAATGTGGCACTGACATACTGAATATGGAATTAACACGCTATGGACATGGCATGGAAAACATCGGCCAACTGAGTTGGCGGCCATTGCGTGTTCCCAAAGGCTTGCGCCCGGAAGACCGTCCGCCGGACGAAACTGATCCCAAGACACTGACAAAAAAAATTAAAACCATGGCCCGGCTGGTGGGGGCCGATCTGGTGGGCATAGGTCCGGTCAATCCAAATTGGTTCTATACCCGCATTCAGCGCAATTATGCCGCCCCGCATCCGCCTTTCATCACTAAAGACATCACGTTCGGCGACATTTCCACACCAACTGAAACCGATACCGCGCTCATCATCCCCAGTACGTTTACTCGTACCATAGTAATGGGAATTTCCTTGAACCGTGTGTTCATGCAGACTTCCCCATCAGCTGTGGCCAACAGTATGGCCGAATTAGGCTATACACGCATGATCGTGGCTGTGGTTGGCCTGTCGGAATTTATCCGGGCCCTGGGATACAACGCCATCCCATCCATGAACGGCACGGGGATGTCCGTTCCCATGGCGGTTGAAGCGGGCTTGGGCGAGGTCGGCCGACACGGGTTGCTTTTGACCCCTGAATACGGTTCGGCGCAACGTTTATGCAAGGTTTATACCGATATGCCGTTGGAACTGGACAAGCCCATTGATTTCGGGGCGGTGGAATTTTGCAAAACCTGCAAGAAATGCGCGACGCTCTGTCCTGCAAAAGCCGTGTCCGAAGACGACGAAAGGCAATGGGAAGCGCGGACTTCCAGCAATAACGGTGCCGCCTTCAAGTGGTATAATGATGTCATGAAATGCGTCAGATTTTGGGCATATAACGGAAGCACCTGCGCGGTGTGCATGGCCGTATGTCCTTTTACCAAAGGAGCGGCCTGGAGTCACGCCGCAACACGTTTCGCCATAGACAAGATGCGTTTCGCCGACCCGGCCTGGGTGCATCTGGATGACGCCTTCGGCTTTGGCGAGCTGCGCGATTCCAGCGTTGTTTGGGACATGGACATGTCCACGTACGCCATGGATCCAAAAATGGTCCGCCAGACAAAATATTAAGGAGCTGTCCATGAAAGAAATAATCTTGCGCCTCAACGGCAAAGAACTGTCATTCTGGGCCATATGGCTGGTCATAGTCCTGCTGGGACTCAGCCTGGTGGTGGAAAGCTACGCTGAATACGAAGCCAGGGCCGGGATATGCTTCGCCGTCCTCACAGCGGTGGTCGCCGTGTTGGGCATTTTGCTCATCCGGCGTTGGAAGGCGGCCGGATGAGCGCCGCGCGAAATGCTCCAGGTTGAACCTGCCGCCGGGAAATGTGACGTATGACGCGACGCCAATTTCTAGAAGCCGGCGTGGCTATGGGAAGCGGCTTGGCCTTCGCGGGCGCGGTCACGCTGTTCCCATATGCGCCGGCGCTTTTGCCGCCGCGCGCTTTGCCGGCCCCCGAATTACTCGCGCGTTGCCTGCGTTGCGGCGCTTGCGTACAGGCATGCATGACCAGAGCGCTGGCGCAACGGGATCTTTCCCTAGACGTCAGGAGCGTAGGCATACCTTATTTGCAAGCGCGCCGAGGTGGTTGTACGGCTTGGAGCGAAGGATGCCGCAAATGTGCGGAAGCCTGCCCCAGCGGCGCCCTGGATCCCGCCGCCTCACTTGTGGGTGTGAAGCTTGGAACAGCGCGTTTCGATCCCCAAAAATGCACAAACTGCATGGTTTGTTTGCGCCGCTGTCCCATTGAGAAAGCTGTATTCTTTCCCAACCCCGCCGGGGGGCCGCCGTGGTATAAAGGGCAGGAAGGGAATATCCCCAGCGGACTCAATACCGTAATGTCGCCGATCAAGCCGGTTATTGATGAAAATCTGTGTGTAGGTTGCGGCTTATGCGCCGCCCATTGCATTCCGAAAATAATACGTCTGCATGCAGTGTGAATAAAAAGATACGTCAGTGAAACGCACGACTAAAACCCAACTCCTTGATAAAAACCGGTCACATGTCGCATGGTATGGCCGTGGGCGCGTATTGGCGGGAATTTCTGTCTTGCTGGGTATCGCCGTGGCCTCACAGATGCGCATAGCGTTTTCGCCCTGCGTCTTCCTGAGGCTGGGCAATATTACCCTGGCTTGTCCCATGGGTTTTCTGGAAATATCCTTGGCCAGCCATGCAATTATTACAGAATTGGCGTCCGGATTCTTGATTTTGGTCGCGTTGTTGGTGCTGGCCGGAAGATTGTGGTGCGGCTGGCTTTGCCCGGCCTCTTTGGCCGGTCGCGCCTTCACTGGCTTTTTGGGCTTGCTGCTCCCCGGACTTTTAGGCCAGACTGGTCTGTTTAGGAAGAGTCTGCGCCAGATGCAACAGCGCGTCAATCTGCGGTTCCGGCTTGACCGGAACCATATGCTGGCTTTGTTGGCGGGCATTCTTTTGGGGGACTGGCTTTTCAAGCTACCCGTCTGGAGCGTTTTTTGCCCTTTGGGTATTGTTTCGCGGGCCATCATCCAGGCAGCGGTTCATTTTTCCTTACGCTGGGATATGCTTCTGCTGATCATCCCCGTCAGCATCCTGTTTCTTTCCGGTAAAAGTTGCAGCTGTCCGGTAGGCTTGGCGCACAGCGTCATCAGCCGGGGCAACATATTTTTTCTTCCTCGGCTTTCCGTCGAGTGCGCCGCGAAATGCATCCATTGTGGGTGGTGCGCCAAAGTTTGTCCGGCCGATTTGGACCCCGCGCAAAAATCGGTCAACGGTCGCGACTGCTTTAAATGCTTGCGTTGTATGGAAATATGCCCCAAAGACTTGTTCAGTTTGAAAAAACAAAGATAGTTCCTGACGCGCATGGACTGCCGGGCTGCCAAGTAATGAAGGTCATGACTTTTTATCCCACCTGAGGATGCGAGAACAAGAATTCATGGAACAAACGGTCGGACCTGCTTTCGTAAAAGCGAGGCAAGCCCTCTGGCAGACACGGCATTGATCGCTTACGTTGTTAACACCCATTGTTTTTATTACTGGTACGAGAGGGGGGACTCGAACCCCCAAGCCTTGCGGCGCTGGATCCTAAATCCAGTGCGTCTGCCGATTCCGCCACTCTCGCAAGTTTACCTTGCCGCCAGATGAATTTTAGCTTTTCAGGCCTGTAAAAACAATACACTCCCACCGCCAAAACAGATGTAAAAATTTGACGATACATCCGGATAGCGGTACGTATATGCAATTATTCACCTGGAGGAAGATCGCGATGAAACACCTGAAAATCGGCATAACAGCAATTATTTTGATGCTTTCTCTCACAGCCGCCGCGTTCGCGGGCACTGTGCGCATCGGACTTATGGCCCCCATCACCGGCGCGTTTGCCAGTGAGGGGCAGGATATGCGTAAAATTCTTGAGCTGATGGCCGAGGAGTTAAACAAGGCCGGAGGCATCAACGGCATACAGGTTGAACTTGTCGTGGAGGACGACGGCAGCACGCCGCGCTCGGCGGCAACCGCCGCCAGCCGTCTTGTGGCCGCAGGCGTTCCGGCGGTCATCGGCACATACGGCTCGGCGGTGACGCAGGGATCCCAGGATATTTACGACGAAGCGGGAATCGTGCAAATCGCCACCGGTTCAACCGCCATTCGGCTGACAGCCACCGGCAAAAAACGTTTTTTCCGCACTTGTCCGCGCGACGACGAGCAGGGCCGTGTGGCTGCTGAAACGCTCCGCAAGCAGGGATTTAAAAAAATAGCCATTCTGCACGACAATTCAGCCTATGCCAAAGGGTTGGCCGACGAAGCAAAACAACACATAGGAAAAGATGCCGCTGTCATCTTCTTTGACGCCCTCACCCCCGGCGAGCGCGACTACTCCGCCATTTTAACCAAGATCAAGGGAGCCGCGCCGGACGTCATCCTGTTTACCGGGTACTATCCTGAAGCGGGTTTGCTGCTGCGCCAGATGTCCGGCATGAAGTGGTCTGTCCCCATGGTCGGCGGCGACGCGACAAACAACACGGATCTGGTCAAAATCGCCGGAACCGAAGCGGCCAAAGGTTATCGCTTTATTTCCCCGCCCATGCCCTCCGACATTGACAGCCCGATGGCGAAAATCTTCCTTGTCGCGTATACGGCAAAGTATGGGGACATGCCCAACTCCATCTGGTCGGTGATGGCCGCGGACGCCTTCAATGTTCTTGTGGCCGCGATAAAGGCCAGGGGGGCGGATTCCGCCGCCATTGCCGATTATCTGCACACTTCCCTGAAAGACATGTACTGCCTGACAGGCAAGATATCCTTTGACGAAAAGGGCGACCGCATCGGCGATCTGTACCGTCTCTACGAAGTTGACGAACAGGGCAAATTTGTGCTGCAACCCCGATAATACGCGCATCGGCATGGAAGAACTTTTTCAGCAACTGACCAACGGGCTGGCCGTGGGCGCCATTTATGCCCTTATCGCCCTCGGCTATACAATGGTTTACGGTATGTTGCGCCTTATCAACTTCGCCCACGGCGATTTGTTCACGCTCGGCGCCTACCTTGGGCTGACCCTTCTTGCCGCCTTCGCCCTTGAGGGCAAGATGAACGGTTTGGCTGTCGGCGGCGCGCTCATCGTCATGTCCATGGGCCTTGTCGCCCTTGTGGGCTACCTGCTTGAGCGGATCGCCTACCGCCCCTTGCGCAACTCAAACCGGCTCACGGCGGTAGTTTCAGCCCTGGGGGCCTCCATATTTTTTTCCAACGCCATCATGCTGGCGTACGGCGCGCGCAGTCAGGTGTATCCGGGGGGCATTCTGCCGACAACGGCCATCGCCTTTTTTGGCGTTGAAATCCCCCTGATGCGGATTCTAATGTTCATCGGGGCCATCGCGCTTATGCTCGCCCTGTACTGGTTCATACACCGCACCCGCATCGGTTCCGCCATCAGAGCCGTGGCTATCGACCAGGGGGCGGCAAAGCTTATGGGCATCAACGTCAACAGCGTCATTTCCCTCGTATTTCTGATAGGGCCGGGCCTCGGGGCGGCCGGCGGCGTCATGGTGGGCCTGTACTACGGCGAAATTCGCTATGACATGGGTTTCAGCTTCGGACTGAAAGCTTTCACAGCCGCCATTCTCGGCGGTATCGGCAACATACCGGGGGCCATGCTCGGAGGGCTTCTGCTCGGTGTTATCGAAGCGCTGGGAGCCGCCTATATTTCCATTGCCTGGAAAGATGCCATAGCCTTTACCGTGCTGATTCTGATACTGATTTTCCGACCGACGGGACTGCTCGGTGAAAGAGTGGCCGACAAACTATGAACAAAACCGTCTTCTTCCGCCGCCATTTTTCCCTTGCCGCCGGCTGCGTCTTTTTTGCCGTCATGGCCTGCGTGCCCGCGCTGCTTGACTTTGCGGGGGCGGCTCGCGGCGGCATCGCCCAACTCGATATACTGAACAAAATAGGTATTTACGCCGCGCTGGCGCTGTCGCTGAACATAGTCCTCGGGCAGGCGGGCATGTTTCACATGGGGCATACGGCTTTTTTCGCCGTTGGGGCCTATGCCACCGCCATACTGAACACTCTGTACAAATGGCCCGTTTTCGCAACCATGCCTGTGGCCGGCCTTTTCGCGGCGGCATTCGCCTTTCTTGTGGCCATACCCATTATCCACCTGCGCGGCGACTACCTGCTTATCGTCACTATCGGCATTGTGGAAATAGTCGGCATCGCGCTCAAAAACAATATTTTCGGACTTACCGGCGGGGCAAACGGCATTTACGGCATCGCGCGGCCGGAACTGTTCGGTCTGGTATTTTCCACACCCAAACTTCAGTACGGCCTTATTTGGGGGTTCACCGCCCTGTCGGCCGGACTTTTCTATCTGCTGGAGCATTCACGCTTCGGCCGCGCCCTGAACTATATCCGCTACGACGATCTTGCCGCCTCCGGCTGCGGCATCAACGTGGCCCGGCACAAACTTGCGGCTTTCACCCTCGGGGCGTTCTGGGCGGGCATGGCCGGCACGCTGTTTGCCGCCAATATCCGTACCATTGAGCCGACATCATTCAACTTTTATGAATCCGTGATCCTTTTTGCCATTGTCATCCTGGGGGGCAGCGGCAGCATCGCCGGGGTGCTGTTCGGCTCTTTTCTGCTGATCGGGCTTCAGGACGTGTTCCGTGGTTTTGAGAATGCCCGCATGCTGGTATTCGGCGCGGCCATGATGCTGATGATGATTTTTCGCCCGCAGGGCCTGTTGCCGCCGCGCCGCAGGCATTACGACGCCCACGCCTTCATGGGCAAATTTCCCTCCGCGCTTACGCCGCTGCCGCAAAGCGGCTTACCAACGTCAATGCTGTCTTCAGCAGTTCTCGAAGACTCGCTGGCGGCTGAAGCACGGAGCAAGACAGCAACCGGTAACGCAAAATTTGGCGCCTCATGCCCATCCTGAGTCTTCACAACCTGTTCAAGGCATTCGGAGGGCTTGTGGCTGTCGCCGGCGCGACATTTGACGTTGAAGAAAACAGCATCGTCGGCCTCATAGGTCCGAACGGCGCGGGCAAGACAACAGTTTTCAACATCATCACAGGCAATTGCCGCCCGGACAGCGGAGATGTGATCTTTGACCATATAAACATCACGGGCCGCGCCACGCACGACATTGTAAGCCTGGGCATTGCCAGAACATTTCAGAATATCCGCCTGTTTCAGGATATGAGCGTGCTGGAAAACGTGCTCGCCGGACGCCATTGCCGCATGCGGGCGGGCATACTGGCGTCCATGCTCCGCCTGCGCTGGCAACGGCTCGAAGAAAAACTGGCCGTGAAGCGGGCCATGAAAGAACTGGCCTTTGTCGGCCTTGACACGGAATACGACATTCCGGCAGGCGCCCTCTCTTACGGGAATCAGCGCCTGCTTGAGATAGCCCGCGCGCTCGCCTCCGACCCGCAGTTTCTTATCCTTGATGAACCGGCCGGAGGAATGAACGAACAGGAAACGGCCGACCTGATGGCCATTATCCGCTGCATACAGCAACGCGGCATCACTGTTTTGCTCATTGAACACGACATGAATCTGGTCATGCAGGTTTGCCGCAAATTGGTGGTGCTGGAATACGGCACCATGATAGCCGAGGGCACACCCGCTGAAATCAAAAAAAATCCACAAGTTATTGAAGCCTATCTGGGTATTGAGGAATAATCGCTTATGGGCGCGGCATTTCTTGAACTGCGCGATCTGCGCGTCAGCTACGGCAGGGTGGAAGCCCTGCACGGCGTCAGCCTGCGCATTGAACAGGGTGAAATCGTCGCCATTCTCGGGGCCAACGGCGCGGGCAAGACAACAACTATGGCTGCCGTCAGCGGGCTGATAAAACCTGCCGGGGGCGGCATCTTTTTTGACGGCAGGCCCCTGCACACTCTGCACAGCCACGAGGTAGTGCGTCTGGGCATCACCCTCGCCCCTGAAGGCCGCCGGCTTTTCGGCACTCTGACAGTGCTGGAAAACATGGAACTCGGCGCGTTCACCCTGAAGGACAAACGCCGCGCCGCGACCATCCGCGACTGGATATTCGAGCTTTTCCCGCGTCTGGCCGAGCGCGTGGAACAGCTTGCCGGAACCCTCTCCGGAGGCGAGCAGCAAATGCTCGCCATCGGCCGCGCCCTCATGGGCGACCCCAAAGTTCTTCTTCTTGACGAACCCTCCCTCGGACTGGCCCCGATTCCGGCCCGTTCCATTTTTGCCTCGGTACGTGAAATCAACAGGCAGGGGGTGACTGTGCTTCTTGTGGAACAAAACGCGCGCGCCGCCCTTAAAATCGCTTCACGAGGCTATGTGATGGAAGTGGGCAAGGTGGTCATGGAAGACCGCGCCGACGCGCTGCTTGCAAACACGGACATTCAGTCCGCATACCTTGGCAGGAGCAAAACGTCATGAACGCTATTGCCGCATTCCTGAACGCCACTCCCTGGCTGCGCTTCGCCGTTGACATCGCAAGCGTGGTCATCCCCCTGTCCGCCCTGCTGGCTCTCGCCGGCACAGGCCTTTTGTCCGCAACGGCAAAAATACTCTTTATCAGGCGCAAACGCGCCGCCTTTGACAAATGCGCCCGCCAGCTCGCGACCCTGGGGCTTGCGCTGGGCTGGCTTCTGCTGATCGGCGGACGCGTCTGGCTCTCTCTGGCCGGTCAACCGGAAAACTCCCTGCAGACGTTTGTCACGGAGATCTGCTGGATTCTGTTGTGCGCCGGGGTATTGCTCATCAGCCTTTATTACGCGCTCTGGAAGCATTTGTCCGGATTTCCCGTCGTCCACGCGGCAATCGGCATTCTGAGCGGCCTGCAAGGCTGCGCCGCCCTGGTTGCCGCCCTGGCCGCCGCGCGTTATCTGGCCGCTCTGGCTGAGCCGGACGCCGGAATTCCTGTTCCGCAAAATCTCTTTCTGCCGGATTGGAGCGCGCCTTTCTGGAACGCGCTGTGCTACACCCCCCTGCTCGTTCTGGCCATGCCGGGCGCCTTTGGCGCGTTGTGGCTTGCCTTTCGGCGCAAATATGAGGATTTCGGCCGTGACTACTACAACACCATGATTCCCTGGTGCGCGGCATGGGCGCGCAACGCCTGGGGGCTGCTCTGGCTGATGCTGCTCGTTTCCAGCGCCGCGCAGATATATCGCCAACCCGGCGGATTCAACGCCCAGGACGCCGTTTTTCAGACGACGCAACTGCTGCTCTGGCTGCTGCCCGCCCTCATCTGGACGATAGTGTGCCGCAGCGCAACGGCCCTGCGGCACAAATTCGCCCTGTTCGCGGCGCTTTTTGTTGCCATGGCCTTTATGCTGCCCTATTATCTGGAAGTGACCAATCTGCATCCGGAAAATTTTTTGCACGGCATGCAGAACACGCAATAATCCCGGTCGGAGACGCTCTTGAACAGGACGCGAACGCTACGCCGCGCCTTTACAGCTTCAGGACAGGTGCAGGGGGTGGGTTTTCGCCCTTTTGTGCATCGTCTGGCGCGTGATAACGGCCTCACCGGCACAGTGCGCAATACCTCCGACGGCGTGCGCATTGAAGTGCAGGGCGAGGCGCACTCTGTCCGGCGCTTTGGCAAAGGCCTGCGCGAAGATCTGCCCCCGCTGGCCCGGCTGGCCTCACTCGCGGAGGAGACGCTTGCCCCCGTGCGCGGCGAAAAAGATTTTACGATCCTGGCAAGCCTGGGGCACGCCGGGCACAGTGTTCTTGTCAGCCCCGACGTGGGCATTTGCGAAGACTGCCTTGCCGACATGCGCGACGCCGCGAACCGCCGCTTCGCCTATCCGTTCACCAACTGCACAAACTGCGGCCCGCGCTTCACCATCACACGCGCCATCCCCTATGACCGGGCGACGACCGCCATGAGCTGCTTTCCGCTTTGCCCGGACTGCGCAGGAGAGTATGGCCATCCCGCCGACAGGCGTTTTCACGCCCAGCCCATCGCCTGCCCCGTCTGCGGGCCACGCCTGTGGTTTGTGGACAAAATCACGCTTGAAACCGCCTCCGACACCGGCCCCACGGAAGAAAACCGGCGCGACGCCCCGGCCCGCGCCGAAAATATCCTGCTTTCCGGCGGCATCCTGGCCCTCAAGGGCCTGGGCGGCTTTCAACTGGCGTGTGACGCCCGCAATTCCGTAGTGGTGAGCGAACTCAGGCGGCGCAAAGATCGGCCGCACAAGGCCCTAGCCCTGATGGTGCGGGATATGGCCGCCGCGCGCGCCCTTTGCGCCATGGAGCCTGAACACGAAGCCCTGCTGCAAAGCGTGGAAAAACCGATTGTGCTCTGCCCGCGCCGCGCCTGGGGGGAGACGTCCCTTTGCCTGGAAATCGCCCCGGATTCCGACCAAATCGGGCTGATGCTGCCCGGCGCGCCCCTGCATGCCGCGCTTTTTGACCGGCTGGCATCGCGCGCGGGCATGCCGCCGGTGCTGGTGATGACCTCGGCCAACGCCAGGGGCGAACCCATCTGCCTGGGCAATCGTGAAGCCCTGGCGCGTCTGGCGGGCATGGCCGACGCGTGGCTTCTGCACGACAGGGATATCCTCTGCCGTGTTGACGACAGTGTGCTGGCGGCTCCATCCACTTCCGGCGCGCCGCTGTTTTTCCGTCGGGCGCGCGGGTATGTGCCGCGCCCCCTCTCCCTGGTGGAGGCCGGCCCCTGCGTCTTCGGCGCCGGCGCGGAACTGAAGAACACCTTTTGCCTTACGCGCGGCGCGGACGCCTTTGTGAGTCAGCATATCGGCGACATGGAAAATCCCGCGACAGCGGCTTTTTATGAAGAGGCCGCGCAACACCTGGAAAAACTGCTGGAAGTGCGGCCCCAAGCCTTTGTCTGTGACGCGCACCCGGACTTTTTTGCCGGACGTTACGCCAGGGAGCGCGCCGCGCGGGAGGGCCTGCCGTTCTGGGAACTCCAGCACCACGCCGCCCACGCCGCTTCGGTACTGGCGGAAAATTGCTGCCGGGAACCGGCGCTGGCCCTTTGTCTGGATGGCGCGGGGTTTGGCCTGGACAACACCGTCTGGGGTGGGGAACTGCTTTTTATGGATTTGTCCGCCGCGCGCTGGAGGCGTGTGGGACGCCTGACGCCCTTCGCCCTGCCCGGCGGGGACAACGCAACGCGCGAACCTTGGCGCATCGCCCTGGCCCTGCAAAAACTTGCCCGCGCAAATATCGCCTTACCGGCATCCCCGGATGCGCCAACCGATGGGGCCATCAGCGCGGTGCGGGAAATGCTGGAAAAAAATCTCCACTGCCCGCAAACCTCAAGCTGCGGCCGTCTGTTTGACGCGGTATCCGCGCAACTGGGTCTGTGCCTCAAAACAACCTACGAAGGACAGGCGGCGATACGGCTGGAACAGACGGCGGACAAAAAACTTGCGAAAAACGGCGTGGTTCAGCCGGTGGGCATCGTAAAGCGCGAGGAACTGCTGGAACTTGACAGTGCGGCCCTGTTCGCGCGCGTCCTTGACGCCCTGAAAAATAACGAACCGGCAAGCGTCATTGCCGCCCGCTTTCACCTGAATCTGGCCTGCGGATTTGCGGAAATGGCCGCGCGCGCGGGCCGCGCTCTGGGCGTCAGCAAGGTGGGATTTTCCGGTGGGGTGATGCAAAACGCCCTTCTTACCGGCCTGCTGACAGATTTCCTGGAACAACAGGGAATTACCCCCCTGCTCCACCATGAGCTGCCCCCCGGCGACGGCGGCCTTTCTTTTGGTCAGGCCGTCTGGGGGCGCATTCTGCTACGCGGGGGGTGACAAATGGACACGGATTTTTGCGTCTCGGCCCTGGAAGAAGCCCATAATTTTCCTTGCGGTTCGCTTTTCAATCGTGTAAGTAAATTCCCATATGACGTGATGTGTATGGTTTTACGGCTTTTCCTGAGTTGTTCCTCTTTGTTTCGAGCGTGTGGCATGAAAACACGGATGCGAAGGATTTTCCCTGTCCGGCAGGAAATGGATAAGCTGGATAAGCGGGCTGAACCCGCTGGTTCTGGCCTAATCTTTGCACACACACACACACACACACACACACACACACACACACACACACACACACACACACACACACACACACACAAAAACACACACAGATAACTCGAGTTTAGCCAGACACGCCGCGGTGTTTCAATATCAAAACGGCC
>JAISZT010000125.1 GCA_031284485.1 Desulfovibrio sp.
ATGTGGCACTATCTGCGTTCAAAAAAAACAAACTTTGGATATGGAAGGCTTATTGTTACGATACCGGTCAACTCATTGACTGGGAATGTGGGAATCGTGATCAAGGAACCCTCTCCCGACTTATGAATCGTCTCGGGAAGTGGCGGATTTGGTACTATTTTACGGACGATTGGAAGGTCTATCCGCTGGAAATCCCAGAAGAGCAATTAGTCGTCGGCAAGAGCGGCACAGTCGGAATTGAACGAAATAACTGCCGTCAACGGCATTGGTTCGCCCGATTCAAGCGCAAATCGATTGTAGTCTCAAAGTCTTTGCATATGGTTGATCTGACGATGGCCTTATTCGCACGTTTTCACGTCAACGGAGTGAGAGAAGATATTTTATCATTCTTTTATTAATACTCTCCAATCATCGTATCTGATACCTTGACGCAACATTGGATTTGCCCTAATTTTTATCCGCGACCATCCGCGATCATCCAAAAAAACTCGTATATCTTATGGGATGGGATGACAATAAAGAGGAACAATCCATGCCAAGACCGTTCTACGCCGTCATCGCGGGCATGCTGGTCGCAATCCTTGCCGGCTGCGCCCATCTTGGCATCAGCAACCCTTTTTTCAATGATTCGAACACTGCGGCCCCGACGCGGACGAGCCGCCTTCTGGGCGTGCCCCTGCCGCCCGGCATGAAACACGTCGGCCCGCAGAGCAACGACATACAGGGCATGGAAATGTTGAGCGGCGATGTGGACGCTTCAGACGCGGCCCTGAGCCTGTTTACCGCCCTGCAGGGACAGGGATGGCAGTTGCGCCTGTCCCAGCGCAAGGGAGACCGCTCAATCTATGCCTACGAAAGAAGCGGCGTCCTGGCTGTCCTGGCCTTGCGCCGCCAGACGGTCGCAACGGTTCTGGAAATATGGACAGGCCCGCGCCTTCCCGACGGCTCGATGCTGACGCTGCCCTCCTCACCCGGAGACGGCGGCGTTCCGGATCATTGGGGGACAGGAGGGTCAGGGGGCGCGTCCTCCGGGGGACTTCAGGAGCGTATGTTATGACAAGCTTGGGTACGACTTTTGACGCAAGCAGGCGCTTTGCCAACAAGCGCCTGCATCTGGGGGTGTGCGGCTCCGTGGCCTGTTACAAGGCCCTGGACTTGCTGCGGGCCTGGCGCAGGCTCGACATTCACGTGTCCGCCACCCTGACCGACGCGGCGCAACGCTTTGTGACGCCCATGCTCTTTGAATCTCTGGGGGCTGTGCCGGTATACCGGGGAATGTTCGCGCCCGGCGAAGATGTTTTCGCCCATCTGGAGCCGGGGCAGTGCGCCCAGGCCATGGTGGTGGCCCCGGCCTCGGCGGACGCGCTTGCGCGTCTGGCTCACGGGGCGGCTTCAGATATGCTCTCGGCTCAGGCGCTTGCCTTTGGCGGGCCGCTTGTCGTGGCCCCGGCCATGAACCCGCGCATGTGGGCGCACCCGGCCGTCCAGGCCAACGCGGCCCTGCTGCGGGAGCGCGGAGCGCGCCTTGTCACGCCGGATTGCGGCGAAGCCGCCTGTGGGGATACGGGATACGGACGGCTTGCCGAACCGTCGGAAATTTTCCTGGCCGCCCTGCGCGCGCTGTCGCCGCAAGACATGGCCGGACGCAGGGTGCTGGTGACCCTGGGGCCCACCCGCGAGCCGTGGGACGGTTTTCGCTTCTGGTCAAACCCATCCAGCGGCCTGATGGGCGCGGCCATCGCGGTGTGCGCTTTTTTGCGCGGGGCCGAGGTGACGGCGGTGTGCGGCCCTTGCGGCGCAGAGCTGCTGCCGCGGGATGTGACGCGCCACTCCGTCTGCCGCGCAAAAGAAATGTTTGAGGCGGCGCGCGATGTGTGGCCGCAAATGGACATGGGCGTGTTCGCCGCCGCTGTGGCCGATTTTTCTCCGCAATACATCGGCGCGGAAAAATTCAAAAAAAACGGATCGCCGGACGGATTCAGCATTGACTTCCACCTCAATCCGGACATTCTGCAAACATTGGCGCGCACGCGCAACCCCGGACAAAAAGTGCTGGGCTTCGCTGCGGAAACCGCGCCGGACATGCAGGCCCTGCTGCCCCTGGCCCGGGCCAAACTGAAAAGCAAAAAAACGGATCTTATGGCCGCCAACCGCGTGAATGACCGCTCCGGCGGTTTTTGCGCGCCGACCAACAGCATGGTCGTGGTGGACGCCCACGGGCGCGAGGAACTCTGGCCCCTGCAAAACAAGGCCGACGTGGCGTGGGATTTGTGCTCATGGCTTTTGCAGTTGTAAACGCCCTGAGCGCCCTTTGGCTCCGACGCGGGCTTGCCGCTCTGCTGCTGCCCGCGGATGTGCCCCTCCCCTTGCCCGCCGAACCGGCAAAAAAAACCGCGCCGCCGGCGCCCGGCAGGCAGACGGCCCGCCGCCCGCCGGACTCCGCGACAAATCGGCAGCAACCTGCGAGCCTGGGCAGGGAGGTCTGGCGGCCCTTGCCGCCGGAGGCATGGCCCTTGCCCTGGCGCGAGCGCTTTGCCGCCACGCGGCCCGGCCTGGTTGTCTGGACGTACTGGAACCTGGGGCGGGATTTGTATGTTGCGCCAGACGCCGCGCGTCGCGACTTTTTCCGGAAACTGCTGGCTGATCTGAGGCATCCGTCAGGCACGCACACTTTCTGGCCGCCCTGCCTGCCTGCCGGAGAGGCGGATTCAGAAACGAAATTCGCCCCCAATGCCGAAGTGTTCTGGTCGGGCGCGCGCAGACTTGGCGCGCGCGGCGTCGTGGTCATGGGGTCGGCCGCCGCCGCCGCTCTGGCTCTGCCCGGAAACCCCCGCCCCTTGAGTCAGATGCGCTACAGAGAGCAGTCCGTCTGCGTTCTGAACGACGTTGACAATCTCCTGCATGAAGAAAAGCGCTATGCCGGAATGCTGGCTTTTTTGCGCAGCGCCCTGCGCTCTGTTGCCAATGCGCGCGCGTTGACCTAATGATATTTCGTTGCAAACCGTAAAGAGGATACAGGACTGTTCGCCTGTTGTAATCTTGCAGGGCGGACGAGAGCGGGATACGGTGAGGCCGGAGGAATCGGAGAATGCCCAAAATGCGTTCCACAAAACTGCGGTTCAAAAAATGGCTTTTTGAACCGCAATGGCGCGACAGACTCGAAGACGCTGTTCAGGAAGGCACAGGCGCCATCGCTCCGCTCTTTTCTTTTCTGCCGTATGGTTCCACCATCAAACACCGCGCGGCCGTGGCTCTGGGGCAGGTGATCACGCGTCTTGCCGATGAGCAGATTGAAGAGGGCCGCAATGTTGTGCGCCGCCTCATGTGGCACATGAATGAAGAATCCGGGAATATCGGCTGGGGCATCCCCGAAGCCTTCGGCGAAATTCTGGCCGCCAGCGAGCGTCTGGCCAAAGAATACCATACCATACTGTTTTCCTATATTATCAATACCGGACAGGATGACAACTATTGCGACAACGCCGCCTTGCGGCGCTCCTGCTACTGGGCCGCCGGACGTCTGGCCGAAGCCAGGCCGCAGTTGTGCCTGCGCTGGCATTCACGTATTGCGGACGGACTGCACGACGTAGACATCGTCTGCCGGGGACAGGCCGCCTGGGGATTGTCTCACCTGCCGCCGGATTTTATGGATGTGCCGACCCTGCGCAGACTGGCCGAATCGGGGCATGCGGAACTTTGCGAACTGTTTGACGGCGATGTGGTCTATGAAAACACCGTCAGTCAACTGGCCTATGAAACGCTTTTTCGCGTTTCCTCCGCATGCAAATACACAAGCTACGCCGAGGAAGACAACCACGACGACATCTTCTCGAACTCCAATTATTTGTGGTCGCGCGATACGTAGCCAAGCTTGCGAGGCGTACGTATAGCGGCAGCAGTTCTCGAAAATAGCGTTTCGTGTAACAAATTGCTGTCTTCATGCGTAGTTTCCTGCGTCACAACGCCTGAAGCGCGATACGTAGCCAAGCTTGCGTCCTGCGCTTTTTATCTGGAATCCGAATGAACAACTCTGGCCCGGCTTTTTTTGTCGTGCGGCGCATTCTTGTCCGCCTGAACTGACAGCGCCTCTCCGCTGACCGCGCGTCCCGCGTCTTCCAGCAGCAACAGCCCCCCGGCGGAGCAGGCGTACCTGGCAAAACCCGCAAGGCCGGGAACGGAAAACGGCGCGGAAATCACCCTGACCTCCGTGCCCCCGGCCTGTTTTTGCGCCTGCGGAAGCAGCAGAAGCGGAGAAAGGCTCAGGGCGTTCTTGGCCAGCCCGGCTTCGTTGGAAAGCCGCGTCAGCCATGACGGCGCGCCCTGCGTGTCAAAGGTGAAGTGGCACCATGTTTTGCCGCCGTCCCCGGCAAGCAGGGGGCAGGGGCCGTTGTGCGTGCAGGGCGATGCCGCCGCAAAGCCGTTTTGCCGGGCGCTTTCGCGCAGCCGCATGATCGTTTTGCCGCCCAGGCGCGTCCCCGGCTCGATAAACAGCAGGGCGGAGGGAGAGGTGACGGTGAAAATCTCCGCCAGACGCTCCGGACTTTCGTCCATGCCCCCCCCCTCATGGAGATGCCGCCCCGCTTCATTCAAAACATTGGCCGCCGCGACCAGCCAGGGCGGGGGGGGGGGCGCCCCGCCCCCGCGCGCCGCCGTCTGACGCGCAAGCCTCGGCAGATGCTCCAGCGGGCCGCGCGCCGCGCGCACCGGCCACGGCTTGCGCCCCAGCAGTTCCCCCAAGGCGCTGAACAGGGCCATGCCCAGTTCCAGAGGCTGGTTCGCGCTGTCCACAGCCAGAACGCGCACCGGCGCTTCTTCCCACTCAGGCCGGGCAAGCCACAGGGCGATGGGCAACGTCAAAGGCCCGGATCCCGCGTCCAGCAGCAGAGCCTCGCCCTGCGGCGCGTTGAGCCAGGGATCGGGCAGAGGCAGGGACGAGAGCAGCCGCGTCTGGCGCAGCAAATTCCAGGGCAGAAAATAGTACAGGTAGGCGCTGACAAAGGCCGGAGAACTCCAGTAAGGGAGTTGCCGTTCGCGGCGCTCCACAGTCAGCAGGCGTGACAGCGCGGCCACATCTTCAGGCAGGGAGCGTTTGTGCGCCCTCTTCAGGGGGCGGACGCGGGCAAGCGCCTCGGGCAGGAGTTCAAGGGCTTTGACCGTTTGGGCGGACAGGGGGGGGAAAAGCTGACGCATTCAGACTCCAAAACGCATTTGCTTGCAGTAGTCGCGCTGAAAATCCGGATCCTCGGCCAGGGAAAGCACGCGCGCGTGCGCGCAAAGTTGGGCTGCCGCCTCGCCCGCTTCCGGCTGCAAGGCCAGCAGAGCCGCGCCCTTGAGAGCGGTATTGCCCGCGTTGCGCACGCGCAGCCCTCCCGGCGCAAAGCCGGTAGTCTCCAGCCAGCCGGGATCGACGTGTTCTCCCAGCGCCCCGGCCAGATACAGGGTCATATCCCGCCAGGGTACGGCGGCGGCGGCGGACAATTTGTCCAGGGCGAGGGCAAACGATGCCTTGACCTTGAGCAGTTCTTCCACATCCGGCGCGGACAGCCAGAGGGAACAGGGCAGGTTCAGCCGCGTTTTTCGGGATTGACGCGTCATGCCCGCCGCGACTTTGCGCGCCAGCGGCGTTGCGGGAGCGGCGTCGGTAAAATGCCCGGAATTGTCCAGCAGTTTCAGCCCCAGAAGCGCCGCCAGCAGAGAAAGATATCCGGTGGCGCTTATGCCGCGCGCCTGTCCGGTGATTTCGCCGCCCGGCGCGCGTGCCGCCAGCCCGGACGGGGTAAGAAAAAATTCTGTTATCGTTTCCGGCCCGGCCAGTTGCCCGCATTCAAGGCCGATGCCCTCCAGGGCAGGCCCGAGGGGCACGCTTGCCAAAAAAACTTCCTCCCGCCCGACAAGGGCAAATTCGCCGTTGGTGCCCATATCCGCAAGAATAAAGGGCCGCTGCGCATCGACGGCCAGCAGGGCCAGACCCGCGCTTATGTCGCCGCCGACAAAGGGCGCGGGCAGCGGGGGGATATATATGGGCGGCAGGCCCGGCAAACGCACTGTTTCGTGCCCGCTGTGGCTTGTGCGATAGGGGGCGGCGCACAGGCCCGCCACGTCGCGGTCAAGAAAAATATCCGTCATGGCGGTATTGCCCGCGAGACACAGGCGGGAAACTCTCCCCGGCAGCGCCGCGAGTACGCCTTGCAGGGCCTTGCGGACAAGATCGCTCAGAAGCCGCCGTCCACGGGGATCGGCGGCCATCGCCAGACGCGACATGACGTCCGCACCGGCCCCGGCCTGGGGGTTCAAAAATCGCCCTTCCGCCGCTGTAAGACCCCGCTCTTTCCCCTTGGCGACAAGCGCCTGCCAGCACACGGAAGTGGTACCCAAGTCCACGGCCAGCACCAGTTCTTCCGCTGTGTTCACGTAAATTTTCGCCTCGGCGCGGGCGTCCGCATCCGCTCCGGGCAGTTCCAGATCAAGCGACGACGAACCGTCAGGCGTTTGACGACGGCAGGCCAGCCGCCAGCCCAGAGCCAGATCTTCCCGCGGCAGGATGGCTTCTTCCGCGGGTAACGGGGGCGGGGCGTCTTTTACAAAACGCGTCCGGCAGCGCCCGCAACGTCCCATGCCCGCGCACAGGAGTTGGGGGGCGATGCCGCCAAAAAGCCAAATAGCGCGGGAAAGCTGCTCCCCGGCAACGGTTTCTATGACAAGAGGGGCTGCCGCCCCTGATGTTCGCACACGTAAGGTCATGTCTGCACACTGCCTCAAAACCGCCCCGGACGGCAAGCTGTATGTGGGCCGACACAGCCCTGAGGCGCGGCTTGCCATTTTGGCCTTTTTTTTGCATTCTGCTTTCAACAAGACAGTCTGACAACAGGAAGTTGGCGCGCATGAATAAAGTATTGCAGCAAGATGAAGTGGACGCCCTGCTCAAGGGGCTTTCCGGCGGCGAGATCGAAACCGAAACAGACGTGCCGGTGGACGATTCCGGCATTGTGGCCTTTGATCTCACCAATCAGGACAGAATTATACGCGGCCGCATGCCCGTACTGGAAATCGTCAATGACCGTTTCGCGCGCCTGTGCACCAACGCGCTTTCCAACGCGGTGCGCAAACGTGTGGAACTGAACCCCATTTCCATCGACATGACGAAATTCGGCGAGTTCATGCGCTCCTTGCCCGTTCCCACGTCCATCAATATTTTCAAGATGGATCCCCTGCGCGGCAACGCCATCATTGTTGTGGATTCGCGCCTTGTTTTTTCCCTTGTGGAAAATGTGTTTGGCGGCGCGGGCTCGCAGCCCAAGATCGAAGGCCGGGAATTTACCAGAATTGAACAGGCTGTTGTGGACAAGATCGTCAAAATCGCCCTGGACAATATGGAAGACTCCTGGCGGCCCGTGCATGACGTCAAAATGGAGCTTGTGCGCAGTGAAATCAACCCGCAGTTCGCGGCCATTGTTCCGCCCAGCGATGTGGTGCTGGTGATCACCTTTGAGGTGGAGCTGGACACGGCGCTCGGCTCCATGGTTATCTGCCTGCCTTACGCCACTATTGAGCCCATCCGCGCCAAACTGCACGCGAGCTTTCAGACTGAACGCCTGGAAATTGACCATGCCTGGGTGGCGCGGCTCACCGAGCGCATCATGGAGACGCCGGTGGAACTCAAGGTGAAGTTCGGCAACACGACCATTACCGGGAATCAGTTGCTGCGCATGCAGGTGGGCGATGTGCTGGCTCTTGACAAGGACGTGGAGGATCTGCTTTCCTGCACCGTGGCGAATGTTGAGAAATATCAAGGAATTGCCGGTACCGTGAAGGCCATGAAAGCCTTTCAGATAGTCAAGGAAAACGAACCGCAGTATACGTGATCAATAATCGCCCTATTTGTCCGATTCCTGACAAGACAAAAAGCCAGGGTCATTCTGTTCTCCCCAGAAGCAGGTAAAGAACGCGTTTGCGGTCTTCTGAGTACCATTCTCGCCCTTCTGCAATATTTATAAATCCTGCACGTCTTAGCATGGTGATAGCCG
>JAISZT010000128.1 GCA_031284485.1 Desulfovibrio sp.
TCGTAGGGTACTTCCAGAGAAGAAGCCGTGATCTTGAGGACAAGATCGCAAAAATTGATAAAATTCTGTGACGGGCGCTTGCTCTCCAGCACCTCAGGCTTTTCACCCCTGTTGCCGTATATGATTTGCCCCGCATTTACTTCCTGATAATAGACCTTTTCCTCATCCGCACTTTCTTCCGGATGCAAATTCGGCGGCACATACTGATTGTTGTTTTCAAGACCGATAAAAACAGGGAATGCCGCCGCAATCACTTGCGCCATCAGCTCGTAATCAATGGAGTCGTTCAGATGCCGGAAAAATTTTACTGCGGGCGCAAGGCAGGAAACGCCACGGTACTCTTCTTCCGCACCCGCTCGAAAGACATGGAAGATGCCGCGCCGGTGCCCAACATGGGCAGGGATGCGGCGATATTGGCTTGAAACTCCAAGGAAATTGTCAAAAGGCATGGGGGAGGGTTGCGGACTGGCAATCCAGTAGAAAGAAGGAACGCCGTTTTGCGTTACCTCAACACCTTCATGCAGTAGCGGGTCATATTGCTTATCAAAGGGAGTGCGGAGTCTGGACGTCTGAATATCCTGAATACGCAGGGCAAAACGACAGCCGTATCGCTCTTCCATAACCGGCAAATGAACAAATTCGCCCGCGCGCACAAGGGAGCGCAAACCCAGCATCTGCAAATCGTCAAAGCTTATCTGTTCGCGGTAGTGCGCCTGATCGCACCATTCATCCCACAGCCACTCCATCTGATCTTGTAAGGCCGACACATCCTCACGTTTGAGGCCAAGCATCTTGTAGGCGATGGACGACTGGGGCTTAAGGCCGGTACCCACGACATTTGTGGCGATGGAATTGACGCCGGACTTGGCAATGCCGTCATTGAGATAGAGATCGTCAATGCGCGCCATGCCGAGGCTGCGCTCATAAGACTTTTGTTCCGGACGCAAAACCCGCTGCGGAATCCATGATTTTATTGACCCGCGATGCGACCCCGCGTCGAGTGAAGCGCTTGACGGTGTATTGCCCTGGGCAACGGCAGGAGAAAACAGGGAGCGCAGGGCGGCGATGGGGCCTTTCATCGGCGGCCCCCATAGTTTATACGGCCCTGGACAAAGCGCGGCCCGTTTACGCCGGAAAGTTTGGCAAGCTCATCAGCAAAGTAGTCGAGCTGCTTGCGTATTTCCGGCAAGTCCTGCCGTGTGAGGGAACGGGAGCCGATGGTGTATGAATGGCCGGAGGCGCATTTTTTCAGCGCATCCTTGTAAAGAGCAATCTGCCCAAGCAGCTCTTCTCGTGTCCAGATTTGAAATGCCATGCCGAAACGGATAGCACGGAAAAAAAGCTGTTGTCGTGGACGTCATGGACGTAGTGGACGTCATGGACGAAAATTTCAAAAAAAACGATTTTTTTAAGAGGCCCTGCTCCGCAGATATTTCAGACAGTCTTCCTCGCGCACACGCAAGCCTTTGACTTCTCCCAGTCGCACGGCCGCCAGCGCGCCGGAATTCACGAGGTTATAAAAATGCGAACGCTTACAACTTAAAAGTTTGCAAGCCTCCTGCCAGTTAAGCAGACGTGATTTTTCCATGGCTGTCATCTCCGCAGTCCGGCAAGCCTGTCTGCCGCCGAAGCCCCCGAACGGACGGCCTCCGGGCGCGGCCGCGCAGTCTGTTTGGCCTTTATTTCCCCAGGGCGTTTTACTCTGGAAACGCCCAACATCCAGTAAAGCGCCTGCAGGAGATACTCACAGTCCCACGCATGGTTGGGCCGACTGTGCGGGTTGTCCCAAAGCGCCTTTTCGGTGTTCCATACTTCGGCAACCATCTCCTTGGCGTACGCCCCCAACGCGCCGTCATCATTGGCGTGAAGGTGGAAAGCGCCGGGATCGTCCTTATTGATCGCCAACTTGTTCGCCAACGTCCCCTTGAAAAGCGTGGTGTCCACCTTGTGCAGCAAAATGCCGCCCGGTATCTTGATTCGCTCGCCCTTGGGGCCGGGGAAATACTCCTGCGGCGCATAGCCCACGGGAACGGAAGGCGCATGCACGCCCTGGGAAGGAAACACGCGCCCCCTGTTTTTTGCCGCCCAGGCATACACCTGCGCCGTGCGCTGCGGATCGCCCATCGCGTCAATAATGACGCCGCGAACCATGTATGCCTTGCCGTCAGTATCCGTGTACTGCGACCGCCAAAAAAGCTCATCCAGCGCCCGCAGACTTGGGGCCACGCCCTCCTGTACCAGCCAGCTTTCTCCGTCTTCACCGAAGCCGAAGGCCCGGATCACATACCGGAAATAGCGCAATTGCGTGTCCACACCTGCCAGCAGGCAGGCCGCGCGCTCCTTTCCGCCTACAGAGCCAGGCACATGTCCACGCGGACGGTCGTCACACAACGACAGAATAATATCTTCGCTGCGTTTTTCGTACTGTTCTTCCCAAGGTTCAGCCTTAAAATTGTTCTGCAAATCCTTGTAAACAGCCATATCCTTGGTTGTCTCATATTCCAGTGCCCTGGCCGCGACATCGGACAAAGGAACAAATGGAGACAGCCAAGCCGGTATGTGAAAGGCAATGGAGATGGGTTTGAATTTTTCCAAAGCCTCGTACATGCTCAGTCCGGAATTTTCCTCACGCCATAAACCGCCACGCGCGGCCATGTCGCGATCTACATCCGACCATTTAGCCTGACAGTGCTGACACTCGTACCATGCCAGGCGCTTGGAGCGGATCGCCACGGGATCGTTTACCGAATCATCCCACTTGATCTGTTCAAACGACATGAGCAGTTCCCGATTGCAGGACGGGCAGATTACCATAAAATGGAAACGCGCTTCGGCCTTTTGAAAAGCCGTGTGGATGGGGCCGTCAACCACGGTTGGCGTACTTATCTTCCAGATGCGGGCACGACGCCCCCAGGTGATGACGCGCTTTTCGGCCAAATCTTCGGAGGCAGCCTCGCGTTTTGAATTTTGAAATTTATCCAATTCATCCAATACCAGATAGCGGATGGGCTTGTTGCCCAGACGCATCGCCGAACCTGACCAGCCCATATAAATGGTGATGTGCGCAAGATTGATGCGCAACGTCGCCAGATCATCAGACATGCCCGTCAGGTACTCGGACAGACGGCGGCTGGAACGGATCATCGGAATAATACGATCTTTGGCATTTTCCCGTGCGGTGGGTTCGTCCGGATACACATAGAGCACAGGGCCGGGCGCGCGGTCGATGGCATAGGCAACGCAGTTGTGGACAGCTTCAGTACCGCCCGACTGCGGACATTTCATCAGGCTGGTTGACTGTACGGTCGGGAAAAACGAGGCATCCATGACGCCCGCGATGTATGGTGTGACAGCGTTCAGCCACGGCCCAGGCCGGGAGGAAAGATGCACCACGCGGTGACGTTCCGCCCACCGGCTTACCGGAACGGGAGCGCGGCGGCGAAAAATGGCGCGCTCGCCCGTTTTCCACATCCATTTCCAGCCAAGCGATCCACGCTCGGCCACCAGCACGCGCACCATCGCCGCCGTTTCCGGATGGATGCACGATGGCAATGCGTCCACGCGGAAACGCAGCAAACGGCGCTGATCAATTGTCTGGCTCTCCCGCGTCCGAGTCTTTTGGCGTTTCCGCTTTTTGGACGACGGAGACGGCTTCTGATTCTGAATCGACATATTCCACCCTGAAATCCATGGGCCGCGAGTATTCATTCAACGCGGCGTCCAGATTTTTTTCAAATGCAGCTACCAACTCATGGACTTTGGAAACATCACCGCCCACAAGCTTGACGTATTCCGGAGCATACAAACGGAACACGCCGCGCAAACCAATATCAAGCGCGGCCGCGCGGCTGGCCAACTCCAACGAAACCTCATCGCGCAAAATGTATTTGCGCTGCTTCACGGCCCGGTCAAAGGCCATATCCTCGCGTTGCTCACGCAGGCGCGCCACTTTTTCGGAAAGCTCGTTTTTGGCCAGTTCCTGTAATTCGTCAGCCTCCGCTTCCGGCATGGATACCAACGGCAAGGTGCTTGCATAGATATCCACATTGCGCCTTGAAAAACTCTTGTTCTTTTCCCGCCGCAAAAAGCCGGATTTCAAATCCTTGTACAATTGCGACTGGCTGATTTTGCGACCGCTGCCCACCAGATAGGCCAGCACGTCCTTCATATTGGTAAAATTTCCGTTATCATTTGCCTGTATCATAGCGTCCCTCAACATCTTTGTGGCGCGATCAAGGGCGTTCAGGTTGGCAGCGCAGGGATCATCCTTGACAATCCGCTTGGCTTCCTCCTTGGCCCGGAGCAGCAGAGGAATGTCCGTGCTGCTGCTGCGCTCAAGAAGATCGTCAATGCCTGTTTTCTGCTGCTCATCCATGCTCATTCACCCATCACACGCTGATTTTTAACGGCCACTTGACGCAACCGCCACGGGGAAGCTAGACTCGGCACAGGTTTGGGGCTGAGCCTAGCTTGGTTTCCTCTACCAGAGGCGGTGTTGACGCACCGCCTCGCTTTTTTGGAATTACATGACAGCCCCCTTTATTTCCGCAAGCGTTCTGCCGTCGCTCTCCCGTGTAGCCTCGACCCCGCTGTATTCCTGCCACCGCTCCAGAATCACCTGGGCGAATTTGGGATCGACCTCCATCAGCCGGGCAGACCTGCCCAAGCGCTCGCAAGCCATCAGCGTACTGCCCGATCCGCCGAAATAATCGGCCACAACACCACCCTGCGGACTGGAGTTGGCAACCATGCGCTCAATAAGGGCCACGGGCTTGGTGGTGGGGTGCAACGCGGAACGCGCCGGTCGGGACACATCAATGACGGTTGTGGGCACCTCCTCCACACACAGAGCCTCTCCGGTCAGATGATACAGCCGCCCGTCGAGCACAAATTCAAACGATCCGTCACCCATGTCGCGCATGCCTGTCTGATCAAATTCCAACACGCTGCGCTGTTTGCGATTACCGTACCAGCGGTGCGCGGCACCCCGTCTCCAGCCATAGAGAATGGGCTCATGGGCAAACTGATAATCGCCCCTGCCAAGCACGGCAGTTTGCTTGCGCCAGATGAGGCATGCCGACAGACGGAACCCGGCTGCCGTGAACACATCCCGAAACAGGGTGCTGTCTCCCGCCTCGGCATGGGCGACATATATGCCGCCGCCCGGGCGCAAGGTTTCGTGCATGACACTGTGCGCCGAGGCAAGGAACCCGGCAAATTGCTCCGGAGACATCTTGTCGTTTTTTATTTTTCCGGCCTTGCCGGAGTAGTTGACGTTATACGGAGGGTCAGTCCAGATCATGTCCGCTTCACCTCCGGCCAGCAGGCGACGGGCATCGGCCAGACTGCGGGCGTCGCCGCACATGACGCGATGACGGCCAAGAATCCAGATTTCGCCATCTCGGACAACTGGTGCCTCCGGTTCCGCGGGCACCTTGTCCGGATCGCGCTTGGAGTCATCCATACGCATGAGCATGTCATCAAGCTCCTGCTGGTCAAAACCGGTGTAACTCAAATTAAAATCCGCCGCCTGCAGGGCACGCAATTCCTGCAGGAGCAAATCCTCATCCCAGTCCGCCCATGTCGCGGAACGATTGATCAGGATACGGAACGCCAGCTCCTGCTCCGGCGTCATGTCATCGGCCACGATCACGGGCACCGTGACCATGTTCATGGCGCGCGCCGCCTTCAGGCGCAGGTGCCCATCAATCAGTTTGCCGTCACTTCGAGCGAGCATAGGCGCGCGAAAGCCAAATTCCCGCAGAACTTCTACCATGCGCGGCACGGCCTCATCATTCTTGCGCGGATTCCTGGCATAAGGCCGCAAGCGTTCAATCGGCCATTGTTCAATTTCCATGCAACGCCTCCTGAAACAAATCAGATTTCACAAGTCCAACAAGGCAAAGAGGATCCCCATCACACCGCACGCAATCCCGCAAGTAGCCCCACCAGAACGGATGAGGCTTTGTGCGCGGACACGGCAACAAACAATCCGGATCATCCACGTTGTTTTTGCGGAATGCCGGGAGTAAATCTCGCATTATACGCACACGTTCGGACGGAAAGACCACCTCTGGCAGCGACCGCACACGCGGTACACGCCAGCAACGGAAACTACCTCCTGCGTCTTCCGCCGCAACTTCAACATCCTTATTTTTTTTATCCGTTCCCAACTGCCCATTATTACTGTCCCCATCAGCCACAGCGATGCCATTTTTTAACAATCCAGCGGCATCAGGCAGGGAATTCGGCAGGGCAGCACTTATCCATGCACGCAGATCGACGCCGCGCGCAAACGCCTCGCCTGGGTCTTTGCCCTCCGGAACCGGCCACAACTGCGCTTGCTGATACGTTTTTTCCCACCACGGCCACGCGCTCGCGCCGGGATTTGACCCGTCCGCATCCTTGTCAGCATCAAAATCCAGGGCGACAAGGATGCGGACAGCGCGAGACAGCAGGCGATGAGCTACAACGTCCGGCTTGCCGGAGACGGTCAAAACCGAGAGCGCACCGATGCGCCCACCGCAGGCGTGATGCACAGCCATCGCATCAAGCTCCGCTTCAACCACCACCCATGTGGCCAGATCAGGCGTGACATCCGGCCGCAGGATCATCGGCACAGACCACGGTGCATCCGGCTGTGGCACTAGGAGATACTTGGGATCTTTCGGATTATTTTTATCCAGATCAGCATCGCGACGACGAATACGAATCCGGCAACACCGCCCGTCTGCCGAAAATGCCGGGATCGTAACCCCGCGCGGGATCCTCAAAGCGCGGATGGGCTTGCCGTCCTTACCGAATTTCTCCGGCAGCGCGAACGCGGAACGGGCGCGGTACAGGCAGTCGGTATTTTTTCCCTCGGCCTCTAAATACCCCAGCTTGTACGCCCGGACAGCAGCATCAGGCAGGCCACGCTGGGCCAGCCAGTGCAGAATGGATGAAGATTTCTGCAGGGCAGTATGGGCCTCACTGGCCAATTTTGTGGCGTAGGCAACCCATGTATCACACGGCTCTTTATACTCACGCGGGACAAAGACTGTGCCCGGGGCCTCGCGTGACGGTTGGCGCAACGGCCTGTATGCGCGGGTATTATTGTCCGGCTGCAGGCTCAACTCCTGACACGCCGCCTTGAACGAGAGGCCATGCACCTCCATGAGGAAGGTAAGAACATCACCCCCCTTGCCGCATCCGCGCGGGCATGACCATGTTCCTCTAAGTCCGTGTTTCTGGCAAAACTCGCCCCCTGACTGCTCAGGGAAAACAATGAAACGATCATCACCGCCGCACAACGGGCAGGGCGAATGGTACTCGCCACCTGTGCGTCCGCTCACGCATTTAATCTTGGCCGGATCTACCTTTTCCCTCAACAACGACAGCAAGTCAGTCATTTTCAAACCTCCCAAACTCCCAATTCTCAAATATCAAACCAGACTTCTAACTTCCCATATTCCCATTACTTTTTAAGATAATGGGAGTATGGGAACATAAATGCATATATTACGCGCGCGCGAAATGTTCCCTGAAGGGCATATACATACTTACGCGCGCGCGTAAGTAACCCGTCAAAACTCCCAATCTCCCAAAACTATAAAAAACGTATATGTTTCAGTATGATACTGTGCAGAATATACAGAAAAAGCTTGGGAGTTTGGGAGGATAGCAATCATGACCGGCCCCGCTTTTTATCTTCCTGCTCGGCCTTGTCATCCTCAAATTCGTCAATAATTTCTTGCCGAACCGTGACGCCCAGGTAATATTTGACGCTGGATTTGAAGGTGAAGATGCCCTTTTTCTCCAACGCCGGAGTAAACTTCTTTGGCGAAAAAGGATAATTGTTCCCCAGGGTTTTCTTGCACCACCAGTTGCAGATTTTCAGAAGCTCGGAGACAGCGATTCTCGTTGTGTATTCACGCCCAGCGGTGGGCGGATCTTCAATTTCGCAGCACTCTTTGAGGAACTTGCCGATGTCGTCGAACGAATCAAGTTGCTCCCGCGTGTACCGCAGCACCTTTTCGGGAATGCGCAGGCCATTGTCCAGCACATCAATGCACCCCCTGACCAGGCAAGCGAGGATTCCGGAATCCTCCGGCTCCAGTTTTTTGTCGATGTTGTAATCAATCTGTCGCTCATAATCCTTGGTGGGATTGGCAACAAACTTGACTGGCCATTCGACGCAAACTGTTCTGGCGTTAAAGCCTTCATCGTCCACATCCATCTTCGGCAAGTAATTTGTGAGCAAGAGCAGCAAGGCACTCTGACGCCACTCCGACATATATTTGTCGGTGATGCCGCGGGCTGTGATGTACCCGCCGCCCGTCAAATCCTTGATTTTTGCCTGATCCAAAGATTGGCGATTGTTGGCCTCAGACGCATACGCGATGCGGGTGCCGCGCAGGGCCATCAGATCAGCCTGCGGCTGCGAGCTGTCCCGCTGAAATTTCTGTTCAGCAAGCATGGCCACAGGGATGCGGATGTGCAGGCTCTTCCCCAGGACGCGCTTGACCACATTCATGAGCGTGTCCTTTCCGTTGCGGGAGAGCGGGCCGTACATGATTGCCCAGATATGCAAGTGCTTTTCGCCAAGCAGGGCATAGCCCAGCAGGCGCTTAATGAAATCGGCCATCTCTTGATCGTCGGCCATACAAGAAAGCAGGTACTGATCGAAAATCGGGCATGGCACGTCCAGACCCTTCCACGCGGTCAGGCATGGCGAAAGGATGTACTGATCCTGCTTGCCGGGCGAGCATACGCCAGTGCGCAGGTCAACCACGCCAGTTGGAGTGCCCAGCAAATAGGGCTTCCGGTCGAGTTGCTCCACAGAGATGACCGGAGGACTGTCCATCGTCGCCAGACATTCCAGCAGTTCCTTGCGACCAGCCGCGCCGCGCAATGATTTCAGCCTGCCCGTAAGCAGCTTGTGGAGCGGGCTTCCCTCTTCCTCGCCGGACTCGGCAAAGGCGTTCTGGTAGGCGGCACAGACGCGCTCGCAATCGGCAAGCGCGCGACGGTGGTTGATGTCCAACTCCCAATAATGGCCAGCCCAATACAGCCATTTTTCCCACTCTTGCACGAATATGTACTTGCCTTTGTGCAGGACATTGAAAAGGGAGGCATCGCCGATTTTATTGCGGCGCAAGCAGTCAAGGATGAACGATTTGTCCGGGCCTTTTTTCTTGGGTGGGGCAGACTTGTCCGTCTTCCCTTTGGCTCTGGCGGCGTTAGCTTTGATTTTTTTCGCCCGGGCTTCGACTTTGGCCTTTATGTCATCCGACATTTGCCCACCTCCGGAACGCCAACACCGCCGAGCGACTTTCTATTTTTCCACAAAATTTTTCTTTTTTAATCCCGGCCGAAAGGCGAGAGCGATTTGCCCTCCCTCGGAAATTGCCCAGGAAGGACCCGCGACATGGGAACTTCGGTTTGAAATCTTTGGGTAGAGGGGGAAGGGGATCGCCAGCGCGCACCCTTGACGCGGGCGTTGCTCGCAATGAGGAAGCGCCCGTGAGGCAGCCTCCCGATGCGCATGCCTGCAAGCGTAGGCTGTCACCTTGAAGATGGCACCTCACGGGCGCACAAACAGATGCAAACCAAGAGGAACTGGCGGGAACGCTGCAGAATGGCAGAAAGAGAGAGCGGCCTGGGTGGGGGCCTAAACAAGGGAGAGATAAGGGAGAGGAACGAAGGGAGAGGACTAAGGGAAACTGGTTAGCAAAGACCCATATCTTTGCTAACCAGTTGTTTTTCCTGTGGTGCCGAAGGGGAGACTCGAACTCCCACTCCCTTGCGAGAACCAGACCCTGAACCTGGCGTGTCTACCAATTCCACCACTTCGGCATCCGCGAGAAAATAGCCTGAAGCGTTGCGTTTGGCAATATTTTTTTACTATTTTTATACGTCCGGCGCGTTGTGATCGAAAATTTGACAGGCAGCCGCTTCGGGAGTAGTTATTCATACTTCACAGTGCTTCACACCGGATTATATTTCATATTATGACAAAAGACTTTTGGCACTATGCGGCGGTCTGGCGGGCGCGCTTTTCCCGCAGGCGGCGCTTGCAGTGGCGCGGCAACTGGCTCCAGAACGGCTACTGCCGGGATTGCCGATACTGCTGCGGCCCCCAGGATTCTGACGAACCTTACTATATGGCGCTCATGCCGGATCAAATCCGCCCCGATCTTGATGAAGACTTTTATCTGTTCAACAGCGACACCGCCTATATGGACGCAAGAGGCTGCAAATCCGCCACGCAAAGAGGCTGCCGCCTTGACCGCTCAAAGCGGCCCCACTCATGCGGCATTTTTCCTCTGGTTCCGGCAAACGGCGGCCTGTATCTCTACAAAATTTGTCCGGCGGTTCTGTTCACGCCGCTGATCACATTTGCCGAAATTGGCCTTGAGGCCGCCCGCTGGCTTGCAGAATTCAACCCTGCGGATCTGGGCCGCATTTCGCTGAACCTTTCGTCCGAGACGCTGGCGCGCGGATACATTTCGCTGGATGTCAGAGTCATCAGCAAGGACGCGCCCGCGTGACCGGGCGGAAAATGGCCGCGAGCCGAAAACAATTGACAGACGGCCATTTCTCTGCAAGATGAATCAGAACAGGATCTGTATGAAGGTTGGAGAAATTGTCATGCCCCATCGTTTTTATTCTTCCGCAGCGTCAGCGCTTTTGCTTTTTTTCTTTTTGTCCGGTTGCGGCGTGATTTCCGACGCGCCGCCGGCGCCGCCGCCGCCGCCGCCCGGCCCTGTGGAAGGCTACATGATCACCGCCGTTCCCGGCGCTTCCACACGTCTTGACGACCCCGCATTCGGCAAAGACGTCAGCGTGACAATGGAAAATGGCTTTATTTCCGCCAAGGGGGAGGAATGCCGGCGGGCGTCCGTGCTTGTCGGTGAAAGAGAAGCCGAGGTGGTGGTTATTTGCCGCGACGCGGCGGGGCGATGGGAAATGGCACCGCGAGTCTGGGGGCAGGGCATTGAAAAACTGTAGGGTGTGTCCGTAGTGGTGACGGCATGAGTAATTTTTTTTGTAACCATATAATTTTTTTATGTTGTCTGGCGTGCGCAATGCCTGCGAATGCGCCTGTGCATGCGGCTGACGCCCTGCAGCCTTACGGAGCCAATCTTTTTCAGGGTAATTTTGCCAAAAGCCAGGGGGATGTGTCCGTCACCGTAACCGGCAGCGTGGTCAGGCCCGGTCGCTACAGCGGGGCGGCGGGCGATTCGGCGCTGGCCTATCTGGACAAGGCCGGGGGCATTGATCCTGCGCGCGGCAGCTACAGGTCTGTCCGGCTGCTCCGCGAGGGCGCGACCCTCGCCGTCTTTGATCTGTATCCCTTTGTGCGCAAGGGAGATCTGCCCCAGGTGGAGATGCGCGACGGCGACACGGTTGTGGTGGACGGCAAGGGCGCGGCAGTCACGGCCACAGGCGCTGTACGCACTGCGGCGCGTTTTGAATTTCCCGCCGGGGGCGCGACGGGGGCGGCGCTTGTCGATCTGGCCGAACCGGAAAGCCGCGCTTCACACGTCAGCCTGAACGGCACGCGCAACAATGCGCCCTACAGCACCTATCTGCCCCTGCGCGACTTGCGCCGTCTGACTCTGGAAGACGGCGACAGCGTCCAGTTTATGGCCGACGCTTCCGCCAACACCATAATGATCGATGTGCAGGGGGCTGTGCGCGGCGCTTCGCGTTTTCCCGTGCGCCAGGGCGCGCGCCTGAAGGATGTGCAGAATTTTATCGCTGTCGATCCGGGGCGGGCCAATCTCAACGCCATGCATATCAAGCGCAAAAGCGTGGCCGAAAGGCAGAAAAAAGCCATTGCCGATTCTCTGCGCCGCCTGGAGGAAACAGCCCTGACAGCCGGATCGTCCAGCGGCGAGGAAGCCCAGATCCGCGCCAGGGAGGCGGAAATGATCGCCAAGTTCGTGGAACGGGCAAAAAGCGTTGACCCGGACGGCGTGGTGGTGCTTGATAACGGCGCTGAAAGCGGGAATCTTGTCCTGGAAAACGGCGACATTATTGTAATCCCGGCCAAGAGCGACGTGATTCTTGTCAGCGGCGAAGTGATGGCCCCGCAGGCCATGCTCTGGAGCAAGAAGAAAGATCTGGGCGATTACGTCAAGGGCGCCGGCGGGTACAGCGCAAGGGCGGACAGAGACAACGTGCTGATCATGCGCCAGAACGGTTCTGTTTCCCGCGACGGCGACAAGATCACGGCCGGCGACCAGATACTGGTGCTGCCCAAAGCCCAGTCCAAAAGCATGCAGACAGTCAAGGACATTTCGCAGGTGCTCATGCAGGTGGCTGTTTCCGCCCGCGCCGTGCTGGGGCTGTCTTCGTTGTATTAGCGTTTGTGCCGCGGTGAATTGACAAATTTGATATTCCGGATCCCAGGCGTTGCGGTATCATGCCAGGTTGGACAGTTGAACAACGGAAGTGACCTATGGGATCACAGAAGAAAAATGCCGATATCCACAGTGGCGGCGGCGGATCAGGATCATCCTCCGCCGTGCAACCGTCAAAGTGTGAAAAATATCTGAAACTGCTGCTGCGAAACAGCCCCAACGGCCAACTGCGCGGCATCTGCCGCGGAAAAGACCCCATTAGCAAAACTGTTGGCAACGCGAGGAGAATATTGTGAATATTCTGGTAACGCCGCGGTCTTTCGGCAAGGACAACCCGGAATTGTTTGATGTATTGCGCGACGCCGGGCTTACGGTCATCCGCAACGAAACAGGAGGCATACTTTCCGCCGACCAGATGCGGGAAAAGATTGCCGGCTGCCAGGGCGTCATTGTCGGCGTTGACCCCCTGAACGCCGAAGTGCTGGCGGCCGCGCCGCAGTTGCGCGCTGTCGCGAAATACGGCGTTGGCCTTGACAATATCGACCTGAAATACTGCGAGCAGCGCGGCATCGCCGTTTCGCGCACAGTGGGCGCGAACAGCAACGCCGTGGCGGACTACGCCTTTGCCCTGATGCTGGCGGTGGCGCGCAAGGTGACGCTCATTGACCGCCGATGCCGTGAAAAAGACTGGAGCAAAATCACCGGCAGCGATGTGTACGGCAAAACGCTCGGCATTGTGGGACTGGGGGCCGTGGGCAGATGTGTGGCGCGGCGCGCGCGCGGTTTTGATATGCGCATTCTGGGATACGACATTGTGTGGGACGACGACTGGGCGCGGGAAGCGGGAGTGGAGCGCGCCGACGTGAACAGTATCTGCGCCGAGGCCGACATCATAACCCTGCATACGGCGCTGACCTATGACACCAGGGACATAATCGGCGTCCAACAGGTGGCCGCGATGAAAAAATCGGCCATCGTGATCAACACGGCGCGCGGCGGGCTGGTTGACGAGGCCGCCCTGCTTGCCGCCCTGCGCGACGGCCGCATTTACGGCGCGGGGATTGACGCCTTTGCCAGGGAGCCGCCGACTGACGCGGCATGGTACAAACTGAACAATCTGGTTATGGGCTCGCACTGTTCAGCCTCCACCACAGGCTCTACAGAAGCGATGGGGCGCATGGCGACGGACAACCTGCTGCGGGATTTGCATCTGTAGTATGGCGGATGTCCGGTTCTCCGTAATCATCCCTGTTTTCAACAAATGGGAATTGACCAGGGATTGCCTGCGCAGCCTGCGTGAGCACACGTACGGCGGCGATTTTGAAGTCATTGTGGTGGACAACGGCTCTGAAGACGCCACCGCAACGGAGTTGCATCCCCTGGGCAAAGCTCTGTTCGGCCCGCGTTTCACAGGTCTGCGAAATGGGGAAAACAAAAATTTCGCCCCGGCATGCAATCAGGGGGCGGCAGCGGCCACCGCGCCCCTGGTCTTTTTTTTGAACAACGACACCCTGCTCACGGAAAATTGGGCGCCGCCCCTGGAACGGGCATTTCAGGAGGACGGAAAACTGGGCGCGGCCGGGCCGCTGCTGCTGTACAAGGACGATCATGTGCAGCATCTGGGCGTGACCATGACAACCACCGGACTTTTCCATCTGTATGAAGATTTCCCCGAAAATCACCCGGCAGTGCGCAAACAGCGGCGTTTGCAGGCCCTGACCGCGGCCGCCCTCATGATGCCGCGTTCTCTGTTCCAGAACATCGGCGGTTTTTATGAAGGCTACAAAAACGGCTTTGAAGATGTGGAATTGTCTCTGCGTGTTCGCCAGAACGGCCGACGCCTGCAATGCATCACCCGGTCATGTATCTACCATCTGGAAAGTCAAACTCCCGGACGACGGGACAATGCGGATCATAACAGCACATTGCTGTATCAACGTTGTGGAGAGGATATTTTTGTCGATTACCACCAGCACGCCGTGAGCGACGGATTTTCCGTGCATCTGGATGAGCGGTGCAGGCTGGTCGCGCTGCTTGCCGATGAAGAAGATCAGGCGCTGCGCCGTGAGGCCGGGGGCAATCCGCAAAAGATGCTGCGCCTTGCTCTGGCCAATCCTTTCTGGCTTTGGGGGCACGAGCGGCTGGCCGGACTGCTGACAAGAGAAAAAAAATATGTCGAGGCCCTGCATTTTTTGGCCAATGCCGCGGAAATCTGCCCGACGCCGGAGCGGTACAAAAATGTGCTGCGGGCGGCCGTTGCGGCCGGGGACGCGGAAATGCGGGACAAGTCCGCAGACAGACTGAAAAGGATGCTTGCCGATCTGCAGGATACGGACAGGATGGCCCGGACGTTGAAAAAACTCATGGCGAAAGCGGAACGTTTTAACGACAGGATGCTGCTGGGCATGTGTCTGGACAGGCGGCGGGAAAGGTCTTTATCGCCGCATGTCCTTCCCGGCCAGAAAACAGGCGTATGTTGAGCCTACGCCTTCGGGCAGGGATATTTTCGCCTTCCATCCCAGGCGCGTGATTTTGTCGACATTGAGAAGTTTTTGCGGAGTGCCGTCCGGTTTTGTCGGATCGGTTACTATTTTTCCGCTGTACCCGACGACATCCGCGACAAGTTTCGCCAATTCCAGAATGGTCACGTCCTGTCCGCAGCCCACGTTGATATGCTCGTCAGCGCAAGAGTAGTTTTGCATCAGAAAAACAAGGGCGTCGGCCAGGTCGTCCACATGCAGAAATTCCCTGCGCGGCGCGCCTGTGCCCCAGATGGCAACTTCGGAAGCTCCGCGCAGTTTCGCTTCATGAAAACGGCGCAGCAACGCCGGAAGCACATGGCTGTTTTCCGGATGAAAATTGTCCCCCGGCCCGTAAAGGTTTGTGGGCATGGCCGATATGGCGTCAAAACCGTATTGCCGGTTATAGGCCCGGCACATTTTGACGCCCGCAATTTTTGCCAGGGCATAACTGTCGTTTGTGGGCTCGAGTTCTCCGGTGAGGAGATACTCTTCTCTGATGGGCTGCGGGCAGAATTTTGGATAAATGCAGGAAGAACCCAGGAAAAGCAGTTTTTTGCAGTTGTTTTTCCAGGCGCTGTCAATGCAGTGGGTCTGGATAAGTATGTTGTCCCGTATAAAATCCGCCGGGTAGGCGCTGTTTGCCAGAATGCCGCCCACTCTGGCGGCGGCGAGAAACACGTATTCGGGCTTTTCAGCGCTGAAAAAATCGGCCACGGCCCGCTGGTCGCAAAGATTGAGTTGGGCATGGGCGCGGGTGACTAGGTTTTCAAAGCCCTGTGCCCGCAACGCCCTCACAATGGCCCCGCCGACCATGCCTCCATGCCCGGCGACATATATGCGGCTACGGCGATGCATGGGTGGGGCTGATTGCGTCATACAGCGTCCTCAATGCGGGAGGAGGGGGAACAGGGGAGGAAAACCCCTGTTCCCCGCGTTGTGCGGTGAGGCCTAAAAAGCGAAACGCAGTCCAAGCATGAATTCGTTGTTGTAGGGGCTGTTGCCCACTCTGTACGTAACCCCGTTGGAACGGGCTTTAACTTCATCGTAGCCCATGTTCACAAAGCGGTAGGCGGCGTCCACAGTGAACTGCTCATTAAGGTTGTAGGCCACGCCCGCGCCCGCGTTCCAGGCGAAATCGGTAAAACGGTCGTTGGCGGAGAATTTTTCGCCCGGACCTGAAAAGTCGTAGCCTATGTACTTGAAAGCCGCGCCGATCCCCGCGCCGATATAGGGCGTAAAGGGGGTGTCGTTGTGGAAATCCCAGAACAGGTTGGCAAACAGGGTGGAGTTGTTCCATGTTCCTCTGATTTCACTCCTCCCGTTGTCGTTGTTCCAAGTTTTTTCACTGTTGCCGCGCAGGGCGAATTCAATTTCGGCGCGGATCGGCAGCATTTGCTGCGGCCAGAAATCATAGCCCAGAGCCAGCGCGCCGCCCAGGGTGAACTGGCTGTATTCATTGACGCTGGAACCGGCAAGAGCGGCGGAGCGTTCAACGCGGCCGGTATCCTGAAAGCTCATAAGAAATTTTGGAGCCAGATACATGCCGGAACCTTCCGCCAAAGCCGATCCGGGCAGCACGATGGTAAGAATAAAGGCCAAAATGGCTATGCCACGTTTCATAACAGTCCTCCTGAAGTTTTCCCCTTCCATTGGTAAAGAGTTTTCATCGTTGCCATTTTTTTAGAAATTGTCAATAGATTTTCTAAAAACGGCAGCAATTTTCCTGACTAAAGATATAAAATGCAAGTATTGTGCCTGAAAAGTCAGCAAGGCGGATGTTCATATTTTTTATTGAAGTTACAGCATATTAACAGGATCAAGATCCAGAAAAAGCCGCAACGTGCGGGAAGTTTTGTGCGCTTTGGCGTCAAAATACAAACGGCGTATACTCTGCCAGCCATCGGCCTTGAGCAGGCAGTGAAAACGCCGCCGTCCGCGCAGAACCGGCAGGGGGGCCGGGGCGGGGCCAAGGGCCTGCACGTCCAGCTCTCTGGCGCGGGCGCGGATATCGGCTGCGAAACTGCCGAGAGCAGGGGGGCCGTTGGCGTCGTCAACAGTAAAGGACACGCGCAGCAGGGCAAGGCATACGAAGGGCGGGTAGCGCCGCAGACGCCGCCGTTTGATTTCCTCGGCGTAAAAAGCCGCATAATCGCCGGACTGGATATGCTGCCAGCAATAGTGGTTTGTGTCGCGCGTCTGTATGAGCACGCGGCCCGGTTTTTCCCCCCGGCCGGCCCGTCCGCCCGATTGCACCAGCAATTGAAACGTGCGCTCGGCCGCGCGATAATCCGGGAGATTGAGCCCCAGATCGCCGTCGGCCGCCACAACAAGCGTCACCTGCGGAAAATGGTGCCCTTTGGAGAGCATTTGCGTGCCGACCAGAATGGGTGATTCCTGTCTGGCAAAAGCGGCGAGAATTTCCTCCATGCGGTCCGCGCGGCGGGCGCTGTCGCGATCAAGCCGCAGAACAGGCTTGCCGGCCACGATGCCGAGCTGTTCGGCCAGACGCTCCGTGCCTTCCCCCAGCGGCAGAAAATTCATGCCCCGGCATTGCGGGCAGGGGGACGGAAAAGGCTGGGAATAGCCGCAGTAATGGCACAGCAGTTTTTCTCTGCCCTTGTGGTAGGCCAAGCCGATTTCGCAGTGGGGGCAGCGCATGGTGGCATTGCAGTCCAGGCAGTACATCAGCGGGGCGTACCCGCGCCGGTTCAGCAGCACAACGGCCTGTTCGCCTTTTGCCAGGGTTTCGCGCAATGCCTCCTCGCTTTGCGGGGCCAGCAGACAGTCGGACGACGCGCCGGCGGGTTTGATGCTCACAAGCTCCACTGTGGGGAGCGGACGTCCGCCGACGCGGCGCGGCAGGCGCAGCAGGGGCAAATGTCCAGTTTCGGCGGCGTGAAATGTTTTTATGTCCGGCGTGGCCGAACCGAGCAGCAGCAGGCCGCCCGCCTGCGCCATGCGCTGCCAGGCCACTTCCTTGGCCTGATAGGGCAGATTTTCATCCTGTTTGAACGAGGCGTCGTGCTCTTCGTCCATGACAACGCAGCCAAGGCGCGGCACAGGTAAAAAAAGCGCCGAGCGCGTGCCCACCACAAGGCATGGTTCGCGGCGTCCGGCCAGCGCGCGGAACGTGGCCTCCCGGCGGGAGGGAGACTGGTAGCCGTGGTGAAAAAACAGCGGCGCGTCCGGCAGGGCGCGGGCCGCGTCGCGCCGCAGTTTGCCGGCCAGGGCAACTTCCGGGGCAAGCAGCAGCAGGCTTTTACCCTGGTGCAGGCAGTATTTTGCCAGTTCCAGATATACGGCCGTTTTACCGCTGCCGGTGACGCCAAAAAGCAGACGGGACTCGTGGCGGTTTGCCGCGGACTTGTCCATGGCCGCGCGCAGATCCTGAAGCGCCGCGATCTGGTCGTTGTTGAGGGCAAAAGGTGTCGGCGGATGAAGCCGGTTGTGGATTGAAACATTTTCCGCGTCTTTTTCCGTATCCGGGCGCGTGAGGGCGACATGACCGGCCGAAAGCAGATTCCGCAGCGCGGCGGCGGCGTTTTTTCCCGATGCCTGCAGCAGGCGGCGGCGGTTTACCGCGCCGTGCCCGTAAAGATAGTCCAACAGGGCGATCTGCCGTGTGGCTGACGGGCGCACGGGCCAGGGAGGGTCAACAAGCAGAGTGCAGAATTCTTCTTCGGCGGCGTCAACTGCCGGGGGAAGCAGGCGCGCCTGCCCCGTGACGACGGCCAGAGCAAGGTTTGCGCGCTCTGTTGATTCAAGAATCTGGCGCAGGGAGAGCGACGTTGCCCGTCCTTCGGCAAGAAGGCGCAGGCGCACCCGCGTGCTGCGCAGCCCCGGCGGCAGCGTATGGCCGAGGATGTGCCCCGGCGTAACCCCTTGGCGGCGCGCCAGATCCCGGGCCAGGTCAAGCAGGTCTCCGGGAAGAAGCGGGGCGGATTCCAGGGGCCATGCAACGGCTTTGCAGACAACGTCCTCGGGCAGATCAGCCTTGGCCGTTGTCTCAAACACAAGGCCCGCCCGCAACGCGCCCTTGCCGAGCGGCACGGCGACGCGCAGGCCGGGCCGCCAGAATTGCGGCGGAAACTCCGGGGGAAGTTCATAGCTCAAGTCGGCGTAGGGCGGGGTGAGCAGGCAGACAGTGGCGTACATGGTGTTGTGACGTTATACGATGTGAACCCGACCCCGGCAAGGACGAAATTGGCGGCGCTGAATGGAGCTTTTCAGCAGTATTCCATAATATCCTGCGGGCGATCGAGAAGCAGGCGGGCACCGTGCTCGACAAGCTCCTCTCTGGAGCGGAAGCCCCAGAGCGCCCCCGCCGGGATTGCGCCGGCGTTCGCGGACGTGTCCATATCCACGCCGCTGTCGCCCACAAACAGCAGACGCCCGGGGTTGACGCCAATTTCCGCGGCAATGGCCAGCGCTCCGGACGGGTCGGGCTTGCCCTTGCCCGTTTCGGTCTTGCCCCGCACAGAGACGAAAGGAATATCCGGGAAAAAGTGCCGTATCGCCAGTTGCGAAAAATCATGCGGTTTGTTTGAAAGCACGGCCAGGGGCAGACGTTTGGCAAGCAGGTATTCGAGCAGGGGAACAATGCCGTCGTAGGGGCACGTTTTGTTGCGCCAGTTGGCGGCATAGTTTTGACGCACAGCTTCGTACAGAGCGCGGATTTTTTTCTCGTCCGCGCCGGCGGGCGCGGCGCGGCGCATAAGCGTTTCCATGCCGTCGCCCACAAAAAGGCGGTAGGCGTCCGCAGGGTGCGTGGGGCAGTTTGCCGCGGCGAGGGCGGCATTGGCGCTGTCGGCCAGATCGTCGAGGCTGTCCAGCAGCGTTCCGTCAATGTCAAAAATAACAGCCTTGATGGGCACAGGCATAGCTCACTCGATCCGGTTTTGCGCTTCGGCCATGATCTGACGCATGAGGTCTTCCGTATTCTCCACCGCTGTCAGACGAAAGCCTTTGTCAACGGGGCTGAAACGCCCAAGCACAGGGTAGCGTTCGTCGTTGCCCGCGTCGTGCACGGCAAAAGGAACCAGCCAGTCTTTCCCGTCCGGCCAGGCTTCGCCGATTTCGCGGATTTCCTTGCGGCCGGTGGAAGCGTCGGCAAAAAGGGGGGCAAGAAATCCATCGGTCCGTCCTGATGGCTTACGTCCGGCAAAGGCTCCGGAGGCGATGCCGTTGTTCACGAAGGCCCTGGCTTCCTGCAAAAGCAGAGTGCGCAGGCTTTCGCCGCCGGTGGTGTCCCCGGCAGCGCCGGAAAACATAAGCGCCAGAAACGGCGGCAATTCACGGGCTGTTTCCGGTTTTCGCATTTCACGCAAAAAAAGATTCAGGGCCGTTTTCAGGATGGCGTCCGTATCCACAAGACGTTCAAAAGCGGCAAGATCCGCCGCGTCAATGGCCTCTCCTATGAGGGTTGGGCTTTGAGCGGCCTGTAGCGCCGCCCTTCCCTCCGCGCCCGACAGGGGCGAAGGCGCAAAAAGCAGCGCTACGAGAACGGATGCGCGCAACGCGGGACACAACGCGTGACAGTTCAGCACAATTCCTCCGGCAGCCCGCCCTTGAGCGGCAACGGCAGCCCGCAGCTCACAAAAATAACGCAGGAGCAGACTTTCGCCAGCAGTTGATTCGTCAGTCCGAGGGTGTCCTGAAACAATCGTCCCAACGGGGTTGTCGGCACAAGCCCGGTGCCGGCTTCAATGCTTACAAGGGCGGTCGGCCGATCCGGCGATTCGAGGTAGCCGGCGAGTCTGGAGACTTCCGCCAGGGCCGCTTCCTGCGTCAGTCCGGCGGACAGCAGAGCGGCAATCCACAGGCTGACGCAATCCAGCACGACCACTCCCGTGGTGTCGGCGACGAAAAAGTGTTGTATCGCGGCCAGCGGGTCCATGTGGTTTTCCACACACTGCCAGCCTTCCCCTCTCTCGGCTTTATGGCGCGCTACACGTGCCGAGGTCTCGGCGTCCGTCGCCCTGCACGTGGCCGCAAACAGCCGGCAAGGCGCTTTTGCTTCAGCCCAGCGCAGGGCAAGGGCGCTTTTGCCGCTGCGTGTGCCGCCGACAAACAGCAGGGCAGGCGGGGCGCTCACCGTTGGGCGCTTGCCGGTTGAGGTTGGGTGCCCGTCTGGGCGCATCTGCGCGCCAGATCACGCAGAATGCCCGCTGATGCCTGGACGGAAGCGATGGATTGCGGTTCCTGACGCAAACGGCGATCTACCCAGTGGGCAAGAAAAAGCAGCGAGTCTTCATCAAGAGACTGGCCGCCGCCTTTGCGTATGGCGGCTATGAGCGCGCGCTGGGCAGCGCTTCTGTTTTCCAGCGCCTGCCGGTAGCGGCCGCTTATCCCGTTCAGGCGTGTTTGCGACGCGTCGATGCGCGATTGGGCGGCTTTATCTTCGCGTAGTTGATCAAGCTCAAAAACAGCTGTCATCATTTGCGAATTGATGTCCACCACCGATTGTGAAATCTGTTGCAGTTCACCGAGACGTTTTTTCAGGTCGGACACGGCGGCGATGCCTTCCAGAGCGCCGGCCAGAACAACGCAACGCCCGGCCACGGCCATGTGCAACTGCTGCGTCTGCGCCGGGGTGAGGGGTTTTGCGGCGGCCTGCCGTCCCAGCGCTTCAATGAAGCGGTCAACATATAAGGTATAAAGCCCCTGAATCATTGAGGGGTTGAAGACATAGCGCAGAAGGCCCGCGCGACCGCTCTGGGGGGAGTCCATAAGGCCCGGCATTTTTACGCCGTAGCGCTGGTTGACCGACTGTACGCTGATTGTCAGCGCGCCATCGCGCTGACCGGGTTTATAGTTGGCGACAAGGTAGGCGGCCAGATCCTCCACAAAGTCGGGGCGCACCGCGTTGTCCGCTGTTATCTGCGGCGTTTCCGGGGGCGGCTGCCCGCCCGGTGCCGCGCCGGCAACGGGCGCGATGCCTTGTCCGCCCGCGCGGGAGGTGTCCACAGGCGCTGACACAGTGCCCTGCACATCGCGTCCGGCAAGTGATCCCGGAGATGAAGCGCCAAACGACGGCGGCGGGGGCGGCGCGGGGCTCAGCAAATTGCCCGCGTCGGCTAGGGGCGTATTTTTGACAAGTGAGTCCACAGCGTCCGTTGCTTTGCCCTGCCATTGCGCACGGGTTGATTCATCGCGCGTCAGCCAGAAAATCGCGCCGCCGACAATGAGCACCGCAAGTGAAGCCAGCAGGATTGCTTTTTTTGCGCCGCTTTTTTCGGGTCGGGGCTTGGGGAGGTCAATGTTCTCGGGAATTGTTTTTTGCGCGTTCAGTTTCATTGTCGCTCCTTGACCAATCGTGATCGTTCAGCGTGATGAACGGATGCTATCATCGGTTTTTGCAAGTGTGAAGAGTTTTTCTTGAGATTATCTTGAATAAATCCGTCAAAAGCAACGGCATCTGCCCGGCCTGAAGTTGTTGTCTTTTTTCTTGAGGGACGAATCAGACGTTTTTTTTGGCTACTGCGACATCCCGCAGGGTTTTGTAGAGCGCTTCAATGTCAATGGGTTTTGTCAGATGCCCGTTCATGCCTATGGAAAGGCAGTGGTCTTTTTCTTCGTCAAAGGCATGGGCTGTCAGGGCAAAAATCGGCATATCCCGATATTTTTCATTGAGACGGATGCGCGTGGCGGCTTCGTAGCCGTCCATGACAGGCATCTGCAGATCCATCAGCACAACGTCGAAGGGAAGCTGCGCGTTTTGCGCCGCCGCCTCAAGTTTTTTCAGGGCTTCTCTGCCGTTTTCCGCAGTGGTGGTCACAGCGCCGACGGCGTCAAGCACTTCAAGCATGATTTGTGTATTGATTTCATTGTCTTCCGCCAGCAAAACGCGCATGCCGCGCAGGATGTCGTTTCCCTGCTCCGCAGGCGCGCTTTCTTTATCGGATGCGCGCAGAACCCTGGAGGCGCTGTCGGGTGCAATGGGAAACACGCAGGTGAAACTGAATGTCGTGCCTTTGCCTTCCTCGCTTTGGACGGCAAGCCGGCCGGACATAAGTTCGACAAGGCGCGTTGTAATGGACAAGCCAAGGCCCGTGCCTCCGTATTTGCGCGTAACGGAATTGTCCGCCTGGGTAAAGGCGTCGAAAATTTTTGCCACCTGTCCTTCGTTCATGCCGATGCCCGTATCCTGTACGGAAAAGGCCAGGGTTGCGGCGTTTTTGTCTATCTTGGGCACGGCGACGCCCACGGTGATGCTTCCTTTTTCAGTAAATTTGAAAGAGTTTCCCACAAGGTTGATGAAAATCTGGCGCAGGCGCAGCGGGTCGCCCACAACGGAGCGCGGGATGGCGGCGTCAATGTCAAATTGCAGCGCGATGCCCGTTTTTTCGCTGAGGTTCTGGAAGAAGACGGCGATATCGTCCATGAGCGACCGGGGGTCAAAGGCAACCTGTTCCAGAGTCATTTTATCGGCTTCAATTTTTGAAAAATCCAGAATGTCGTTGATAATTCCGAGCAGAACTTCGGAGGAGCGGTGAATTTTTTCCGCATAGTCCCGCTGATGTTCGTCAAGAGGGGTTTTGAGCAGCAAATGGGTAAGCCCTATGACGGCATTCATAGGCGTGCGTATTTCATGGCTCATGTTTGCCAGAAATGAGCTTTTTGCCCTGTTTGCCGCGACAGCGGCTTCAATGCGTTCCTGAAGCGTTGTGATCATTGTGTGCAGAACTTCAGCCAGAACCTTTGTTTCTCCCGTAGCCTTGATGTTGAGTTTTTTTTGCAAGGTGTAGCGCGCCTGTGCGGATGTTTCATATTCCTTGTCCGATATGATTTTTGAAATTTTCACCAGTTCTTCAATGGGACGGGTGATTGATGCGGCAAAGGACGTCAGCAGGACAAATCCCAGCAGGACGGCCAGTGTGGCGCTGGTCAGCACAGTGTACATCTGGTTGTATGAAGATTCCATAATTTCGTTCTGGTCAAAAATCACGCACAGTTTCCAGCCCAGCGGGTTGATGGTTCTGGTGATGCCGTACACGTTCTTTCCGTCCGCCGCTCGTCCGAAATATTCGCCGTCCGGTGAGGTCGCAAGGATCCGGCGGAATGCCGGGTAGTCTTTTGGATCAAGGTCGGCGTATTCGGGGTGATGGCTGTCCACAATGGTGCGCTTGTCCTTGCCGAACAGCACAATGTAGCCCGTCCGCAACACTCCGTAGTCGTTCAGATCCCTGGTCAGGCTTTGCAGGCTGTAATCAACGCCGATCATGCCCAGAGGCGCACCGTCCGCCGAGTAAGTTTTGGCCATGACGCTGCATACAACCCCGGCGCCGGAAGTAAGGTAGGGCGAGCTTACGGCTTCGTTCGCGGCGTTATTCATGAGTTCCTTGTACCATGAGCGTTGCCTGGGATCATACCCGCTGTATTTGATCCGTCCCTCGGGCGCCTGAGCGTACTGGCCATCGTCATTTGCCATGAAGACAAGGTCGAAATTGGCGTTGAGGCGGAGCAGAACCATAAATTCATCGTAGAGGCGCTGTTCGTGGGGGGGGTGGTTGGCGTAGCGCAGGGTGGTGGTTTCCGTAGTGTTCAGATAGCTTGTGAGTTTGCCCCGCGATGTCCGCACAATGTCCAGTTTGGCTAGATATCTTACGGTCGAGAAGCCGGTTTCCATAAAGGCCGTGATGCGTTCTTCCACATGTCGCAGTTCGCTTGCGGCCAGAGCGGAAAAAGCGGTTTTCGCCTGTCTTTGCGCGTTGACGAAGACGCTGGCGCAGGTCAGCGCCGTACTGAGAAGAAGACAGATAAAAAAAGCGAACATGAGTTGGGCGCGTATGGACATTTTATTCTGTTTTTTTCCGCTCTGCGCCGAATGCTATGAGTTTGTCCAGAAGATCGCCGAAATCGATTCCCGCCGCGCGCGCTTCCTGCGGCAGCAGACTGGTGGCGGTCATGCCCGGCAGAGTGTTGATTTCAAGCAGGTGCAGGCTGTCATTTTTGTCCAGTATAAAATCCGCGCGGCTGTACCCCGCAAGCCCCAGTGCTCTGTGCGCGGTAACAGTCATTTTCCGCACGCTGTCAAGCAGGGGCGCGGGCAGCGGGGCCGGGCAGATCTCTTTCGCGCCGCCCGCGGTGTATTTGCTTTTGTAGTCAAAAAAATCGCCGGCCACCGGTTCAATGAGCAGCGGCGGCAGAGCCTCGTCGCCAAGAACCCCGCAGGTCACCTCGCGGCCTTCAACCGCCGTTTCAATAAGGGCTTCCTCGCCGGCGGCAAAAATTTCTTTCAGCGCGGCGTCAAGTTCGGCCTTGTCGCGCGCGCGTCCCAGGCGCAGGGAAGAGCCGCCGGTGGCGCTTTTGACGAACAGAGGCCAAGGCAGGGACGGCTGCCGGTCAGCGGGCGGAGGCAGGGGCAGAAATTCCCAGTCCGGCGTGGGCAGGCCGGCCTGGCGGAATATCTGCTTGGCGGCGGCCTTGTTCAGGGCGAGAAACGACCCCGCCGGCCCTGAACCCTGATAGGGACAGCCGGCGCTCTCAAGCATCGCCTGCACAAGACCGTCTTCTCCCGGCGCGCCGTGCAGGTTGATGAAGGCAAAATCGTGCTCTTTGGCCTTGCGCAGCAAATGGTCAAATTCGGTGAACAGGTCAAAAAAGGTGACGCTGTGACCGCGTTCACGCAGGATTTGTTCCACAATGCGCGCCCCGCTCAGCGAGACTTCACGCTCATTGGACCATCCGCCCGCAATCAAAAGAATCTTCATGTAGCGCACCTCCAAGCAGCGCTGAGAAGGCGCGCTCGATAGCTTTGCCCTGTTCGTAGGATTTGCGTATGCCTGACCGCGCAGCGTCGCTGTGTCCGTAGCGCGTGAGCAGATCTTCATAGCGTTCGTCCAGAGAAACGCACACATCGTGCCTGACGCGCTTGTCCGCGTAAATAATAAAAAAAGGCAGCGTGCACAGGCAGTCGCCTTCGGGCAATCGCCATGGCCAGTAAACATGCAGCAAAACCGCCTGGGCCACGGCGTAATTGCGCGTTTCCGCGATTGTCCAGCTTGCGCCCAGTTGGGCGTGGCTGCCGCCGTGCTGCACACAATAGCTTTTTGCGATGTCGTGGAGCAGGGCGGCGGCGCGCACATGGGGCAAATCGACGGCGATGTTCCTTGCCTGCGCACGGCCGGCCAGGGTTGTCGCGATATGGGCCACCACGAGCGAATGTTTCCTGACATTGGGCAGCATGGCGTATTTGTCCCACAGGCTGAAACAGAGGCTGTCGCTTGGCGGAGAATGGCCTGCGGGCATTGTCGGCGCTGCGCTACGCATGGACGCCGGTTCCGGCATGTCTGCCATCGGGCGGTTTTCAACTTTCAGTTTGACGGCGATCCCGGCGTTCATTTGCCGAGTATGCCCTTTCAGGGAAATAAAGGCAAGACGGCGGACGCGCCATAATCCGCCACGGTCAGGCCGAACATCATCATTCTTTTGTTAATACTCTCCTTTTTTCATTCAATAACCATGATTCTGGACAGGGTGGGGTTATCCTGTTACGACTGTAGTCAGACGGAACTGTCGCAAACAAAAGTCAGAGGCGCATATGCAACGACACGTTATGAGAATCAGGAATCTTGACAAGGAAACCTGCTGGCTTCTTGCGCAGCAGGCAGCCAGCATACCCGATGCCAAAGGCCGCACGGATTTTATGCTCGGGCGTACAGCGGTGCTGCTGTTCGCGCAGTTTTCGCTGGGTGAACGGCTCTCTGTGACGGCGGCCGTGCGCCAGATGGGCGGATATCTGGTGTACCAGGGGCCGGGCGATTCCTGGCATGAGGATATCAACCGATACAGCCGCCAACTGCTGCCGGTGCTGGATTATTATGTGGACTGCCTGTATGTGTACGGCATGCCGATACAATCCTGGGATATGGACATTGCCGAACTGCCCTTTCCTGTCATCAACGCGGGCAGCGCGCGCGCTCATCCGGCGAATGCGCTGGCGGACATTGTCTGCATGAAGCGCGGGTCAAAAGATTTCAACGGCGTTGTCGCCACATGGCTTGGCTGCGCAAACGGCACACTGTATTCTCTGATCGAGGCGATGGCATATTTTCCCTTCACCTTGCGCGTGTGCCTGCCGCCGCATGTTGACGCGTCACCGCTGAAAGAGCTTGCGGATACAATGAAAAGCCAGGTGATATTTGTGGAATCACCCAGGAAGGCTGTAACGGGTGCCAATTTTATTTTTGTCGGATGCCGTGGAGATTTGTCTCCCAAGGATATTGACTTGTGGCGTCTTGATGTGGAACTAATGGCAAGGGCGGCGCCTGACGCGCGGCTTTTGCTGAGTTCCGTGCCCGCGGACGTCATACCCATGGAGAAAGACGTTTTTTGCAGCCCCGCTTCGTTGCTTGCCCGTCAGGCAGAGTGTCGCCTGCGTGTGCACAAGCGTATTCTGCACTGGGTTTTTTCGAAAGATTAGAGCGTATTACAGCTTTGGGGGTGTGTTTATGAAATGGCAATTGCGCGCATGCTGCGCGGCCCTGTGTATTCTGTCAGCCGCCTGCACCGGCGTCCAGCAGCGAGGCATGGCAGGTTCGGTCTATGTTTCGACCGCCCGCCCGGCCATTGCCCTTGGGGTCAAAAATATGCTGCCCCTTGTCGCAGCCGGAGAGGGGATGGCGCGTCTTGTCTCAAGCGGCATGATGGGCGGTTTGCCGATACGGATGTGGCTTGCGGTTTACGGCGGCGCGAACGAACGCGGCGCCATGGCGATCACGGCGCATGCCGAAGTGCCGCGCGGCTGGTACTGGGATGGCGATATGCGCCGTCCGTTCAGTGTTAATGCGGGCATGGAGGTGTTCAACGACGTGGAATACCAGGCGTGCACCTACATTGTGGACGAGAGCCGCGATCCCTTCGGCGCGCTTGCCGAAGGAACGGCCGAAATAGCGTCTTCGGGCTCCCGGAAGTGGATGGCGCGCGGGTTTGCCGCCCGTTACAATTTTAATGACGACAAAATCATTCTGGAATACAGGGAACCGCTGCCGGAAGGCATAGTGTCGCTTTCCGCGCTGCCGATGGGATTGGGCGACGCGATCATGGCTTTTGAGCAAAGGGCAAGGGAGGCTTTCCTCGCGGGCCCGCCCCCCGCCAAGGGGACGCCCGTGCTGCGGAGCTATGCGCAGAACATGCAATGGCGCTATATGGACGAGCGCTTCCTCGGCACCGTGTCAAGATATGAAACGTTAGACTCAAGGTAGCCTGGCAGGTGGCTGAAATCAGGAAGGGATATGAAGATCGCGGTTCTTCAATTCATACTGTTCGCCAAACAGCAGATTGTCGAAAAAACGATTGAGATAGGTCAATTCTGCTTTAACGCCTTGTTTGTGGTTGTTGTAGTGAGCGCGGACAAGGGCATTGCGAAAATAGAGTGAATTTTTCTCGAACGTATCATTCGTAACATCATACCCCAATGTGCGAAGATATTTTATTGTGAATACGGCAATTGTGCGTGTGTTGCCCTCGCTGAAGGCATGAATCTGCCATAGGTCGGCAATGAATTTCACGATATGCGCGGCGGTTTTGCGGGCATCAAGCAGGCTGTAGTCAAAAGTCTTTTCCTTGTCAAAATCGTAATCCAATGCCTCGCGTATGTTGCGGAAATCGCCGTAATACACGGTTTCACCGTTCAGAATCCATTCTTTTTTTGTGATGTTATTCACCCGGATTTTCCCGGCATGGTCGTATATCCCCGTAAATAAATGCTGATGAATTGAGGTCAGTTGCGTGGGTGACAGGGTGAAAGTTTTTCCCGCGAGGAGTTCGGCAATGCGAAGCGAAACTTTGTCCGCCTCCTCATTTCTTTTTTCATCGTCTGTTGCCGGAATGTTCCGCTCATAGTAGCCGGCGACAAGCTGTTCCGCTTTGCCGAGAGAAATCTTGCCCTCAATGTTTGCGTTTGCGGTATCAATCAGATATTTTGACGGAGTAAGCCCGTCAACCTGCTGCAACCCAATGGCGGTTTTCCAGTTGTAACTGCGTTCCGCGCGATCCGGTTCGGTTTGAACAAGGTACTCCTCTTTGTTGTCCATAAGATTTGTCTCCCTGATTGCTGTTTTTTTGCGGCCGACAGGTTCAAACGCCGGCTGCAATTTCTATAGGTCAAACTGTTTCCCCACCCAGCGCCGTGACGCAGCGCCGGGTCAGCGTGTCGGCAAGCTGTTCCACAGTGCGGATTTCTTCCTTGCTGATGTTTTCATAATGTATGCCGGCGCTCACGCAGACGGTGCAGCATAGCGCGTTTGCCACACGCCGGGCCATGCGCGACGCCAATTCCCCTTCCCTGTGCGACGGGACGTCCAGATGACCGGAGGCGTTTTTCCCCGGCGCGGCCAGGGCCACGACCCCGATATGCGCATGCCCGCCGTCAAGCAGAATCTGGACGTCGTTCCCCGTGCGAAAGAGTCGGAGAGTCAGCAGCAGGCGGCCGCATCCGGCCCTGAGACGAAGGTGTTTTTTCATGTTTCAATCCACAACCGGCTCCATCCGCCGATTGACTCTTTGGAATTGGAATCAGGGGGCGCGTTTGAAAAGTTTTGCCAGATGTTCGGCGTCCCAGCGCAGAACGCAGGGCCGTCCGTGGGGGCAGTGCTCGCGATCCGGCACGGCGAACCATTGCCGCAGAAGCTCGGCGCTCTCGTCATCAGTGAGTTTTTGCCCGGCTTTTACGGCATTTTTGCATGAGAGGGAGACGAACAGCAGGGCGAGATCCTCCTTGCGCCCGTCAAGGACGGCGCGCAGAAAATCCCGGGCGTCGCCGCGCGAAAGCTGCTGCGGTGTGGCGCGGACGACAAGAACGCCGCCGGCGCATTCCAACTCGTAGCCCAGTGATTCCAGAGTGTCGCGCAGGCCGTAAAAGTTTTCAATTTCCGACGGGTGCAGCGGCAGCTCCAGGGGCAGGGCAAGCCTTTGCCCCCGACCGACGGTCCCTTCGCGCTGAAAGCGCGTGTACAGTATGCGTTCGTGCGCCGCGTGCTGATCCACAAGCAGCAGGGCGCCTGATTCGTCGCGCAGAGCCAGATAGGTGTCGGCAATCTGTCCGAGATATTGAAAATGCCCTGTGCGCTCGGGTTCGGGGGCTGGCGCGCGCTCCGGTTCGGGAGGCTCATTTGCCGCCGGGGGGTCTGCATGCGCGGGCGATGGCCAGGGAAGTTCCTGTTCGGCCAGAGCGTGGCGTGGGGCAGGGGGGTGCGCGCTGTATTCGGTGAAGCCGCCGCTTTTTTGCAGAAGGGGCGCCTTGTCTATCATTCCCCAAAAGCCCTGCGGTCGCGGCGGGGCGGCGGGCGTTTCCGTTGGCCCGGACCGGGGAATCTGGGAGGGCTGGGGGAATTGGGGCATTTCTGTCGCGTGGGAAAGAGTCAGCGCGCCTTGCAGGGCGTGCAGAGTCGCGGAAAAAACCGACGAAGCGTCCCTGAAGCGCACTTCAGATTTTGCCGGATGCACATTGACGTCCACTTCAGTCGGACTTATCTCTATAAAGAGCACGGTCTGCGGATAGTCCCGGCTGGTCAGCAGGCCCTTGTAGGCCGCGCGCACGGCGGAGAGCAGCCCTTTGTCCGTGACGGGACGTCCGTTGACGTACAGAAATATGCGGTCGCCGCGCGGCTGGCTTGCAACGGGAGCGCCCGTCAGCCCGTGCGCCCTGATTCCGTGGCGTGTGGCGTCAAACCGGAGCAGGTTTTCCACGATGGCGTTGGGCCAGAGCAGGGAGACGCGCCCGGCCAGATCCTGCCCCGGCAGAAAACGCAGGTTCTCGCGGCTGCCGGAGTACAGCACAAAACCAACGTCAGTGCGGGCCAGGGCAAGCCGTGAAAGCCATTCCTGGGCGCGTTTGAACTCGACCGACGGGGATTTCAGGAATTTGAGCCTGGCGGGGATATTGGAAAAAAGATCGCGCACTTCCACAACTGTGCCCTTGTGCAGGGCAGCCGGGCCTGACGCCGCGACGCGGCCGTGCTCCACTTCCACACAGTGAGCGCAATCGTCCGCGCCGCTCACGGCGGAAGTAATTTTGAAACGCGACACCGAGGCGATGCTCGGCAGGGCTTCGCCCCGGAAACCGAAGGACTGTATATGTTCCAGATCGTTAAAACTGGCAATTTTGCTGGTGGCGTGACGTGTGACGGCCAGATCAAGTTCCGCCGCGGGGATGCCGTAGCCGTCGTCCTGTACGCGTATGAGGCTTTGCCCTCCGTTTTCCAGCGTTACCTCAATATGCCCGGCATCGGCGTCCAAGCTGTTTTCCACAAGCTCCTTGAGCACGCTGGCCGGGCGTTCCACCACTTCACCGGCGGCGATCTGGTTGCGCAGTTCGGGCGGCAAAAGGCGGATGGGCGATTTTTTTGCGATCATTGAGTCAGTTTAGTCATCTTGTCCTGCGAGGGCAAGCCTGTTATACATGAGGACAGATATGCGACGCACAAAAAGAATTATACCACAATACAGAGAGAGCAATCCTCTTGTACCCGCAGGCTATGACCCGGAATTGCTGTATGTTGAGTGCGGACGGTGCGGCGCGCCCGTCATGTGGGGAGAAGGGCGGGCAACGCGTCTGCTGCACCAGGCGGGCATTGACCCGCTGGAGCTGGACGCTTCCTGCCTGCTGGTGACGGACGGCTGCCCCGCGTGCACCAACAGGCATCAGTACACCGTCCAGATTTTTCGCATCGGCTCGGGGACAGAGGCGCGGCGTCCGCCGTATTTCGGCACGGCGTAATCAGAACGTTAATTTTCAGGGCGCAGGCGTTGCAGAACGCCGGCCTTCGCGGCCAGCAGTTCCGCCACGATGGACACGGCGATCTGCGCCGGCGTTTCCGCCCCGATGGGCAGGCCGACCGGGCAGCGCACGGCCGCCAGCTCCGCCTTGAGCACGCCGTCCGCGCGCAGGGCGGCGTATATTCTTTCGCGTTTGGCCTTGCTGCCGATCATGCCGATATATCTGGCATGGCTGTCCAGTGACTGAGCAAGAACCGCCTGATCAAAAGCGTGCCCGCGCGTGGCGATGACCACGAAGTGCCGCCGCCCTATGGCGCAGGCTTCCACAAGATTTTCAAAGCCGGGCAGGGCCAGACATCGCCGGGCCGAGGGAAAACGGGACGGATCGGCAAATTCCGGGCGATCGTCCGCGACATCCACGACAAAGCCCGCTGTGCGGGCAAGGGCCGCCACTTCCAGGGCGACGTGCCCGCCGCCGCAAATCAGCAGCACGGGCGTCGTTTCCAGCGGTTCCATGTAGACGGTGGCATCATTGACGATCAGCATGCCCGGAGTGTTCTTGCACAATTCCAGCAGGGAGGCGATGGATTGCGCCCCGACAACGCGCACGGCGGGATTGTCGGCCGGATCGTCGGGGGGGGCATCGTCCGGGCGGCCTTCAGGCGAAGGCTCTTCGGGCAAGGCCGCGATGTGCAGGGTGCGTCGGGGCAGTGTTTCGTCCGTGACGTCCACAGTCCACATGCCGTCCTCATCCCTTTGCAGGATACTGTCCGCCAGGGCGAACAGGGGAGCCTGCTCCGGCGTGAGCACCTCGCACAGCGCTTCCACAGCGCCGTGAATACCCTCGTCCTCCATCGGCTGTTCATAGCGCGCGCGGGAGGATATGCCGGATTCCAGGCAGAGCATGGCCGCGTCCAGCACGTTTTTTTCCATCACGCCGCCGCCTATCGTGCCTTCCAGACCGGAACTTGTCAGCAACGCGCGCGTTCCGGCTTTTCGGGGGACGGAGCCTTCGCGGCGGATGACCGTCAGCAGGACAATTTTCTGCCCGGATTGAAGCAGCCGGGCAATTCGACCTTCCATATTGTCGAATTCGGACGTGGAAGCAGTGGAATCAGGCATAGCGATATCCGCGGAGAAATATTTCAGGCCAGTTTAAAAGGCAGTCCGGTCTGTATATACGCCGGTGACTCGTTGGTCAAGCGGCCGCTCCCATAATCCAGGGTCATTCTGTTCTCCCCAGAAGCAGGTAAAGAACGCGTTTGCGGTCTTCTGAGTACCATTCTCGCCCTTCTGCAATATTTATAAATCCTGCACGTCTTAGCATGGTGATAGCCG
>JAISZT010000131.1 GCA_031284485.1 Desulfovibrio sp.
GGCTTCAGAAGAGCTTGGGATATCTCTCACCGGTGGAGTTTATGAAGACATCACAAGATAGAAAAAACTATCACAAGGCCGCGTGAGTATGCCCTCCGATTTTGACAGACTACATCAAAACCAGCCAGTTCACGCGCTATGCAGGTTATCACCTTCCCTTTGGGTTTGCCGCGTTGCAATAGGCGCTGATAGCGTCCGCATAGGCGTACTTGCGCCTTCCAGGACAGCTCTTGTACCTTCTCGTCGGCGTCTACCTGCCGCTTTAGTAAATGCGCGCTCTTACGGGCCTTCAGACGATAGCTCCAAGCGGACTCAATCAGCATCCAGCGGACATTGACGTTGCCGGTTTTCGTTATCCGCCCCCGGCGGATAGTGCTGCCGCTGGAATTTAGAGGTTCCCTAAAGGTAGTATCAGGCGTTGCCGACCTGACGGCTGTGGCGCTCAAGGAAAAACTCACTTCACAATATGCGGGGTTATTCCAACATTACGAAAACGCTCCAAAGTTGCCTCAAGTTCTTCCGGAGCGTAGGCTCTGGTCTGCGGAAAGGGAAGTTGCAGCGCCGCATATTTATTTCGGCCAAACGCATGGCTTGGCAGCACATCAATATCATGCACCCCGAATTCCCCCAGAAGCTCCGCCATTGCGACAAGATTTTTTTCTGAATCGTTGATCTCCGGCATCAAGGGCATCCTGATACGCACATCCGCTTTTGAACGAAACGCTTGACAAAGATTTGCATGGATTAGCGCATTATCTTGACCTGTCAGCGACTTATGCGTACCCGGATCCATGTGTTTTAAATCGAACAAAAACATATCGGTGAGTTCAGTGACCTGCCTGAACATTTCTTCGGGACAAAAGCCACAGGTGTCAATACAGGTGTGAAACGCTTCATTCCGGCAAGTGCTCAACATCTCAAGCAAGAAGTTGCCACCCAATGTCGGCTCTCCACCTCCAAAAGTTACGCCGCCATCTGAATTCTGGTAAAACAAAGCATCTTTTCGAGCAATTTTCATGACTTGCTCAGTGGTCATGATTTCGCCGGAAATTGATCTTGCCTTTGCCGGACACCCCGGCACACAGGCTCCGCAGTTTGTACACAGTTTCATATCTCGGTTGAACTTGTGGTCGCGTTCAATAACTGCGCCGGAAGGACAGCTCTGCGCACACTGTCCACAGCCTACACAAAGGTCTTCAAAAACCATAAGCTGCGCTTGCGGCGACTGTGATTCGGGGTTGCTGCACCACAGACAGCGAAGCGGACAGCCTTTGAGAAAAACCGTCGTGCGAAGGCCGGGGCCATCGGCTGTGGACATACGCTGTATGTTATAGATCATGCCTTGCTGCATTTTGTTTAGCCTCTGTAGCTGTTACGGCGCAAAATTGCATGTTGATTTATGCAATACCCGTTCCATACATAATTATATTTAATTTATTACATATAGCCATGGTTATAAAAAAAATTGTGTGATTTTTAATACAGCCGGGTGAAAACTGTACCAGAATGCATACACCGCCAAAAACAAAGGACGGCGCGACTCCCGAGGATTTTCTGTAGACGGGAAAAGTTATTCAGCTGGACGGGCTTTCGCTACTTGGTGAATGCAGGCCAAAATACTGCATTTTTTTATATAACTTGTTTCTGGATATTCCCAAAGCCTTTGCGGTGAGCGTTTTATTGTATCTGGTGGCGGTAAGGGTCGAAATGAGAACTTTGCGTTCCGCATCATCCCTTGCCTTTGTGAGGTTATGTCCCTCATTCTGAGGAATCAAATCCACAGTCTTGGGATGGGCGGCGCGCATTTCTTGAAGAAAGCGTTCCGGCAAGTGATTAATGGTTAACGTGCTGTTTCCCGGTTCCAGGTTATAAAGGGCAAAAGTCAGTACATTTTTCAACTCACGAATATTGCCTCGCCAGAGGTATTGGCTGAAAACTCTGGAGAGTTCCGCTGAAATGCGGATGCCTTTAGCGCGTTTTTGCCCTACGTTTTGCTCAATAAAGTGGCGGGTCAGCAAAGGAATATCGCCGACTCGCTCCCTCAGCGGGGGAACAATCAGTTCCAGAATATTCAGGCGATGGTACAAATCCTCACGAAACAAACCGTCAGCCACAAGTTTTGCAAGGTTTTTGTTTGTGGCCGCAATAAGGCGAAAATCTGAATGCAAGTCTCCGGCGTGGGCAAGTTTTTGGATTTCCCCGCTTTCCAGAACCCGTAAAAGCTTGGCCTGCATGGTCATGGGAATTTCACTGATTTCATCTAAAAAAATAGTCCCTTTGTCGGCAAGTTCAAATTTCCCCTTCATCCCCCCAGACTTTGCGCCGGTAAACGCCCCGGTTGCGTAGCCAAAAAGTTCAGATTCCATGAGTTCATGGGGCAAGGCAGCACAATTAACGGTCACAAAATGATTTGCAGAGCGCTCACTGGCCGAATGCAGCGCCTGGGCGACAAGTTCTTTACCGGTGCCGGATTCTCCGAACAGCAGAATGGGTTCTACACTTCTCGCAAAACGCTGCCCGCGCTTCTTCATGGCCTGCATGGCTTCACTTTCGCCAATAATACTTTCAAATGTATAGAGCATCCCAAGTTTTTTCTGAGATTTTCTTTCAAAATAATCAGCCTGCTGCTCAAGAGTTTGCACTGTCTTCAGCAAATTAATAAACTTGTCATGATCTATATTTGTCGGAATACTTTCTATAATCACACCAAGAAGTTTTTCATTCTTGTCCAGAAGTGGATAGCGAAAAGAAACTCCTTGCACGTTATCCTTGGTAATGCTGGAGCACAGAGTCATTTTTCGTGTACGGATAGCCGTCATAACCCCCTGTTCTGAAGTTAAAAATAATTCTGAAACGTGGCGTCTGCGTATTTCGCCGTGGAAACCGAACATTTCCAAAAAAGCCTTGTTGGCATATAAAAAATACCCATCTTTGGATAAAACCGCTATGCCGCTATGGAGAAATTCAAAAACCGTGGCATACGGGCTTTCTGCAAGTTCTTCGAGGGTGTCAGGCGTGGGTAAGTTCATTACCATAGTATAATCCTGGGATACTGTTTTTAAAGTTAGTCCGGCAGAGGACAACTGGTTATTGCTCTACCGAATAAACATTGCCAAACAGGGGGGCATGTCGTTTATGCGGAGTGCGCCATTGAAACTAATCGCGGCAAGGTTTAATCGGGGGATCAATACCACCCCAGCGCCAGCGAGGATAACTTCTAACACGTTCTTCATGCAAACGCTATTCTTGGACTTTTTGTAAAATATTATTTATTTAAAATAATTAAAGAATACAATTTTAAAAATGAGAGTATTAATAAAAGAATGATGCTATGTCTTCCCTCACTCCATTGACATGAAAGCGTGCGAATAAAGCCATCGTCAGGTCTACCATGCGTAAAGACTTTGAAACTACAATTGATTTGCCTTTGAATCGGGCAAACCAATGCCGTTGACGGCAGTAATTTCGTTCAATTCCGACTGTGCCACTTTTGCCTGTGACCAATTGCTCTTCTGGAATTTCCGTCGGATAGACCTTCCAATCGTCCGTAAAATAGTACCAAATTTGCCACTTCCCGAGACGACTCATCAATCTGGCGAGAGTTCCCTGATCACGATCCCCACATTCCCAGTCAATGAGCTGACCGGTATCGCGACAATAAGCCTTCCAGATCCAAAGTTTGTTTTTTTTTGAACGCAGATAGTGCCACATCTCGTCCAGCTCGACGACAACAGCCTCATGGGGTTCCGGTTTTTCGTAAGCCCTTTCCGCGAAAAGCCGTATCCAGCGCAACACGGCAGGTGTTGAAACCTTGAACATGCGTGCAATGCAGTTCAATGAAAGCCCCAATGTATAGAGAAGAACCGCAGTGGCTTTTTCACTCGCTGGACGCCCTCTTGGTGTGCTACGGGTAAATTGGAAACCACATTTTTTACAACGATGTCTCTGCCTTCCCAGATGGAAACCGTTCTTGACAGTTTCAGTTGATCCACATTTTGAACATTCGGGCATACTTCCTCCTCACGGCTTGGAGAAAGCATACAGTAAAATCATTCTTTTGTTAATACTCTCTTAAAAATTTCATGCTTCCGAACCAATTTTTTTGTCGTGCCGGCCATCAGGCAATGGTAACGACAGCCAAGGATAATCAGTGAAGACAGGTGCAAATTGTCCCGCTTTTGATACAGCCTTTACATATAAAAATTAATAGGTAATTTAATATAATACAAAAATTATACTGTTGAAATCGTTGCATGGTACACGCGTTAAAGACATCAACCTATTGATATTTCATACTATACAATGTGATACGTAGCGCACGGCAGTCATAAGACAGAATATTAGTATAATTACAGTATGTTATTTACTGGCACAAATATTGCAGATAAACTCCGCGCTATGAAGACTTGGCTGTGGTTGAACCGCTAGACTTTGACTCTCAATTTACATTGTGAGGTCGTGCATTCATGCCTGTTATTTTCATATAGTTTAAATATTTCCTGTTGCTTACTCAACAGGGGTACTTGGTGTTTTTATACTAACCCGCCAAAGAGAGGACTTATGAGAACAATGCTAACAAGACGTGATTTTGTGAAAGGTTCAGCCGCCTCCGCAGCAGCGCTCACTCTGGGGGCGACATTGCCCATGGACATTTTTGCCGCCGCCGCTGAAACATCGCCGGTCGGCGCTCCCTACGTCACTACGATCACTCCTGAAAGTGTCAGGGACAACAACATCGGCTGGGTCTATTACGGCGCGGAGGCGAAGGACAGGCCGCTTACGGATGTAGACAAGGCGCAGATGAAGCCCGAGGATTTCGACAAGGACGCCGTCGAGTTGAAATGCTCCTGCTATTACCCCAACGCCGGCGACATCGGCCACGGCATCCACTGGGAGACGTTCAGCTTTCTGGAATACCAGTTCGGCGGCCGCCTGAAATTCGACCGCTACTTCGGCCAGTCCCTGCACAGCCTCCAGGACGGCTGGAAAGCCCTGCGGGCCGGTCTTGTTCATGTCGGCCAGACCTACCACCTGCACAACCAGGGCGCTTTCGATCTGGCCATGGCCGACGGCCTGCCCTTCCTTTCCAACAGCGTGGTCGTGGCCACGCAGATTATGGAAGAAATGTATCCCAAGTACTTCAAAAAGGAATATGAGGCCCAAGGCGTCTCGCTGGCCTGGATTCCCCACTTTGACGTGCAGGGCCTCATCTGCAAGACGCCCATCCGCAAATTGGAAGACCTCAAGGGCAAGCGGATCATGGGATTCGGCGGCTCGGTGCAACGCGACACCCTCATCGCTTTGGGCGCGACCCCCGTGCAGCTTCCCACCCCGGACACCTTCATCGGCTTGCAGCGCGGCGTCGTGGACGGCGTCGCCTGGGCGGTCGGCAGCATGATCCCCTGGCGTTTCCACGAAGTGGCCAAGTACGTAACCGTCACCGGTCTGGGCAACACGCGCATCGACTACGGCATCAACAGGGAAAAATTCTATAGTCTGCCCAGGGCATTCCAGGAAGAGTTGTACTTCAAGTTCCGCCTGGCCGGTAACCACATGTCCGAAGGCTACACCAAGCTGGAAGACCGCGGCTTCGACGACCTCAAAAAAGCCGGAATAGAGATTATTATCCTTGATCCCGAGGAAAAGAAGCGCTGGGTCGCGGTGGGTGACACCATCTGGGACAAGTTCATTACGGAAAACGAAAAAAAGGGTCTGCCCGCCCGCCAATTCGCCAAGGACTTCCGGGCCGCCGCCGCCAAATACAATGCCATGTCCATCCGGCAGATTCGCGAATACGTGCAGGATCCGAAAAACATGATCCATGGCATCCTTGACGGATTCTAATTCCCTTTCCACTTACCCCGGACTCCCGAAAGCGGTTTCGGAGTCCGGGAGGACAGGCGCTTTACAACTTTACCCTTGCTCCGGCGGCGAAAGCATGCAACTTCGCCGCCCGCCTGCGGTGCGCGGATGCAGGATATTTTCGTCTGCCAAGCCGGGCGGAGCGTTTCAACACCATGCATACCAACGGATAAGGAGTACCTCGTGAGTGCACAAAACGTTTCTTCCGACCTTGCGGCCACGCAAGACATTGCTCTCGACTTCGAGGCCGCGCAAAACATCTCTCTCCCCGCCGCGCCCGAGCAGGACGTTTCTCCCGCCGCCGCCGGGAGCGTCTTCGATAAAATGGCGCGGGCCTTGAGCAAAGCCGCCGACGTCTGTCTCTCCTTCAGCATGTATATTATCTATCCCGCCATCCTGACGGTGATCGTGATTGACGTCATCGGCCGCAACTTTTTCAACACTCCTCTTTCATGGGCCATAGAGGGCAGCGGCCTTTTCCTCATCGGCGCCATCTTCCTGGCCGTGCCCAGGGTTGAACTGGATAGGGAACATATTCTGCTTGACATTCTCTATGCCCGGTACTCGCCCAGGATGAAACTGATCTGCGATATGCTGACTCGCAGCTTCGCCGCTCTGTGGATGCTGGCCGCCACCATCCGCAGCACCATGGAAATTCCCACTTCCATCGTCCTGTCCGAAAGCGGAACGGATTTCCGGTATCCCTTCTGGCCCATACGCGTGGTCATGACTCTGGGCTTCGTTGTCCTTACCCTCTGTCTGCTATACAACGCCGTTGACGCATACAGAAAGCTTCGAGCGGGAGGTCGGTAAAAATGGAACAATATATGTTGGGATACTGCGGCATCGCCGCCATGCTGCTGCTTTCCGTGTTCGGAATGCCCATGGCCTACGCCATGTGCGCGGTCGCCAGCATCGGGCTGTGCTTCACCCTCGGCCCGGTCAACGCGGCTACCCAGACCATGTTCGTTGCCTGGGAACAGGCAAGCAATTTTTCCCTCATGAGCATTCCGCTTTTTGTTTTCATGGGATCCATCGCGTTCCACACCAACATTGTGGCCGATTTGTTCGACGCTAACCGAAAATGGATCGGCTTTCTGCCCGGCGGCCTTGCCGCGGCCGGTATTCTGGCCGCCGCGGCCTTCGGCGCGGTCACGGGTTCCACCGCCGCCGCTTCCGCCACCATGGCCTCCACCGTCATACCGGAACTGGAAAAATCCAAATACGATGTCGAACTGTCCGCCGGTTCCATCGCCGCTTCGGGGGGGCTTGCGGCCATTATTCCCCCGAGCGTGTTCCTCATCATTTTCGCGGTGCTCACCGACCAGTCCGTGGGCGAACTCTTTATCGCCATCATTGGGCCGGGGCTGCTGGTGACAGCTCTGTTCGCGCTGTATTGCATCATCCGTTGCGCCATCACCCCGTCCATGGGGCCGAGATGCGCTCCGGCCAGCTGGGCGGAGCGCATCAACTGCCTGCCCGCCTCCATCCCGGTCATCGTGGTGTTCGGCATTGTCATCGGCGGCATTTACGGCGGCCTGGCCACACCCACCGAAGCCGCGGCCTTCGGCGTGGTGGGCGTCATCCTCATCGCGGCCTGCATGCGCCGCCTGAACAGAGACACGATTCGCAACGCCTTCAGGGAAGGCGCCAAGCTGAGCGCGGCCCTGTTCTTTCTCTTCATCGGCGGCTGGCTCATGGCGCGTTTTATGGTCACCACAGGCACCACGCGGCACATGGTGGATCTTTTCACCAGTATGCAACTGTCCTACTTCGGATTGGTTTTCATGATGTTCGTCCTGTATCTGATATTGGGCTGCATCCTGGAATCCACTTCCATCCTTATCCTGACCCTTCCTTTTCTCTACCCCATAACCAAGGCCTACGGCGTCGACCAGATCTGGTTCGGCTGCTTTGTGACGCTCATGGTTGCGCTGGCGGGCATTTCGCCTCCGGTGGGCCTGAACGTCTTTGTGGTGCGCGGGATATGCCCGCACATACCGGTGATGAAGATCTACAGGGGAGCGTTTCCCTTCTTGCTGATGCTGATTATCGCCGTAGCCTCAATTGTTGTTTTCCCGGATTTGGCCACCTTCCTTCCAAGATATATGATGTCGTCGTCCTATTGAGGTTTGAACGATGGGACGCGCGGAATGCTGAAAGTGGAAAATGCCGGAAAAAAGCGGCGCGGGAGGGGTATCCCCCCCCCCGCGCTTTTTCCCCGGAGGCAACATGGCCGCCGATTCCGTTTCCTCCTCCACACCGGGCCGATCCCGTGTGCTTGCCGTAGTGACCCTGGCCTCTCTCATCATCATGGTCACCATGGGCACGCGCTTGACGGTCGGGCTTTTTGTGCAGCCCCTCATGGACAGCAAGGGTCTGGGCATAGCGGCCGTAAGCATGGCTCTGGCCATCGGGCAACTTTCCTGGGGCATCTTCCAGCCGATTTTCGGGGTCTGGGCGGACAAGGGGCACGCTTTCGCGGCCCTGGCCACAGGTATGCTCTGTATCGCGGCCGGGCAGATACTGACCATAACGGCGGACGGTTTCTGGCCGCTGACGCTGGCCCAGGGAATTCTTTCTCCGGGCGGCGTAGCGGCGGGCAGCTTCGCGGCTCTTTTCGGCATTGCCGTGTCGCGCCTGCCGTCGCGCACGCACTCTGTGGCCGGCGGCGTCATTAACGCGGGAGGCTCTGTGGGGCAATTCGTTTATGCTCCCATGATCCATCTGATTATCCATCTGCGGGATTATTGCGCGAGTCTGTTTGTGCTTGCCGGCCTGGCAATAGCGGCGATAGTTCCATCATGGGCCTTGTGCCGAATCAAGCCTCTCCGTGAAATGGATGAGGGAAAACCGGATACTTCCGACTCTCTTGCACGTAAAGGCCTGCGCGAACAGCTTTGCGTGGCCCTGCGCACGCCGAGTTATATTTTGCTGCACGCGGG
>JAISZT010000029.1 GCA_031284485.1 Desulfovibrio sp.
GGTTCCTTGATCACGATTCCCACATTCCCAGTCAATGAGTTGACCGGTATCGTAACAATAAGCCTTCCATATCCAAAGTTTGTTTTTTTTGAACGCAGATAGTGCCACATCTCGTCCAACTCGACAACAACAGCTTCTCGTGGTTCCGGTTTTTCATAAGCCTTTTCCGCGAAAAGCCGTACCCAGCGCAATACGGCAGGTGTCGAAACCTTGAGCATCCGCGCAATGCAGTTCAATGAAAGTCCCAATGTATACAACGAAACCGCAGTGGCTTTTTCATTCGCCGGGCACCCTCTCGGCGTGGTACGAGTGAATTGGAAATAACATTTTTTACAACCTATTGTTAAAATACCCTCTGGATTTCTACTACACCCAGCTTCAGGAGCATGGTGCTGCACCACTGGTTTCCGAATGGAAAGAAAAAACGGATGTACTGGGAAAAGATCTTCATCTGGCGACCGCCGGACGAATTATCGTGGGTAAAGTCATGGATATGAACCAGGATGGCTTATTGATAGTATTGGATAACGCTGGGCAGGAGCACCATGTCGCTGTCGGTGATTACCCCGCGATGTGATCAAGGTATTCGTTGTTGGTAAATCACCGTTCCACACCCTGACGCTGCTCCCGCGTTCGCTCCTGTTCCATGTCCCGGCTGAGGCGGTTTCCCTCCAGCCGGATATTTTCCCCCATTTCGCCCGCGCATAGAGCTGTGCCACCGCTTCCGCCGTTTTGTCCTGCGCGGTGAAGAACAGTTCCTTACCGCTATCGCGGATGCTGCCGCCACTCGGTAGTACCCCGGAGCCGTCACGGCCCTTGCAGCCGCGATATCTTTGAGGTGTATCGCTCGCAAGGCCCGCACCGGATCCTCAAGGCAGCGCCAAAACCGACACTACCTGGCAGCTACAAAATGTGCGCAAAACTCTGGACAGTACCGGAGAGGCAGTGAGACCTGGGGGAATGACCGGTTGGCTCGTAGCCGTAAAATTCCCCACTGTGGGAATTTGAAAGCGAAAACCAAGCTCTGTTCCTCTGGGCAGTCTCGTTGAAGCAGGAACCCGCCAGGGTCGCCGCGTTAGCGGCCTCTGCTGGAATCCCCTCACTTTAGGGAGGGGAGGCGGTTCTTCTCCAATTGCCTCAATTTTGACAGAACGGCATTTGTCTCATGAAGAGTTCATAAGTCTGTTTACATCAAATATTTCAAGATATTTTTTAGAAAATCTTCCTATTATATTATTTGCTCTCAGATATTTCAAAACTCTATAAAGAGTTGTTCTGGATATTCCAATTAACATACTTAAATCATGCTGTGATATATCAGGCTCAATAACAGTTTTACAGCCACTGTCGATATACATCTTATAAATAATTTTGCAAGTACATCCAATGGATTTAATAAATTTTTTATCTGTTGAACTATATAGAAATGTAAATGATTTGTAGGCAACAGATTGCAATATATTGTAAATTAACCATGGATATTGACTTAAAAAAAATTTGTCATATAATAAAGAAGCGTTAAATGAATATATATCACTTTTTTTTACAGCACAAAATTGGACTTCACAATGTTTACGTTCAAAATTTGGATGGAGAATTGCAGGTACTTCGTTAAAAATCTGACCATTACGAAGAAATAGAATCAACCCTTCTTCGCCATCATAACCAATACGTTCAAGACGTACGGAACCTTTATTTATAAAATAGAAAAATTTTCCATTTCCACTTGGAATAATGGCATTTTTTTCTAATATAATGCGTTTTCCCAAATGTAGGACTTCACGCCACCGCGCATTTTGTTCCGCAACAAATATGGTTGAACAGTTCCGGTTGACGTTGAATGGCTCTCTGGTTGATGGCATGGCATTACTGTCCTGTTAAGAATGTTAATTCACAGAAATAACTGAACCGAAGATGCGCATAATTATCAGCCTGACAATAATAACGGCGTGTCTTAATCCGTATGTCGATTTATCATAGAAATTTTATATATTAAATCACATTTTTATATCAATACATTGCAATTTATGCGAAAATTTATGAAAAATATATTCATGGCGTTGTTACAGTCCACAGATATATCTGTCGGCCATAAGAGCCGCTATTGTTCCGTCCGCCGCCGCTGTCGTCAATTGACGAAATTGTTTGACATTGATATCGCCCGCGGAAAATACGCCCGGAATATTTGTGCACATGTCCCGGTCGGCGATAACATAGCCGGATTCGTCAAGCGTGAGAACATTTCTGAACATTTCCGAATTGGGACGTTGACCGAGGAAAACAAATATGCCGTCCACAGGGATTGTTTCCTCCACCCCGGAAACCTTGTTTCTGAGTATTGCCGACACAAGTTTGCCCTTTTCCGTATTCACGTTTTCAATGACAGTGCCGAGACGGGCAACCACATCCTCACAGCCGAGAAGGGCGTCCTGGGCGTTCTGCGCGGCAAAGAAGCGGTCCATGACCTCAACAATGGTGATATGCCTTACTCCAAGTTGCCGCAAGTAGAGGCTTTCGTCAAAGGCGCTGTTTCCCCCGCCCACCACGATCACGCGTTTCCCGGCATAGTGAGATCCGTCACATATGGCGCAGTAATGTATCTGTTCGCATTCCATCGGGATATCAAGATATATCGGCCTTCGGCCAGTTGCCGCGATGACTGAGCGCGCTTCAAAAACGGCTTCTTCGGTTTCAATGCGCTTGGGTTGCGTCGTCAGCGAAACGGATACGATCTCACAAAGTTCTTCCACGGCCACGCCAAAATGATCCACCTGCTCGCGGATTTTTTGCATGAGCTCCATCCCGTGCACCTTGATGCAGGATGGATAATTTTCCACAATATATGTTGAATTCGCAAGGCCGCCGGTTATGTTGCTTTCAAGCACAATGCAACTTCTGTTGGCTCTGGCCGCGTATATCGCCGCCGTCATACCGGCGATGCCCCCACCGATAACGGCGATGTCAAATTTTCTCGTTTCCATTATCATTTCCTCATGTCTAGACCCGCACCCCGAGTCAAGGTTTTTTTGAGCTGACGATATCAGATGCAATCCGTGTCTCCGGCATCTCTCCGGGGATAGCCGTCAGGATACGCGCCCAGTAGTGTGATGTGCCGCAAACCTCAATGCCGATTGTGCAGGGGGCAAGTCGGACAAAATATTCCTTCACGGCGCTGCGCCCCATTTTTTTGTTGGCAATCGCCTTACCTTTTTCATCGGCGGAGAATACCTGAAAAACATTTTTTGCAATGTCCAAACCGATAAAGTATGCTTGACTCATGACCCGTCTCCTTATTTGGCGCTCCCGTGCGGGATGACGCCGGTTTTGGTGAGTTCATGGAAACACCCGTCGGTTTTACCGGCTATAAGGAGGCGGGTCTATCCCATCATTTATTATGTTTTTCTGCGCCGCCCGGCAGGCGACGCAGAAAATTTCAACAGCGCCCGCTCTATAAAATCAGATTGGTGAGAGGTATGCCGATGACGGTATAGGCCAGAATCGTCATCAGGCAGATGATAACTCCATATCTGACTATTTCTCCTTGTGAAATCCAATCCTTATTTCCATACAATATGGCCGCGTAAGGTGAGGCCGCCGGAGTCAGCAGGGCAATATGCAAGGCAAAAATAATCAATATCGCTATGGCTTCAAAATTGGCGCCGGATTGCTCGCTGAATACTTTTACCACCGGCATGAGAAGCACGCCCATAACGCCGTTGTTGGCAAACTGCGTAATGGACACGCAGAAAAGGACAAGAATACACGTGAACGCGGTGAGTGAATGTCCGCCAAGGACAGGATTCAGAAAAGTTTTCAAAAATTCCGTAATGCCTGTGGCATCCACTGTCAGGGCGGAGGAAATGGCCATTGCCATGCAGACAAGAAAATATACGTCCCAAACAAGATATTTTCCCGCGATTTCCTTGAAATTCAAAACAGGTTTGTTCTCCAGCTTAAAAAAAACAAGCGCCGCGCAAAAAAGAATAACTATTCCCAACGGGCCTATTCTTGACAAAAGGCCGATCACCGGCCAACTTTTTGGCAGAATGCTCGGCAAAAGCACCATGACAAGATAGCTGAACAAGGATACCGTCATGATCTTCTGCAGTCTGTTCATTGGGGGAAGCTGTTCTTTTTTGAAACGATCAATGCTGATGTCCTTGATTTTTGACATGTCCGGTCTGAAAACAAATTTGATCAGCAGGGCATACAAAAATATGCATATGCTGCACATTATAAAGCCGAAAAACATGTAATGGAGATAGTCTATCTGTGTTTGAGCGGCTTTTTCATACGCGCCGACTATCATCAGAGCGGACCCGGTAAACGGCTTTGCCGCCTGGCCGCATATAGCGCCGAACATTGTGCCTATAACCATAACGGCGGTGTATCTGTCGCCTTTTTTGTAGCCCACATCCTCAAGCACGCTGTAGAGAATCGCCCACATAAACAGAAGAGCGGGCAGGATGGTGGCTGACAGGGCAGCCAGAATGTAGGTGGCGTAGATGAAAATGAAACTGAAGATTACAGGTTTTCCGTTAATTATCTCGCGTGTCAGAAACCATCGGCTGATATAACGCGTCACGCCGGAATGTTGTATGGCGCCGAAAAGCACCATGGCGAACAGGACAAGCACCGGCACCGTGTCGCCAAAAGACAGGAAGACGACCTGGCGCAACGGGGCGTACCCGCAGATGATCAGGGCCACGATGCCCAGAAGGCTTGGCCAGAGAATGCTGACGAATGACCAGAGGAAGATCATGCCGAGAAAAATGCCCAGCACTTTCATGCCGATGGGAGTGATCGGATGGACAGGGGGCAGACAGCCAAAGCCGAAAGTTATCAAAATGCCTATGGCTGAGGCTACGTAGTACCAAATATTTTTGCCGGACAAAGTATCAGCCCGGGATTTCAAAGTATCTTGACCGGCCATTATCGGACACTCCTTGGTTGATGGTGGCTCTCCTGAAGGCGTTACCCGCCCGCAACTTCGATTTCTTTGCGTTTGTCCAACCAGACAAGAAGCTTGTCGCAAAACATGTCAATGACGTTTTGCGTAAGCGCGTCGCCTGCTGAAACCGTATAGCCGTTCATTGTCAGTGCCGGCGTCATGCCGGAAAATCCTGAACGCGCAATTTCAAGCCCGCAACCGACACAGTGAATGACGGCGTGTAAATTTCTTGCCTTGAGAGAGTTGCGCAGAAACCGCTCTGTCTCTGAAAGACGATTGCCTTCCATATCCAGAATGCGAATGACAATTTTATCCTGTTCCCTGTTCACAACCGGCCTCCACGCAACTATACGAAACTTTTGTCAGTGGGGAATTCATATATTTTCAGTGTAAAAGGCGTTCATTTCCCTGAAATTCATCAGACCGGCCCTGCTCGCCCTGATCTCGCCGTCATGGATGACAAGAATGGTCGGGGCTCGTTCGGCGCCCGCCATAGACGCAGATTCCGGATTTTTTTCCAGATTGACCGCGTGCAGGGCAACGTGCGGGTGAGCGGCGGAGAATTTTTCCAGAACTTTTTCCATATTCTTGCAGTGAGGACAAAGTTCCTTATAAAAAATCACTATGCCTTCCGTGGTGTCGGCGATACGTTCCCGGAAGTTGTTGTCACTTAGCTGGTTCATTGCGGCATGCTCCTTTTCTGGTTCGGATGGGGCGAAACAACCGCCCCATCCACGCATGTGGCTGGCTATGAGGTGCGCAGTTCGCCAATGGCAAGTTTGAGTTTGCGAAATACTTCCTCAGCCACATCCTTGTGCTGATCAATCAGATTGTTGAGTTGAAAGGGGTCTTTTCTACGGTCATACAGCTCGTCGCGCTCAGGCACGACAACCTTGGCTCCGGCCGTGCATGTCCACATTTCCTCATCCATTTTTATCTTGCAGTCGCGGACGCGCTTATTGAAGGCGTCGTCTGATATCCAATGGATATAACTCCAGTCTTCGGTAATGATGGACCAAGATTTTCCGTAATAGCCCGCCAGGGCGAAGTCGCGGATAGTGTTGGTTTCGCCTCTCATCAGCGGCATAAGGCTTATGCCGTGCATGTCCTGCCAGTCATATGTGGGGAAGCCGAAGCCGCAATCAGGATTTTTGGTGTCGAGCACCCCGAGCGCGTCAAGTATTGTCATTGTCACGTCAACATTCTGCACAAAGCCCGGAATGCGTTTGCCGCCCTCAAGCCCCGGGGCGTGAACAAGGAGGGGCACATGCACCAGTTCCTCGTATGGCCAGGGGCGGCATTTGCGCATGATGCCGTGTCCATGTTCCCCCTTGCCCATGGGCTGCCCGTGGTCGGAGGTAATGATGATCATGGATTCGTCCCAGAGTCCTTCTTTTTTCACCGAGTCAAGCAATTTGCCCACCCACTTGTCCACATACTCGATTTTTTCCATGTACAGGGCACGGATATGCGCGCACTCCGCGTCGGTCATCCGGCCTTCAACGGGGGTCCAGGGGGCGAGTATGATGGGATTGCCTTCATATTCCGGGTCGTAGGGACATTTTTCACCCAGCCAGGCTGACGGCGGATCCCATGGTTCATGAGGATCAAAGGAATCCAGCCACAGGAAAAAGGGACGTTCCTTGTCGCGTACGTCCGTCACATAATGGAGGGCTTCCCGGCATACCCTGGCAATGTACATATCGCCATCGTCCCGGCGGTCCTGGTACTGACGAAGGAACAGGCCAATTTCTTCGAGGAGCTGCTCGCCGTCTTTATCAATAAATTCGCCGTGTTCATTGTATACCATTCCGGGCGAGGTAAAATTGATGGGAGACCAGCCCTTGTCCAGGGGACGGTTCAGAAAGGTGGTGTGATCAAGCTCCTGGCCGTTGAGAAAACGCACGTAGTCAAAGCCGCGTGAATATCCGTATTTGGGCAGACGCATTGGCGGCGTGTCATAAACAAGGGCGGTCTGGATTTCGCGCCCCCACAAAATGTCGGCGAGGGTCGTATCTTCGGCCGCCAGCGGCTGCCACGCTCCATAGGGCAGCGTGAAACGGCCCGTCATTAACGCGCGTCGCACGGGTACGGTCGGCAGACCTTCAGAGTAGGCGTTTTCAAAAAGAAAGGCGTTCCTGGCAAAGCGATCCAGATTCGGCGTTCTGACCTTTTTGTTTCCATAGCAGCCGAGATAGTTGTACTGCAATGTGTCAAGCATGATAAAAATTACGTTTCTGATCCTGCGGTTGGACTCCATATTCCGTTCTCCTCAAAGTTAGAAAGTATAAATAAAAGCCAGGTTGACGCTCCATGGATCCCGCACGTCGTCGCTCCCGCCGATCCCGTTCATGACGGACGTGCCCCAGACCGAGCGCGACTGGTCGAGCCAGGGCACAATATAGGCGGCCTCCATAAATATTTTGAAATTCTCGTACATCTGATATTCATTCGTCAGTCCCAATTCCAGAACACTGTCGCCGGTTGTCAGATACATCGGTCCCATGCCCGGTCCCTGCGCGTTGGGGCCGACAACGGCGTTGCGATAATTCGTGTCGCCGAAAGGCGTCATGTATCGTTTGGCCATGGTCGGGCTGTTGGTGCCTCCGATATAGTTGATGCGCAGGGAGTGCTTGAGCTTTTCAGCGAACGACACGTTTTTCAGGCGCGCGCCGATGCCCCAGGTTCCCGACATCTGATTGCCGAGCCACCGTTCCCGGGCGAGATACGGGCTGCCGTTAAAGGCAAAATGGGAAAAGTCGTTATGGGTGTTGATCACGCTCAAGTGCGGCATGCGTTCGGAGCCATTGGACGGATCGCCGTCATCGCCGGAACCATACCAGGCGACAATGCCGGGGATGCCCCAATCCAGCTTGTATTCAACAAGCGCGGAGACAAGCCATCCGTGGCGGTTGTAATGGCCGTCGCCGTAGCTTACCGAGCCGTAGTTGGCGTCCCAGGCGATGCGAAACGGATCGAATGCGGTGATGTCGCCGGTCAGGCCCAGCCAAAGGGCATTGCCGTATTCGTAAAGACGCTTGTTGACAGGTGTTCCGTCCTTGTGCAACGCCCCTCCCACAGGCAGCATGCCGGCGCTGATGCCCATCCAGGTAGTGCCCTGCGCAGTGAAGCCGGCCTTGAGTCCGTCGAAATTTCCATTGCCGAAAGTATTGGGACCGACAGCCGCGTACATTGCCCAGGGGGTAATTTTCACGCCGTCAAACGTCAGCGGCGCTATCAGGGCCGCCATATCCATATTGTCCATATAGTTGCTGCGGTAACCGTTGACATGGCCGTGATAGCCGTTCTGATAGCCGGAGTAGTTATCGTTGAAAGGACGTGCCCACATGGCGGTAAGCGCCACGTTGTCGTTGAATTTATAACTGGCGGTCAGAGCCGCGCCGTCGTCACCCAGGATGTTTGAACCGGTGGTAAAGCTCGGCATGCGCAAAGCCTGAATGCCCATGCGCAGTTTGAGGGTCGTACTGGGCACCACCCAGTCAATAAAGGCCTGTTTCAGCTCAATAATTGTCTTGTCCGCGCCCAGGGCGCCGCCGGTACTGTCCTTTCCCCAGACGGTGTCGCCGATTTCAAAGAAGACGGTCCCGGACAAGGATTCGGAAGCCACTGCTTCCAACTGCAGATGCACACGCTGCCGGACGTTGAATTCGTCCTCGCCCTTGAAGGGAGACGCGCCGTTGCTGTTGAAGCCCGTCTGGCCGTTTCCGCCGGTAAAACCGCCGTTCATGCCGTAGTCATAGCTCATGATCCATTCACCTCTGGCCTTGAAATCAATGGCACAGGCACAGGTGATCGAGCCAAGCAGCAAGCCGACCGCCAATGATAATGTTGTCAACTTCTTCAGCATATTATTACCCCCGTTTTTGGATATTTAAAGAGTTTTACGATTGGACTTTACTTCTCTGAAATGAAAAAAAATGTTTCAAATGGAAGCGTTTTTAAAAATATTTTGTAGCCGCGGACATAATTCCAATTCCAGATGAGAAGACCACCTCCACAAAATTAAAAAAAAATGGGAGAGTGTTGACTAAAATATATAAAGCGTTTCGTCGAAGCGAGAAGAACAGGGTGGTAGTGACTGCGCGCCAAATGCGTAGCCTAAGGTCAACCATGCATTCTTTGCGCGAAACGACCTTGGTCCGACGCGTAAACCGTCCCAAATGATGACGACGGGTACCCGGAATCGCCATACACAACCTCGTCGTCTTCCCGAATCAGATGATGCGCCACCGTGATATCGTGGACATTGGCCGCCGTCGTTTCCAGAGTATGCACATAGCCGCTGCCCGCATCAACTCCGATGTGGCATTTCATACCGAAATAATACTGATTCCCCTTCTTGGTCCGGCACATTTCAGGATCGCGCTGCTTCTCGGCATTCTTGGTTGAACTCGGCGCGTTGATCAGGGTCGCATCCACTAT
>JAISZT010000085.1 GCA_031284485.1 Desulfovibrio sp.
TTCAATACGAAGGCCGATGCGGAGAAATGGTCGCGGGACGTGGAAGGCGAGATGGACCGGGGTATATTTGTTTCGCGAGTCGAGGCGGAAAATACCACGCTCAAGGAAGCTCTTGAGCGATTTGTTGCCGAATACGTCCCGCGATATAGGCACCCCGACGTTCAGCGGTACACTGCCGGAAGCCTGATGAGGCGAAAAATTTCATCCAGGTTTTTGGCGGCAATCCGGACCAAGGATATTGCGGAGTACATACAGGAGCGGGAAAACGAAGGCATGAGCGGCAATACCATCAGGCTTGATCTCGCCTTGTTGTCCCGCCTGTACAATATCGCCCGGACTTCTTGGGGGATGGAATCCCTTGTGAACCCTGTCCAGCGAGTTCCCAGGCCGAAAATCAGCACCGGACGAACCCGCCGCCTTGAAGGGGATGAGGAAGAGCGGCTGTTAAACGTTTGTGGCGATACGTTCAAAAATATTGTAAAACTTGCACTGGAAACGGCAATGCGCCGGGGTGAAATCGCATCTATAGAATGGAGATACGTTGACCTGAAAAAAAGAACCGTTTACTTGCCGAGAACAAAGAACAACGAAGAGCGTACCGTTCCTCTTTCTCCATCCGCCATTCATATTTTACAGGAGCTTGAAAATAGCAGGACAAACGGGTTTGTTTTTGAAGTGGTACCGGAAGCTATCACCCATGCGTTTATCAAAGCCTGTAAAAAGGCAGGGATTGAAAATTTGACGTTTCATGATCTGCGGCATGAGGCCACATCGCGGTTGTTTGAAAACACTGACCTCGACGTTATGGAAATAAAAGCTATCACGGGTCACAGATCGTTGCAGATGTTGGCCCGCTACAGCCATTTGCGAACGCACAGACTGGCGGACAGGCTGGCAGGGGCAAGGCGGGGAAGTGATGTCCATTTCTCCGATTACTGACATTAGAGCAGTTTAAGGATATATCCTTAAATAGATTGATAAACAAGGGATGCATTGGCACCGTTTTGGTCGGCGGTGGTTATTCAAGCAGAGGGAGGTGGACGCCTGGATAAAATCAGGCGCTGCCGCCGCAAAAAATTGAGAGAATTCCTGTGCATATTGTCGACAACATCAATACCCTGCTCGGCGATGACTTTAAATCAGCGCTACGCCCCAAATCCCGCTTAAAAGTAGCTGCGTCCTGCTTCTCTATTTACGCCTATGAAGCGCTGAAAACCCAACTGGCAAAAATTGAGTCTTTGCAGTTCATTTTTACCGCCCCAACTTTTGTGGCAGCAGATGCTACAGATAAAATCAAAAAAGAGCGGCGTGAATTTTTTATCCCCAAGCTGAATCGCGAACGTAGTCTTTACGGTTCGGAATTTGAGCTCCAACTGCGCAACAAGCTGACCCAAAAGGCTATCGCGCGTGAATGCGCCGCGTGGTTACGCAGTAAGGCCCAGTTCCGATCAAACAGAACTACCGCGCAAATGCAGCAGTTTGCCTGCATAGAGATCGCTGACCAGCAGACGGTCTATTCTCCGCTGCATGGATTTACCGCCGTTGACTTGGGTTACCAGCCGGGAAACTCCGTCTCCAACATCATGACCTGCCTTGATGAGACCCCCCATACAGCCGCCTATGTGCAACTTTTTGACCAAATATGGAGTAGCCGTGAACAATTGGAGGACGTCACCTCCGCGATCTGCGACCATATAGAATCCATCTATCAAGAGAATTCGCCGGAGCGGATATATTTTTTAGTTTTATACAACATTTTCAAAGAATTTCTTGAGGATATAGATGCCGATGTGCTGCCGAATGAGAAAACAGGCTACCAGGAAACGCTGATCTGGAAAAAACTTTTTAACTTCCAGCGTGATGCCGCCGTCGGCATAATCAATAAACTGGAAACTTACAGCGGCTGTATACTTGCGGATAGCGTGGGTCTAGGCAAAACCTTCACCGCGCTCGCGGTCATGAAATATTATGAGCTGCGTAACCGCTCCGTATTGGTGCTTTGCCCTAAGAAGCTCGCTGACAACTGGCTTAATTATAACAAAAACCTCACAACAAATATTTTTGCAAAAGACCGCTTCAGCTATGACGTGCTCTGTCACACAGACCTGTCTCGCACATCTGGTGAATCGTTGGGCATTCCCCTGGATCGAGTCAACTGGGGCAACTACGATCTGCTGGTCATAGACGAATCCCACAATTTTCGGAACAACGAAGCCTTCAAAGAACGCGAAACTCGCTACCAAAAGCTTCTGAATAAAGTTATCCGACAGGGGGTCAAAACAAAGGTGCTCATGTTGTCCGCCACGCCGGTCAACAACCGTTTCAATGACCTCTACAACCAACTGAATCTGGCCTATGAGGGCGATACGGACGCGCTCGGTAAAAAGCTTGGTTTTTCCAGGAGTGTCCGTGAAATATTTCGCCAGGCCCAGGCCGCTTTCTCCACCTGGTCAAAATTGCCCATCGCAGAGCGGACAACGTCAGCCATTCTGGATGCTTTGGACTTTGATTTTTTTAAGGTGCTGGATAGTGTCACCATTGCCCGCTCGCGTAAGCATATCCAGACGTTTTATGATACGTCGGCCATAGGTTCCTTCCCGGAACGCTTAAAGCCACTGTCATTCCGCAGTCCCCTGACAAGTTTGACCGGCGCTCCGGATTTTAATGCGATATACACAGAGCTTGCCCGTCTCAACCTGGCGGTTTACGCGCCCATGAGCTATGTGCTGCCAAGCCGCCGCTCAAAATACGAAGAAGTGTACGACACGGTGGTGGAGCGCGGCCAAGGCGGCACGTTCAAACAAATGGATCGTGAGCGCAGCTTGCAAGCGCTGATGACAACCAATTTGCTGAAACGCCTGGAAAGTTCCGTGCAGTCTTTCAGGCTGACCACGCAAAAGCTGCTGGAAGGTATCCGGACGACCTTGGCGATTATTGAAGACTTCCAAACCCAGGGCAAGACCGTTTCGGTCACGGATTTCACCGATAGGCTGGATTCTCTGGAGCCGGACGACGAAGATTTTGAGACCAACGGAGCCACGGTAGGCGGCAAGGTCAAGATTGATTTACGGGATATGGACGTGGATTCATGGAAGCGGGAACTGGAAGCAGATGGATTCGTTCTATCCGGCCTCCTTTCCCTGATAGCTTGCATTACGCCGGAACATGACGCCAAGCTTCAGCACCTTATGCGGCTCATCAAGGATAAACTGTCCGCCCCCATTAACCCCGGCAACAAAAAAGTCTTGATTTTCACCGCATTTTCCGACACGGCGGAATACCTTTTTGAAAATCTGTCCGTGCCGTTGCGGGAAAAGGCGGGTATCCATTCCGGCTTGGTCACCGGCAGCACAACCCCCAAAAGTACCCTAAAAAAA
>JAISZT010000124.1 GCA_031284485.1 Desulfovibrio sp.
TCAATCAAGAAAGCCGTCTCGGATAATCCGATGAACGATCACGCGGTTGTGGCGGCTTTTTGGTTCCGGCAGGGCAGTATTTTTATTAATGCGGCGGAGGAAATGATCGCGGCCGGCGACCGTATCAATCATGAGTTTTATATTGATCAGGCAATCCGGTATACGCTGAACAAGGCTTATCGGGTCAAAGTATTTGAGATTGACCGTTACATCGGTTGGGGCACGCCTGAAGATTATGAACAATATACCAGGGCCTACCTGTATTGGAAAGAGTTTTACCAAAGCGATAAATATCTGGGAGATTAGGATATGATCATCCGGCTTGGCAAAAAACAAATCAACGTGCATTTGTTCTATGTATTCATTGGAAACGCTAATGGGAAAGGATACCAAAAAACATACCAAAGATAAAGATAACGGGAGCCAAATAAGCGGCTCCCGTTATCTTTATCAGCAGGATAATAGGATACCGGCAAGGGCGCCGGTAAAAAAAAACAAAAAAAATATGGAACAAACTGCTTTAATGCGTTATTGTTAGTCTGACAAACAAAACAAAAAACGAAAAGCAGTTGTCCCATGTATATATTAACACAGTCTGCCCTGCTTGAAAACTGTAAAAACAACATTTATCTGGTTGAAGACACAGAATTGGAAGGCCAGTATAAAAGTGACGGCTACCGCCGATATGAACGGGTCTATAAAGTGAAATATGCACATAAAGAGTATGCGGTAACATGTCCAGAATACCGGAATGATGCGAAGGAGCCTAAAACTATCGTAATCATTCCGGCATTTCTTTTGCCCGGCCGGCCATACCCGGTGGAGATATATCTACACGCCATTGATTTATATAGCCGCGCGCCGGAACGCGGGCAAAGATGGGCGGCGGAAGAAACACGCAAACGATTCGGGCTGGAGACTTTTGCCCATACGACACTTGGACGGGCCTTGAGGGCCTTCGTCCGCAAAATGGAAGAATCCGGGATGCTGCGGGAGGGATGCGGCGACGGCAAGGAAGCGAGTGGCGAAGGCAAACCGCCAAGCTTCCCCACAAAGCAATCGACCAGGGCATTACGGGAACGGGCAGCCAGTTTATTGCAGGGGCTGCCGCCCTGGGCGGATCGGCGGGAAGCTGCGGAATTCTGCCACAGGCTCGCTATAGCGCGATTTAAGGAATACCTGCGATTTTTGCTATAGAGCTGCACCAGTTCGTGGCGTTAGACTCTCCTTAAAGAGAGGAGGCGAGGCAAAATGGCCTCAACCAAGAAATGGGATGGGGATTCCCACTCAAAAAGCCAGGAAGGGAATATCGCAAAAGTTCAGACGGCCTGCGTGCAGGACAACAAAGCGCTTGCACTGTCGGTAAGCCGGAAAGATGTTGACCGGTGCGCCAAAGTGATCCGTCAGTATGGGTTGCTGACACCGCCGGTGATCGGGAAGCTGGACAGCGGCGAGCAGGTTCTGCTGTCGGGGGAATGCGAATTCCAGGCGCTGCGGGAGATCGGCGTAAAAAGCGTGGACGCCGTCACTATCCCCATTAGCGAGCGGGACGAAGGAGATCGGCTTTCCCTGTTGCTGTCGTCGTTTAAGAAGAACCCAGACGCGCTTAGCGAAGGCATCTTGATCACAAAATTGTTCCAGAGGGGAAGCTATACACAGTCCCAACTGGGCGAATTGCTTGGCAAATCTGTTAGTTGGGTCAACAAGCGGATCGGCCTGGCAACCCGCCTTGACCCGGCCGTTAAAGAGTTGGTGACGCAGGGGCTGCTCTGCCCGCGCAGCGCTCAGGAAATTGCCCGGCTGCCTGCAGAAGCGCAGCATGGCTTTTCCCTGGAAGCGGTACGGAATGGGTTGCCCAAGTCTGCCATAGAGGCGCTGGTGGCGGCATTCAATGCCCCCTCATGCCCCGATGAAATTAAAAAGCAGATCGTATCGGATCCTGGCCGGACGATGGAAAGGCTGCGGGACACCCGCAGCGCGAGGGCGATCCGCCAAGGGCCGGCAGACGTTGCCGTATCCACAGCAAAGGGTCGGCTGGACGCATTCCGGCAGCACATGGCCGACATCATAAAGGATGTATGCGCCATGTCGTTGGAAGAAATGGACAGGCGCTTGCTGGCCGGCCTGCGCAGCGACATAGCGGCGCTCTTGCTCCTGACCGACCGGAAATTATCGTTTTCCCTGGGGAAAACCGGAGAGGGGGATTCCATCGGTGGCAATTGATTGGAACCTTTACCGGAAAATCCGGCAGTTGTCCCTGGTAGATAAGCTAAGCCAGCGGGCCATTGCTCAGACCCTGCATGTCAGCCGCAAAACCATCCGCAAATATTGCGAAGGCGCCGTGCTGCCGGACATGCGAAGCCACGTGCATCGGGAAGCGCCGTTGCGTGACGCCGTCAAAGAAGACATCCTGCTCCTGCTGGAAAAGAACAAAAAACTCCCGCGAAAAGAACGGTTGAGCGCTACGGATATCTGGAAATGCCTTGTACAGGAGAAAGGGTTCCGAATCGGAGAATCTACCGTCCGCCTGTTTGTCCGGGAACTTCGGGACAGCCGCCCGGAGGTCTATCTGCCGCTGGAGCATGAGCCGGGCGGTGAAATACAGTTCGACTGGGGCGACATGAACGCCTACATCGGCGAAAACAGGACGCCCGTGTCTGTCTTTTGCGCCGTGCTGCCTTTTAGCGGCGCCTTCTGCGCCTTTGTCTACCCCGATAAAACGGAACTGCCATTCCTCGACGGGCATATCCAGGCATTCGAGTATTTTGGCGGGGTCCCGCGCCGCTGCTGCGTCTACGACAACCTCCGGACCGCCGTGAAAAGCGGCAGCGGCAGCCATGCGATCAAGCAGGACGCCTTCAAGCGGATTGAGGCGCACTATGGATTCGAGTCAGTGTTCTGCAACGCTTACAGCGGTTGGGAAAAAGGCTCCATAGAGAACGTGGTCGCTATCGTTCGAACCGTTGCCTTTACGCCGGCGCCCCATGCCGCTTCCTATGAGGAACTGCAGGCCCATGTCACCAACCAATGCCTGGCTTATGCCAAGAGCCATGTGATACGGGGGCGCGAAAACAGCATGTGGCAGGATTATGAAACGGAAAAAACAGCGTTGCTCCCCCTGCCCCGGATACCTTTTGACCCTGGGTTCACCGCCATCGCCAAAGTCCATTCAGACCTGAGCGTCGCCTATGGCGGCGCCCGCTATTCCGTGCCTTATGAATATGCCGGGAAAGAGGTCACCATACGCCTGACCCCTTTCAACCTTTGCATTTATTACCAAGGCGCCGAAGTATGGCGGCATCGCCGCATCGGGAAGAAGCAGGAAGACCAGTACGTTCTTGAGCATTATCTTGAAATCCTGGCGCGCAAGCCCCGCGCCATTGGCCAGGCCGTCCCCCTTGCCCGGGGCGTCATGCCGCAACCGTGCAAGGAGTTCCTTCGCCTGTGCAAAGAAAAAGATGCCAAAAGGCAGCTGGTGGACATTCTGCTCCTCGGCAAGGCCGTCCAAACTGACCGCCTGCTATGGGCCCTCGGCCAAGCCAACAATACGCTGAACCCCAGCTTGCCGCTGGTTCGCTTCTTTCTCGAAGCCGACATGCCAAGTCAGCCGGAAGACAGCTTTGCTGTGCGGCACAAAGATTTATCTGACTATGACAAATTGATTGGAGGGGATGAGGCTGGAAAGTGAAATCGGCAAACTGGCCCGCAAAATGAATTGGCCGGTTGTGGAGCAGTACAAGAAGCATGTGAAAAAAGAGGGTTCCTTTGAAGATAACCTTTTGACGCTACTGCGGCTGGAGAATGACCGGCGGGATGGGGAATTGTTAAAGAGGCGCATCAAGCTGGCCGGGTTCCCCATCCTCAAGACATTGGACACCTTTGAGTTCGACTCCGCCAAACTGCCTTATCTCAAGCAGGAGCAGGTTCTGGAAATTGCCGTGTGCGATTTCATCAAGGACAGGACGAATGTCTGCGCAATCGGCAACTCCGGAACCGGCAAGACGCATCTGATGACGGCCATTGGCATGGAGGCGATACGCAAAGGCTATTCCGTCCGGTTTTGCCGGGCCTGTGACCTGGCGGTCAGGCTGTCCGAGGCACAATCGGAGAAAAAACTCGCCGGAATGCTCAACGCTCTGCACAAATGCGCCCTGCTATGCGTGGATGAGCTGGGCTACATGACGCTGGACCAAAGGAGCGCCCAGTTGCTGTTCCAAGTCCTGGCCGGCAGATATGAAGTCCGCAGCACCATGATCACCAGCAATTTGGAATTTAGCAAGTGGCCGGATTTCATTGGCGACCCGATCATGGCCACGGCTCTGATTGACCGCCTTATACACCGCTCGGCGATCCTCAACATGAACGGCGAAGGATACCGGCTCAGGGGCGCGCCGGCTAAAAAATGATCAAAGGAGGGACCTCGTTGAAAAAACATAAACGCCCATACGACAGGGTTTCGGCGGAAAATTACGATATGGACGGCATTTTATTCAGCCAGGAATGCGAGATCTATGCCTTGGTAGATTTCTTGCTTCGCGAAAACAACCGGATTAGGCGTCTTGCCTTGGAAGCCCGTTGCCAGGCTAATGCCCTTGCGCGCCGGCATTTGGGGAAGCCTTATCCGGATATTGGCGCAGATGCTTACAATGCCTGTTTTGACGACCATCCTGCTATGCTTCGATACCATGAATTGTTCGATGGCAGTGAGGCTGGCGGCAGATACTGACGATTTGTATTCATCTGCCGCAACTTCCATTGCGTTTTCCTGGCAATCCGATGATTCGGCCGACTCAATTTGGGTCGGCTTTCTTTTCCCTGTGCAAGAGGATTTGTTGTGTCTGCCCATTGGTTTTGACAGCCTTCATGTCGGGCAATATTCAGTCATTCCCTCAGCTTTTCCAACAAAAACCAACACTGCGCTTGCCGGTTTGATCTTTTGATTTGTCCAATGCTTCAGTCCATTGATGCCTTTGACTTTGCACTGGCTCCATTATCTGTATCGCTTAATGATTTTTATTGGTTCCCGGCCGGTATCCTTTCCCATTAGCGTTTCCACCAATATTGACGAATCTATCAGAAAATAGATTTTTTGCCCTGTCGATGATTTACCCCCTTGACAATGGTCGTCTGGATATAGGCAATGGGCGCTGATTTTCAACCTCAAGTCGATGACTCGCACCCTCATATGGCTGAAGGAAAACAACATCGACAGCTACGAGGATTTGAAAACTCGCGCCTCAGCCGCAAGCGGAGAGTTTCATGGGACAAACCAACGGCTCAGGGAAATTGAATCGCAGCAAAAATCCATAGCCGAACTGCAAAAGCAAATAAGTCAGCGACTTCTGCCACAAGGCGAGCAAAGCGGTCATTGATCCGGCTCTGGAACGCAGCTGCAACATTATTGTCGTCGGCAAAAACGATTCTTGGAAACACAGTTCAAGCATGAGCAAGAAGGTCAACCAGTCGTTTGTGCAGATCCCTCACGCGCTGTTTATCGGAATGCTTGAGTATA
>JAISZT010000022.1 GCA_031284485.1 Desulfovibrio sp.
GTTTCAGTTTCAGAGAACCATTGTCCCGCAACGATTCTAAGGGATAATGGCGCTCGCAACTCAACACCCCAGGATTTTAAACAATCTCTAGAGAAAATTCAACCTTAAAATGCTGTAACCCGCCAAAGCACAGCCCCGTGAGCGTTGTCTGCATCGCAGGCGTCAGCGGCACAACCAGCGCCCCCAGAAAAAGCGCGACCCACCAGCCAAACCAGTGTGTGGCCCCCCGATGGATGCGATTGAAAGCCCGCTGCTGTCCGCGCCCTGTCCCGGCCAGACGCGCGACGCGCTGATCAAGCACATCCGGCAGCACAGCTCCGGCGCACGCCGCCAGCACACCGGCCGGAGGCAAATTCAGAACCAGCGCCGCCGCCACAGCCGTCGCCTGATGGGGTTATCCACTTCACAAAAAACCGCCGCCTCACCCACAACGGGAAAATCCACAAGCCGGGCAGATCAGACACCCTTCCTGAAACACCAGAACATCGCCGCATTCCGGGCAGCTCCGTCCGGTAAGGTCGCTCACGCCGCCCAGATGCTCATTCGCCAGATAGCGCTTTTCCAGCACCCAGGCAATGGCGTCGGGAATGGAGAGCAAAAGGCCCTTGCCGCGAAAAACGGGGTGCTCGCCGCCAATGCCCTTGATTTGCGACACAACGTCGCGCACGCTCACGCCGGAGCGCAAAGCCAGGGAAACAAGCCGTCCGATGGCTTCAGCCTTGGCCGTGATGGAACGGCCCGATTTGCCGATTGTGGCGAAGACCTCAAAAGGCTCGCCGTCCACCTCGTTCACCGTCAGATACATGGCCCCAAGACCGGTCTGCACCTTGCGGGTAAAGCCCTGCACAATGTCCGGCCTCTTGCGCACCGAGGAACAGGGCTTGGTTTCTTCCGCCGCGCCGACACCCATCTTACGGTCGCCTTCGCCCGTGGTCAGTACCTGCACGCTTTTGCAGCCGTCGCGGTACACGGTGACGCCCTTGCAGCCTTCCTGGTAGGCCATCCAGTAAATATCATAAATATCCTGTTCTGTCGCGCTGTTGGGCAAATTCACGGTTTTTGACACGGCATTGTCGGTGTGCTTTTGAAAAGCCGCCTGCATGCGCAGATGCCAGACAGGCTCAATATCCATAGCGGTCACATAAATATTGCGCAGCCTGGACGGCAAAAAATCCATCCCGGAAATTGACCCCTTGTCCACCACGCTTTCCATAAGCTCCCGGCTTTCCAGCCCGGCGGCGGAAAGCGCGGCTTCAAAATGGGGATTCACCTCCACAAGACGCTCCCCATCCAGGATATTGCGGGTGAAGCAAAGCGCAAACAGGGGTTCCACGCCGGAAGAGCAGCCCGCGATGATGGAAAGCGTGCCTGTCGGCGCTATGGTCGTTACCGTGGCGTTGCGGTAAGGCCCCTTCTTCTTTTTGGCGTATACAGACGCCGGATAGGCCGGGAAGTGGCCGCGTTCTTCCGCGAGCAGGGCCGAAGCCCTGTGCCCCTCTTCCTGCACAAATGCCATAAGGCTGTCGGCCACATCAAGACCTTGCTGCGAATTGTAGGCCACGCCGAGCTGAAACAGCAGATCGGCAAAGCCCATGACGCCAAGGCCGATTTTGCGGTTTTTGCGCACGGTTTCATTAATTTGCGGTAAAGGAAAACTCGAAGCGTCGATCACGTTGTCCAGAAAACGCACAGAAAGATGCACCACGCGTTTGAGTTCTTCCCAGTCAACGCCTTTACGCGCCGGGGCGTCCCCACCGTTGTGACCCGGCGCATAAAAGGCGGACAGGTTGATCGATCCCAGGTTACACGCTTCAAACGGCAGCAGGGGCTGCTCACCGCAGGGGTTGGTGGATTCTATCTCTCCCTGTTCAGGGTTGGGATTGTCGCGGTTGATCCTGTCCAGAAACACAATGCCGGGATCTCCCGACTGCCAAGCCTTTTTGACCAGAAGTTCAAAAATGTCGCGGGCGCGCATGCGCTGTATCACTTCGCCGGAAGTGGGCATGCGCAGATCGTAAAAATCATCCTTCTCCACAGCCTGCATAAAAACCTCGGTCAGGCCGACAGAAAGATTGAAATTATTGAATTCACCCTCTTTCTCTTTTGCCCGGATAAAATCTATAATGTCGGGATGGTCAACACGCAGAATGCCCATGTTCGCGCCGCGCCGCGTGCCACCCTGTTTGATCTGTTCCGTGGCCGTGTTGAAAATGCGCAAAAAAGACACCGGCCCGGAGGCCACGCCGCCTGTAGACCCCACACGGCTGTCCTTGGGACGAAGGCGCGAAAAGGAAAAACCCGTGCCCCCACCGGACTTGTGGATCATGGCCGCGTATTTCACGGCGTCAAAAATCTCTTCAATGGAATCGCCCACAGGCAGAACAAAACAGGCCGAAAGCTGCCCCAAATCCGTCCCGGCATTCATCAACGTGGGTGAGTTGGGCAAAAACTTCCAGCTTGTCATCAAATCATAAAATTCCCGCGCCAGGACAAGAGGCTCACGAGTGGATTTTTCGTATTTTTCTTCTTCGGCGGCAATTGTTGAAGCCACACGCCAGAAAAGTTCACGGGGGGTTTCCCTGACCGTGCCGTCCAGGTTTTTGCGCAAATACCTTTTTTGCAGCACAAGCTCGGTGTTCGGCGTCAGTTGCAAGTGGGGCAGGTTTTTCGGCACAGGGATCATAGGGCATAACCTTGTTGAGTGTTGCTTGACTTGCAAGTATATACGCCGGGAGCGCCCTAAACAAAAGTCCCCGATATCCGCATTCCACGGACAATAGCTTGAAATAAAAAAATAAAAAATCTCAAAAAAACTCTAAATTTTTTCATGAAACATTGATGGACACGCCGTTGCCGGCGCACTTCGCCCCCGCGGCCTTTCGCTTCAGCGGCGCTTGTCAGAGCCATGCCCGCAGTCTTTCAGATAGGCACAAAACATATCGGCCACGGCGTTGTCGTAAATTTCAACTTCCGCCGGGGTTCGGGGTTTTTCTGAAAAATGCTTTCCTACTGAGCAGAGCGTTGTCATGACCAGATCGCTGGCCAATACACGGGTCTCTTCCGAGGACTCCGGCAGCGCCTCCCGGCGGCTTGGCGGATAAACAGTATGACAAATCTGTCAGACTGCTCAGATACTTCACCGCAATAAATTGACATTATTGCACGTTCTCTGTACCGTCATATCATGAACATTCTGATTACAGGCGGGGCCGGATACATCGGCAGCCACACATGCAAGCACCTTGCCCAACAGGGCCACACTGTCGTCGTCTATGACAACCTTTCCACAGGATGGAAAGATCTGGTCAAGTGGGGACCTTTTGTCCACGGGGACATTCGCGATACGCAACGCTTGCGTCAGGCCATGCGCCGCCACAAGGCAGACGGCGTCATCCATTTCGCGGCCAAGGCGGCGGTGGGCGAATCGGTCGTCAATCCGGCGAAGTATTTCTCCAATAATGTCACGGGAACACTCTGCATACTGGAGGCCATGCGCGACGAAGGGGTGCGGCACATCGTCGTTTCCGGAACATGCGCCGTGTACGGCGAGCCGGAGCGGGTTCCCATCAGCGAAGCGTCCCCCACCTGTCCGGTCAATCCCTACGGCGCGTCAAAACTGTTCATGGAGCGCATGCTGGCGGATTTTGAGACGGCGCACGACCTGCGCTGGATGAGCCTGCGTTATTTCAACGCCGCCGGTTGTGACCCGGACGGGGAAACGGGCGAACGCCACGATCCTGAAACACATCTGATTCCCAACATTCTCAGGGCCGCCAAGGGGGAAATCCCGGCTCTGGCCCTGTTCGGCGACGACTACCCTACCCCGGACGGCACCTGCATCCGGGATTATGTCCATGTGTGCGATTTGGCGCGCGCCCACGCGCTTGCTCTGGAATATCTGGCAAAGGGCGGACAGAGCATGCCAATCAATCTGGGCAGTGAAAAGGGCTTTTCCATAAAAGAACTGCTGGCCGCAGCCGAGCAAATCATCGGGCGGCCTGTGCCGTACGCCATCGCGGGGCGGCGTCCGGGCGACCCTCCACGGCTGGTTGCCGACGCGGCGCGGGCCAAAATCGTGCTGCAATGGGAAGCGGCCCAATCGGATGTCGCGTTTATACTGCGCACAGCCTGGAACTGGGCGAGGCTTGACGCGCCCGCTCCCTCAGCGTAGGGCAAACGCCCTATGCCTCCATCCAGTCCCTGATTCCCACATCCACGGCGGCGATGCCGTTGTAAAAATCTATGCGCAGCGTGTAGGCAATGCGAATCTTGCGCCCCACAAAAGAATCCGTCAGTTCCCTGCCCATGCGCCAGGCCTTGGCAAAAAGCGTCACCCCGCTCACCGTATCCTGCAATTCAAGGCGCACATGCTCACGCCCGCGCCCAAGCGGCATCCTTTTTTTGACCAGCAGGGACGGCGAGGCAAACACAGGTTCGGCATTGCCCGGTCCAAAGGGCTGCAATAATTCCAGCTCTTTCAAAAAGCACAAATCGCAGGCCTTGCCGAAATCCAGCTCGCACTCCACCAGCAGCGGCCTGACAACCGGGCTGTCCCCCAGCGCCTTGCGCGCTGCCTGCTCGAAAGCCTGACAAAATTCCTCCAGACGCGCTTTTTCCATGCGCAGCCCGGCGGCCATGCGGTGGCCGCCAAAGCCAAGCAGACAATGGCCAACGCTCTCGACAGCCGCATGCAAATCAAAGCCCGGCACAGAGCGGCCGGATCCTTTCAAGAGCCCCTTGTCGTCGCAAAAAACGATGGTCGGGCAATTGTATTCCTCGGCAATGCGGGAGGCGACAATACCCACAACGCCGACATTCCAGTCCGCGCCGTAGAGCACAAAAGCGGCTTTCCGCCCGCCAACGGACATGGCCCGCGCCTGCTCACTCGCCTGGACGTAGATACGCTCTTCCTCCTCACGGCGTTTGTCATTCAGGCTGTCCAGCGCAACCGCAAGTTCCGCGGCCTTTTCAGGATCATTTTCCCGCAGAAGGCGCACGGCCGTTGATGCGTGCTCCATGCGCCCGGCGGCGTTTATTCTTGGGGCCAGACGAAAAACCACCTGCCCGGCGGAAAGCTTCGCGGCCTCGTCCATGCCGCTGACTTTTTTGAGCGCGGCCACGCCGGGACGGCGCGCCTTTGACAAAACATCCAGACCTCCACGCGTAAGAATTCGGTTTTCATTGTCAAGGGTCATGACATCGGCAAGCGTGCCCAAGGCCACCATATCCAGAGCATCGTCCATATTGTGCCGTTTGCCCGTGTGCGGAGCAAGAAGGGCGTTCACCTTCGCCATGAGGTAAAAAGCCACGCCCACTCCGGCCAGATCAAGACCGGGCGTTGTCCGGCTCCACAAACGGGGATTACACAGGGCGTGGGCGTCCGGCAGCGTTTCCGGCGGCAGATGATGGTCGGAGACGACAACGGTCATGCCCATCTCGCGCGCGCAGCGCACAGCTTCAATATCGGAAATGCCGCAGTCGACAGTCAGCAGCACGTCGATGCCTTGCCCGGCCAGGGTTCGCACTTGTCGCGCATTCAGGCCGTAGCCTTCATCGCGCCTGTCCGGGATATGCCAGGAGGCGTCAATACCGTGGGTTTGCAGCACATCAAGGGCAAGGCTTGTGGCCGTTATTCCGTCAACGTCATAATCTCCCCAGACGACAATTTTTTTTCCGGCCAGAAGCTCGTTTGCCAGCACCTGCGCCGCCTGCGCCACCTGCGGCAGACTGTCGGGAAGGGGCAAGCCGCCAAGTCGGGGAGAAAGAAAGCGCTCAATACTGTCAATATCTGTAAAGCCGCGCCGCCAGAGGATATTCAGCATCAGGGGCGAAATACAAAGGCGCTCTGCCCATGTCGGCGGCGCGACGCCTTCAGGGCCTTCGCGAAACCGCCACTCTTTTTCCATCGGCTATTTCGCCTGGGCGGATTTACCCGCTGCCGAGGGATTTTGCGAGTTTTTTGGCGCCTGCGCTGGCGATTGACCCTCGCCGGAACGGATAGCCGTGCGCAACCGTTCTTTCACAGTCGCAACGCGGTCGACGGGCACCAGATTCTTCTGCAGCAGCCAGACCAGAAACTTGAGGGACACTCCATGGCGGGGGGATATATCCAGCGCCTTGAGCAAGTGTTCGACGCACCCGGCAAAATTCTTTGTTTCCAGCATGACGCGGGCCATGTTCATGTGCAGATTCTCATCTTCCTGCGCGACCGCAAGCGCCCGGTCATAATACACCAGCGCCTGGTCGAACATCTTGTTCTTGCGCAGATTGATGCCGAATTCGTTGAACAGGAACTTGTGCTCCGGCTCAAAGGCGCCTTCCAGTTTGACAAGACGTTCAAAAATATTATGGGCCTTTTCCGCGTCACCGCGCTCAAGATAGGTGAGACCAATGCCGAAATTGGCGCGCACGTTGTCCGCATCCAGCTTAAGGGCGCGGGAATATTCAAATTCGGCGGCAAAATTTTCGCCATTTTCGCGGTGGTTGTCGGCATTGTCCACATTCTGCTGCAGTGCCTGCATCTTGGGATAGACAGAATTCATATAGACTTCCGGCTCGGGCGAAAACTTGGCGATCAACTCGTCCATGGTGATTTTGCGCTTGGGGCCGGTGGGGATATAGTTTGTGTTGAGCGGCTGGCAGCCAATCACATCTCCGTGTTGTTCCAAAAACCAGAACGTTTTCTGTACGGTTTTGCGGGTAGTGGTGCCGGTGCCCACCTTGCGCACTTCCTGGGTGGAAAAAACGCCGCGCACCTCGGCCTTGAAATCATGGGCATTTTGCCCCCATCGCTCCTCGGGAGAATCATGCTGCTTTTCAGCCATGTCGGTAATCCCTGTTATGAACAAATTTCTTGTAAAATGCCGCTTAAGGTGCCCACAGGGTCAGAAGCCGAAAGTATGGGTCGCCCGATCACCAGAAAATCAGCCCCGGCCTGGACGGCCTCGCGCGGCGTCATGACCCGCCGCTGATCATCAGCCGCAAAACCCTGCGGGCGTATGCCGGGGCACAGGCAGGCCAGCCCCGGACTGCCCGCCTTGATCCTTTTTACCTCGGTCCCCGCGCATACCACCCCGTCCAGGCCCCAGGCCCGCGCCTTCGCCGCCAGATACACAGCGAACGCCGACGGGGTGAGCGCAACACCCGGCATTTCACCGGCCGCGAAGCTGGTGAGCGCCGTGACGCCAAAAAGCAACGGCGACACATCCGGCCGCCCTGAAGACTCAAGCATCTCTGCCGTCTTACGTAAGCTCCCTTCGTGAGCTAACGTCTCAAGCATCCGCCGCGCGGCCCGGCACATCCGCTCCCCGCCCTGACAATGCAGGGTCAGCATATCCGCGTAAAAAGCCGCCGCCCGGACAGCTCCTGCCACCGTATGCGGAATGTCATAAAACTTCAGATCCAGAAATATCTTATATCCCAATTTATTAAGAGATTCAAGCAGGGCAGGGCCACAGACCGTAAAAAGCTCCAGCCCCACCTTGCACCAGGGGATCCAGCCGTCAACCCTCCGCAATTTTTCGGCAAGAGCAAGGGCGGCATCTTTTTCCGGCAGGTCAAGGGCGACAATAAGCGTGGCCATACTCAGCGGGAAAGCATCTCCTGGACAAGTTGCCGGTTGCGGACAGGGGCAAGCGTTGCCGCCAGATACACTGCCCGCAACTCGTCATAGGCCTTATCCAGAGTGTCGTTGACAATAAGCGCATTGTACCAGCGGGCCTCAATCATCTCCCACCGGGCGCCGTCAAGCCGTTTTTGAATGGCCTGCTCGTCATCCAGGCCTCGCCCGCGCAAACGGCGCTCCAGCGCGTCCAGTCCGGGCGGCAGAATAAACACAAAAGTGGCCTCGCCAAGGGAAAGCTTGAGCTGGGCCGCCCCCTGCACATCAATATCAAAAAGCGCGTCGCGCCCTTCGTGCAGCATCTGCCGCACCGGCTCCAACGGGGTGCCGTACAGATTGCCGTACACATCGGCCCACTCAGCAAAATAATTTTGATCGCGGCGGCGCTCAAATTCCTCCCGGCTCAAAAACCAGTAATCCCTGCCGTTAACCTCCCCAACGCGGGGCTTGCGCGTGGTGCAGGAAACCGAATATCCAAAATTGGAAAATTCCGCCAAAAGCCGCTTTACCAACGTTGTCTTGCCCGTTCCGGACGGGGCGCTGACCACAAGAGCCACTCCTTCACGCTGCATCAGGTTTTTCCTCCTGCAAAAAGCGTTGCCTGACGGTTTCCGGCTGAATGGCGGAAAGAATGACGTGGTTGGAGTCCGTCACCAAAATGGAGCGCGTTTTCCGCCCCTGGGTCGCGTCCACAAGCCGCCCCTCGGCGCGGGCGTCCTCACGCAGACGCTTCATGGGCGATGAGGCCGGGTTGACGATGCTGATCACTCGCCCGGCCAGAACATAATTTCCAAATCCAATGTTTATGAGATGATCCATATTTATTATTCCAGATTCTGTACTTGTTCCCGACACTTTTCCAATTCGTTTTTGAAATCCACCACCAGCCGGGAAAGTTGCGCGTCCGGCAGCTTTGAACCGCAGGTGTTGATTTCACGAAAGCATTCCTGCAGGGTAAAATCCAGTCGACGCCCGGCATCGCCGCTTTGCATAAGCTCACGCAGACGGTTGAGGTGGGTGGCGAGGCGCGTCAGTTCCTCGCTGACGTCCAGCTTGTCGGCAAAAACGGCAATCTCCTGAAGCAGGCGGGATTCTTCCAGTTCGCGCCCGTGTTCGGCCAGGGCTTCGCCAAGGCGTTCGCGCAGATGCTCCGCGCGCTCTTCCAGAATGTGCGGGGTGCGATCTTCCAGGATAGCCGTCCATTCCTCCATGCGCAGAATGCGCGAATGCACGTCCGTGCACAGGGCAAGCCCCTCGGCGGCGCGGGATTCATTCCAGTCTTCAAGAGCGAGGGCAAGGCCCTCTTCCAGGCAGGCGGTCATGGATTCGTCCGCTTCTTCGCCGTCGCTTGACCAAAGCGCCGGAATATGGAGCAGGGAGTTGTAATCGGGGATAAATTCCTCCCCGCGCGACGCCGCAAGACAGGAAAGGTTTTCCAGCATGGCGCAGGCCAGATCGGCGTCAAAACTCGACACCGGGGGTGACGCGCCGGGCGCGTTTTCCGAAAGAACGCGCAGCTTGAGGCTGATCTCGACCCGTCCGCGCGACGCATAGCCCCGCGCCACTTTTTCCAGGCGCTGCTCCAGGCCGCGTATGAAGGACGGCAAGCGCCATTTGAGTTCCAGATAGCGGCTGTTGACGCTTTTCACTTCCCACTGCTGGGAAAAGCCGTCGTTTTCGGCCAGACAGCGGCCAAAGCCTGTCATGCTGCGCGGAGCGGAGTCTTTTTTGCTCATGGGGGGAGTCTATGACAAGAGCGGGCAGATAGCAAGAAAGCGGGCGCCGCAAAATCGGACAGGGGGCAGTCTAAAATTCGTAACGGCAGGCGAGGGGCATGCGCCAGCCGACACCAAAGGCCTGACTGGTTATTTTCAGCACGGGCGCGGCCTGACGCCGCTTGAACTCGGCCACGCGCACCAGATGGGCCACGCGACGAACGATTTCCCGCCTGTGCCCGGCAGCGACGATCTCTTCCACGCTCTTGCGCTGCTCCAGCAGACAATACAGAACGGCGTCCAGTTCCTCATAGGGGGGCAAAGAATCCTGATCGGTCTGATTCGGGCGCAGTTCCGCAGACGGCGGCTTGACAAGGATGTTTTCGGGAATGCTCTGCTCCCCCTGCCCATTGAGCCAGCGGCACAAACGGTACACCTCTGTTTTGTACAGATCGCCGATGACGGCCAGCCCGCCGCACATATCCCCATAAATGGTGCAATAGCCGACGGATATCTCAGATTTGTTCCCCGTGGTCAGGAGCATCCGGCCAAATTTGTTCGAGCAGGCCATAAGCAGATTTCCCCGGATGCGGGCCTGCAGATTTTCTTCGGTCACGTCCGTGGGGCATCCGGAAAACACCTCGGCCAGAATGGCGTCATACGCCTTCATGGCCGGTCCCACGGGAAGCGTGGCCGTGCGCATGCCCAGATTGCCCGCCAGGGCCAGGGCGTCGGTAAGGCTGTGCCCGCTGGAGTACGACGAGGGCATGAGCAGGCCGAGCACGTTTTCCGCCCCCAGGGCCTCGCAGGCTATGGCCGCCGTAAGGGCGGAATCCACCCCGCCGGAAAGCCCCAGCACAACGGAGCCGTGCCCGGTTTTGGCGCAATAATCACGCACGCCCAGAGCAAGCGCCCGCCAGATTTCAGCTTCCGGGGTAAAATCATCGTCGGCGATGCCGGACTGCGGCGCGGCAGTCACAGCTTCTTGCCCAAAGGGCGCAGAATCCGTTATCGGGCAAAACGCGGTGTCCACATGCAGGGTGTCCTCCACAAAGCCGCCCGCCCGTGAAAAGAGGCCGTCACCAACAACGTGCATGCTGCGCCCGTCAAACACCAGATCGTCGTTGCCGCCCACGCTGTTGGCGTACAGCGCCTGAACGCCGTATTTGACGGCGATGGCGGCGAGCATTGTTTCACGCAAGCGCTGCTTGCCCACGGTAAAGGGAGAGGAGGACAGGTTTACAAGCAGATCAAAGGACGGGTGGTCGGCAAGCGGCGCAATGCCGTATTCGGGGCAGGCATCGCTGTCGTTCCAGATATCCTCGCACACGGTAAGGGCCACGCGCACGCCGCCGAATTCGATCACGCAGGGGGCTTTGCCCGGTTCAAAATAGCGCGCCTCGTCAAAGACATCGTAGGTCGGGAGCAGGCGTTTGGCGTAGCGCGCCTTTACCTGCCCCTGGTGGATAAAAACGGCCTGATTGTGCAGCGCCTTGCCCGCGCCGGACGCGTTGCGCCCCGCCGTGCCCAGCACAAGGGCGCAGTCCGGCCATGCCGCCGTCTGCCGGGCAAGAGTCTCCAAGGCGCGCTGCGCCTCATCCACAAAAGCCGGATAGAGCAAAAGATCGCGCGGCGGGTAGCCGATGAGGGCAAGTTCGGGCGTGACGCACAACTGCGCCCCACGCGCGGCTGCGGACAGATAGGCCTGCCCGATGCGCCCGGCATTGCCGCTTATGTCTCCCACCGTGGAGTTGATCTGCAAAAGCGCGCATCGCATGGGTTGTTATTGCACATTTTTTGCCGACAAAAAAGCCCCGCGCACAGATGTCCCCAATAAAAAAGCCCCTTTTGGGGGCTTTTTTATGGAAAGATTTGGCAGCGGCCTACTTTCCCGCAAGAATTCATGCAGTATCATCGGCGAGGAAGAGCTTAACTGCCGAG
>JAISZT010000033.1 GCA_031284485.1 Desulfovibrio sp.
TGCGGGTAAAATATTTTTTAAAATATTTTTTCTCCTGTCAATTCAAAATGATACACTCTCTTCTTCGCTCTGAACAAGAACAATATAAACTTGGCAATGGACGACTCCGCTAACTGGCCAATATTCCAGATTAATTTATAAATCAATTTTTCTCATTCCTAAAAACAGCCTTTAGCTGCGGCAAGATATGCCTGGCCAAGGTCAGGGGTCGGCATCTCACCGGCCCAGAGCAAATAAGGCAATTTCAGATACTGCTTCCGTATCTGTTCCGTCCTCGCCAGCCTTGCGTCGATAAGCGCGGACGCGTCCTGAGCCGACAGACCGCGGAGAAATTCTGTAAAAGCCTGCGCCCTGTGCCGCGCGCGATGGGCGGTGTTGATCCTGTCAAGAGCCGCTTTCCCCATATTGTCTGCAATATCTTCATGTTGAAGTAAAAAATTTATTTTTGACAAGGCGCTTTCGACGGCATCGGGCGAATACGTCAACAGGTGTTCGCCGTCAGTGAACAAATCTGTAAGCCCGTGCCCCACATCAGGCGTGACAAGGCTCCCTCCACAGCCCATTGCCTCGAAAACCCGAAAATTCAAATCCCCGTTTTCGCAATGATTGAGCAGCACGCGCCCCCGGGGAAAAAGCTCACGGTAATTTCCTGCCGCCACGTGCAGACCCGGCAGTTTTTTTTTCAGCTCCTGTAAAAAAATCGCGCGATTGGGCGTATTCGCGTTGACCGTGCCCACAAAAAGGCAATCCCATATCCTGTCCACACTGAAGTCGGGCAAGTCATCGTCTCTGGCAAACGGAGGCGACCAGAAAATACGCTCCGCCGACAGACAGGGGGAAATAAAACTCCCTGTATAATCACGCAGTGAGACAAGACATGCGTCAAAGCCCTGGGCATAATAAGGCTGCCAACTGTGAATATGGGCATCCACGCTGTAAAAAACTGTCAGACAGGGGAAATTCTCCACCCCCAGCACAAAGGGCGGACGGCTTTTATCGGCCACAACGAGAACATCCGGCACAAATCCGGCCAGATGCACGATATCCTCCCAGCAGAACACTCGGGCATCTTCAAAATTATGCAGCACAACATCTCGCCAGCCGCAAAATTGCAGCGCCTGACAGAAAAACGGGCTGCCAATCCACAAAAGACGTCGCATAACCACCCGGGAGCGCCCGACCCCGCATGTACGCCGGACAGTTGCCAAAGACTACAGGATGAACTAAGTTATTCGCAACTGTATGCGACGTCAAGCCGCGCAGCAATCCTGGACGCTTGTAATGCCATTTGCCGCCAAAAACTTACGAGTTGTTATGTATATTTTCGCGACACTAACCCTGCTGTCGGCTATCGCGCTGACAGCCCTCTACTACTTTGCCCAGGCAAACATCAAACCTCTGTCGCAACGTTTCTTGGAAGACCTTGCCGCGCAGAGCGGTTTTGTCTGCACTGTGGGAGAGGTGGATATTGTGCCGCTGCCTGTGCCCTACCTTGTGGTGAAAGACCTTACCGTGGAAGGCCGGGGCCTCTATTTTTCCGCGGAAGCCATTATCGTGCGCCACGATTTTTCCGCCTTGCTGCGCGGAATCGTTGTGCCGCGCAGCATCAGCGGCACAGTGCGCGCCCTGCCCTGGCTTGAGCAACTGGTATTTACCGCGGGCCTGTCGGAAAGTGACGGAGAATGGGCAATCGCGGCTGATATGCGCGGTCATTTCCGCAAGGATGAAGTCCTGCTGCCGTTTTCCCTGAGCGGTAGCATGGTCACGCAAAATCAGCGCGCCCGTGTGGGCATGGAAAATATTGCCCTGCAGTTTGGCGACGACAGCGGACAACTCGACGCCGTGCTGACCCTTCCGGAACACTCCCCAGATCTTCCCAAACTGCAAGGGCGGCTGCAACTGCGCCGTCTCAGCCTGACGCGCTGGTTCGGTTTTGCCCGCAATCTCACGCCGGGCTTACAGGTAACGCTGGACAACGTCACCGACAGCGTCTTGGATTTTACCCTGGACAAACAGGGGCTTACCGTGCCATCCATTGTTGCGCACGCGGCAAACGCCCGCTTTACCGGCTCCGGCGGCGTGGAAAGCTGGGCAAAACCGACAGTCGTTCTTGACTTGACCGCCGAACGCCTCCGACTGGAAACAGGTATTCCCGAAGCGGCGGGCACACTGCCCGCCGCCCCCCAATTTATGCATGAAACGCTCACGCCCATGCCCGGAGAACCCAGAAAGCCCGCCAAACCCGATATTCCCGATGAAATCGACATAGGCTATGATATCCGTCTGGGCGCACAGGCACTGGACTACGGGCCTCTGCTTCTCAATGACGCTCTTGTCGTCATCCGCCAGGGTAAAACAGACAAAAACGGCTATGAAGACACCTTGCTCATCGCTGACGCACAGATCTACAACGGCACTGTGCATGGAGAAACCACGCTTGGCGGGGGGCGTGATCTCACCTGCGCCATCAACCTGCGCTTGCGCAATATTGAAGGCGCCCCGCTTGTCAAGGCATTACCGGTAATACCAGTGAACAGCGCCCGCCTTCAGGCTGATTGCAACATCACAAGCCAGGGACGAAGACTAGCGGCTTTTCTGGCCAACCTCAAGGGAACCGCCGCAGTGAAAGCCGTAGCGGGGGATATACATCCGCCAACGCGACAGGAAGGCAAAGACAACGGGAAAAGCATGAACTTCAGCAATTTGGAGGCCACGCTCACGCTGCGTTCAGCTGTCTGGGAGGATGAGCGCCTTGGCCTGAACGGCCAATGGCAGGCAATGCTGAACAGCGAAGGTATGAACATTCAGACAGAACTGCGCGGAACGCTGTACTTTGGCGGCAATGGCGCAGACTCAGATTCCAGCGCTGTGGACTTTCAGGACTGCCCCGGCGTATTGACGCTGCTTGTGCAGCCTGAACGCGGCTTTTTGCAGAAAGCTTTGCAGGCAAAACTGAGCGGAGATTTTTCCCACCAGAGCGCAGACCGGCAATTGTCCGTCGCCAACGCGCGTCTCGACGTTCCGGGAATAGACGCTCAGGGAAACGTACAGATAAGCGAAGGGAAGTCTGGTTTTGTCTGGGCCGGAAATATAATTGCAAAAATTCAGGATGTGAACGCTGCAATGCGCCTTGCGTATACGGCGCCGGCACAGATTCCGCCGCCTTTGCGCGCGGTGACGCTGGAGGCCGCTTTCAGGGGAACCGCGGACGAACTTGCCCTGAGCAGTATTCGCGCCCGTTTTGATCAGATGACGCTTGCCGGGGCGATCCTTCTTTCCTGGCAACAGCAGTTACGTCTTGATTTTGATCTTGAAGTCGATCATCTGAACCTTGACCGCTTCCGGGATAGCAAATCACATGACTCCACAGGAAAAAAAGCAAAAACGGAGAAAAAAAGCCCGCCCTGGGATCTGCGATTTATGCGTGCCGTCAACGCCCGCGGTGAACTGCGCGCGGCCAGACTGACAGTGTGGAAACTGCAACTGCAGTCCGTCAAACTGCCTGTCTCGCTTGCAAACGGTCGCCTGACCTGCGCGCCCGCAACCGCTTCTTTTTATGGGACGCCCTTAAAAGCCAACAGCAGCATTGAATTTACCAAGGGTCTGAGCTTTGAATGCTCGCTTGCCGCAGAAAATTTTGCTCTGTCCGCTGTAAGCGCGGACAGAGGAGGCAATGCCGCGTTGAGTGGCCGGGGATCCCTCACCGCTTCCGTGCGAGGCGCTCTGACCGGATCGGGGCAAATGCCCTCGGCCGTAAACGGAAACATACGCTTCAACGTGAAGGACGCCTCATACCAGAAACGCGAGGACAGCGGTGAACTCAAAGGGAAGGTCACCTCTTTTCACACATGCACCGGGACGGGCGTAATAACCGGCGGCGTGCTGCGCGGCAACGACTTCCGTCTTCAGGGAGACGGCCTTGAGATCAAGGGAGGCGGCTGGATTGATCTCAATAACGACACGCTGGATTGCAGATATATCGCCAGCATGAAAAATTTGCCTGACGTTCCCATGCACATATACGGCAGTCTGGACGACACCAAGATATCCATCAACGCGGGCAAGGTGATCCTGAACACTCTGGGTGACATCACGCAGGGCGTTGCGGGAATTCTGGGCGGCATCATACAGGGCGCGTGGAACATTTTCCGCTGAAAAAAGCCCTCGCGCGACACAAAAATTTCTTCAGACGCATTGACCTCAAGCCTTTTTACAGCTACTAACTAAAGGAATTTTTATTCCCGTACGCACGTTTTTGTCAAAAAAACCAAGGAGAGGTAACGTGAATATCCTGATTTTTGGTCCCAACGGCAGCGGCAAAGGCACACAGGGCGATTTGATCAAGCAGAAGTACAACCTCGCCCACATCGAATCCGGGGCTATCTTTCGTGAGCACATCGGCGGCGGCACGGAACTTGGCAAAAAAGCCAAAGCCTATATTGACCGCGGGGATCTCGTGCCGGACGACATTACCATCCCCATGGTGCTGGACACCCTGAAAAACAAGGGCGAAAACGGCTGGCTACTGGACGGATTTCCGCGCAATATGGTGCAAGCCGAAAAATTGTGGGACGCCCTGCAAAAAGAAAATATGCGCCTTGACTATGTAGTGGAAATACTGTTGCCGCGGGAAACAGCCAAAAACCGCATTATGGGACGTCGTCTCTGCAAGGCGAATAACAACCATCCCAACAACATTTTTATTGATCCCATCAAGCCTGCCGGGGACAAGTGCCGCGTCTGCGGCGCGGAGATTTCCACCCGCAGCGACGATCAGGACGAAACCGCCATCAGCAAACGGCACGATATTTACTATGACACCGTGGACGGCACCCTGGCCGCGGCCGGGTATTTTAAAAAGCTGGCAACTTCGGGCAAAACAAAATATATAGAACTCAACGGCGAGGGCAGCATTGATTCCATCAAGGAAACTTTGCTTGCAAAATTGGGCTGACACCGGAAATTGCCAATAAATTCGGGTGCCGCCTGCCGGTGGAGTAATTATGGGTTTTGCCAACAACACTTGCAGTTTTACCCGTTTCCGCATTCTGGATGTAGTGCCGGACGAACTCTGGCAGCAAATTCCGGACAGGCTCAGAAAATTTGCCTTTCGGGATATTGACGATATTCCGGAAGTGCAGTCTCAGGGATGGGCAGCCTTTGAAGACATGCTGGACACGGCATGGGAAAACGCGCCACCGCAAAAAGGGGCATATCTTCTTTTTTCCCTGCGCGTGGACACACGGCGCATTCCCGCCGGAGTTGTAAAAAAACACCTTGCTCTGGCTTTGCGTGAAGAAAAAGCGCGCATGCAGGGCAAGGCCTTTATCGCCCGCGACCGCAAACAGGAAATAAAAGAGCAGGTTCTTCTCCGTCTGCGCCGCCGGTTTCTGCCTGTGCCGGGCACGTTTGACGTGCTTTGGGCCACAGAGAGGAATGAAGTCTGGTTTGCGTCAACGCAGGATAAAATGATCGACATGTTTCTTGAAGAATTTCTGAAATCTTTTGAGTTGCATCTGGAACAAATGACCCCGTACAATCTTGCTTCTTTCATGCTTGACGAGGATAGTCTGATCCATCTGGATCAACTTGAATCCACATCTTTCACGCAATGAGAAAAAAACCATGCCCCAATCCGGCGAATCAACAGATCATGTTCTGGGACAAGAGTTTCTGACTTGGCTCTGGTACCAAAGCGACACAGCGCCCGGTGCCTTCACGGATCAGAACGGAGCGTCCTTTTCCGTTTCCATGGAACAGCGCATTGTGGTTCAGGGCGGAGAAGGCGATGCCCGGGAAACCGCTTCGGTATCCGGTTCTTCCTCGCCATTGCGCGAAGCCCGCTTCGGCCTCGGTACAGGAAAAAAAGTCAGCCGCGCCCTTGTATGTCTTGAAAAGGACGGCATGGAGTTTCAACTGAACCTCAGGGCTGAAGATTTTTGCCTTGGCAGCCTCAAGACGCCAAAACTTGACAGGAATGACAGCGATGATGACCCGGATGCCCTGCTTCTGGAAAAAATCTACCTGATGGAAACCTGCGCCGGCCTGCTGGACAGTCTGTATGCCCGTTTTCTCAAATTGCGCCTTTCGCGGAACTGGCGCAGTGAAGTGGCGCTGCTGGGGCAATGGCTGACGAAAACCGCCTAGTGCGCGCGCCATGACCGAAGCTTCCGCTCAGTCTTCACTCCCTACGGCAAAACATCTCAACCTGGCCGTCAGAATCGGAAAAAAACTGATCTGGATGCTGCTTGTACTTTTTGGCATCACCCTGATCAGTTTTTGGGTCATTCATCTTGCGCCCGGCTCGCCCACAGATATGGAAACAACGCTGAATCCCCTGGCAGGGGCGGCGGCGCGTCAGCGACTTGAAGAACTGTACGGACTCAACCGCCCTTTATATATACAGTATGCGGACTGGCTGTTCCGTTTGCTGCACTTTGATTTCGGCAATTCCATGTCCGCCGACGCGCGGCCTGTGCTGACAAAAATCCTGGAGCGCCTGCCCCTGACCGTTTCCATGAATCTGATTTCACTTGTCCTTACCCTGTTGATCGCCATCCCCGCCGGAGTTGTTTCAGCCGTAAGACAAAATTCCCTGCTGGATCGCGGCCTGACGGTTCTGGTTTTTCTGGGCTTTGCCATGCCTTCTTTCTGGCTTGCCCTGCTGCTCATGCTTTTTTTTGGCATTGAGCTTCAATGGCTGCCTATTTCGGGAATTACCTCAATGAACTACGCGCAGATGGACTCATGGGGCAAACTGTGCGATCTGGCAAGACACTTGGCTTTGCCCGTTACCGTCTATACTGTCGGCGGGCTGGCCGGAATGTCGCGATATATGAGGGCCTGCATGCTGGAAGTGCTGCGTCAGGACTACATCCTCACCGCGCAGGCAAAGGGGCTGTCAACACGCACTGTGGTGTGGCGTCACGCTTTACGCAACGCCCTTCTGCCGGTCATCACGCTGCTCGGACTTTCCGTGCCGGGGCTTATCGGGGGTAGCGTGATTATTGAGTCCATTTTTGCCCTGCCCGGCCTTGGACAACTGTTTTACGCGGCTGTCATGGCGCGTGATTACACCATGATCATGGGCAATCTTGTTTTGGGGGCGGTGCTCACTTTGGTGGGCAATCTTCTGGCCGATATCTGCTACGGACTTGCCGATCCGCGTATCCGCGCATCCGGAGAAAGCGTCTGATGCCCTCCGTCGGCACACAACGCCCGGTCAACCTCATGTTCGCGCTGGGACTCGGCCTTGTGTCCATCATGTCGCTGGCCGCCCTTTTTGCCCCCCTGCTCGCGCCTTATGCGCCCGACGCCCTGCACCTTGACAACATACTTGAAGCGCCGTCCTCACGCTTCTGGCTCGGCACGGACCGTCTGGGGCGAGACGTGTTCTCGCGTCTGCTCTACGGCGGGCGTGTTTCGTTATGGGTCGGCTTTGTGGCCGTGGGCATATCCATCGCCATCGGCACGACGCTGGGGCTTGCCAGCGGCTATTTCAGGCGCTGGACGGACGAAGTCATCATGCGTATTGTGGACATCATGCTCTGCTTCCCCTCATTTTTTCTTATTTTATCGGTTATCGCCTTTCTGGAGCCAAACCTTACCAATATCATGGTTGTCATCGGCCTGACATCATGGATGGGAGTAACGCGCCTTGTACGCGCAGAAACCCTGAGTCTGCGTGAACGGGACTTTGTGGCCGCAGCCCGTCTGGCGGGCTGCCCCACGCGCCGCATACTGCTGCGTCATATTTTGCCGAACACCCTGGCCCCTGTGCTGATTACCGCCACGCTGGGCGTGGCCGGGGCCATACTGGTGGAATCATCCCTGAGTTTTCTGGGGCTTGGCGTACAGCCTCCCACCGCCAGTTGGGGCAACATGCTCATGGAAGGCAAGGCTGTCATTGAAACCGCCCCCTGGCTTTCGGTCTATCCGGGACTGGCGATTCTGGTCACCGTACTGGGGTATAATCTGTTGGGCGAAAGCCTGCGCGACCTGCTGGATCCGCAGCTAAAATAACACGGTAAATTTATGCTGGAATACCTGCGCATACGCAATCTTGCCCTGATCGAAGATATGGAGCTTGAATTCGCAATGGGCATGAACGTGCTCACCGGCGAAACGGGCGCGGGAAAAAGCTTTGTCCTCAAAGCTCTGGGCTTTCTGCTGGGCGACAGGCTGACTGCCGGGATGGTGCGCCCCGGCGCTGACCGCGCCCAGGTGGAAGCACTCTTTATTCTTGATGAAAATGAACTCGCCCTGCGGCGCGAACTTTCCTCGGAAACCGGCCGCAGCCGCCTGTTCGTCAATAACGCCATCACGTCGCAGGAACAGTTGCGGGAATTGCGCGAACGCCTTGTCACCTTCACCAGCCAACATACCCAGCAACAGCTTTTACAGCCCGCCTTCCAGGCTTCTCTCATAGACGATATGCTGCGACAGCCGCAACTTTTGCAGGAGCGCGACAGCCTTCTTGCCCAACTGCGGGACATTGCAATCCGGCATAAAGAACTGCTGGAAAAACAATCTGTTCTGGCTGAACGACGCGAACTTCTGGAAATGCAACAACAGGAGATAGACAAGGTGTCGCCTGAAGAAGGCGAGGAGGAAAAGCTTGAGGCGCTGCGCGCGCAGGCCCGCTCCCTGACTCACATACGCGAAAATTATGGACACGCGCTGGCGTTGCTGCACGGCGAAAACAATGACGGCCTGTTGAGCGCGCTGGGCCGGTTTGAAAAGCTCGTGCACAAAATGTGCGCGGACAACGCCGATCTGACGGCGGATGCCGAAGTTTTGTCCACTTTGCGCGGACAACTGTCGCATCTGGCGGATCGCTTCCGCCGCCCGCCGCAAAACGAGGCGCAAACTGACATCAATGAGGTGGAATCGCGCCTGTTCGCTCTGGCGCAACTCAAACGCAAATTGCGCCGCAGCCTTGGAGAAATTCTTTCCCTGCGCCGGGAAATCGCGGACAATCTTTCCTTTCTGGACGTGTGCGCCCTGGACATCTCACGCCTGTCAAAAGAAAAAAACGCGCTTGTGCATAGACTTTCGGCTGTAATCGAACGCATCAGACCGCTCCGCCGCGAGGCTGCGGGGGCATTCGGACGCGGAATTGAAGCCGAATTGCGCGGCCTTGGTTTTTCTGAACAAATTCGAGTTCTTCCGGATTTTATTTCACACGAAATCTGGCCCGGCGTCACAGACGAGCACACGCGCCTGCTCTGGGCCCCCAACCCCGGTCAACCTGCGCAAGCGCTTGACCGCATCGCCTCCGGTGGGGAGCTTTCCCGTTTTTTACTGGCCTTGGTCGGCATGCGGCAGAAAAATGACGACGCCACCTACATTTTCGATGAAGTGGATGCCGGGATCGGGGGCATTACTCTGAACAAACTTGGCGACAAACTGCGCGCTCTGGCAAAAAACCGCCAGATGCTGCTGATCACCCACTGGCCGCAACTCGCGGTTCACGCCCAAAAGCATTTTTACATCAGCAAGGTTGTGCGCGACAACGCCACCTTTACGCTCTGCTCGCCCCTGGACGACAAAGGCCGCACGGATGAGCTTGCCAGAATGGCGGGCGGCGGGGCGCAGGGGCAGGCTCTGGCGCGCAGTCTGAAGGGCTGAATGGGATCGCCGCCTGCTGAAAACATGCTTCTTGACGCCGGATTGCGCATCCATTATACAACCAGAAGTCGCAATATTCTTTTCCCTCAACAGGAACGGGCAACGATGAAAATTTCCGACGGTTTTTTTGTTCGCTAGCGCAAAAAAATCAACCGGAGGTTTTGCCCTGTGTCCTTGATAGATATTTCCCATCTCAGCTTTGCCCATGACAACGGGCAGACAGTTTTTGAAAACGTCTCACTGCAACTTGACACCAACTGGAAACTGGGCCTTATAGGGCGCAACGGGCGCGGAAAAACCACTTTCCTCAAACTGTTGCTGGGAGAATACGCATGCAGCGGCGTCATTCACGCGCCTGTCGCCATGGAGTATTTTCCCTCTGAGGTAAAAAACCCCGCATTGCCGGCCGCTGAACTGGCCTGCCGCATCTGCCCCGGACTGGAAGAATGGCGACTGAAGCGGGAAGTCTCGCTCCTGGATTTTTCACCGGAGGCGCTGAACCGCCCTTTCAACACTCTGAGCGAAGGCGAAGGAACAAAGCTGCTGCTGGCTGTTTTGTTTCTGCGCGGCAACAATTTCCTGCTCATTGACGAACCCACGAACCATCTGGATCTCAAGGCGCGGCAGGCGGTAGGCAGGTATCTGCATGCAAAAAAGGGCTTTATTCTGGTTTCCCATGATCGCGCCTTGCTCGACGCTTGCGTTGACCATGTACTTTCCATCAACAAGGCAGATATCGAACTTCAGCGCGGAAACTTTACTTCCTGGCAACTGAACCGCGCCCGTCTGGATCAAAACGAACTTGCGGAAAACCAACGAATAAAAAAAGAGGCGGCGCGCCTGAAAGAAAGCGCCCGTCGCAGCGCCGTCTGGTCTGAACGCGCGGAACAGGGTAAATACGGAAACGGGCCGGTGGACCGCGGCTTTATCGGGCACAAGGCCGAAAAAATGATGCGGCGGGCAAAGGCAGTGGAAGCCAGACGAAACAGGGCACTGGAAGAAACCTTCCGGCTGCTGCGCAACCTGGAAAGCGATGCCCCGCTCTCCATGCGCCCCCTGGCTTTCCACAGCAGGCGACTGGCCGAATTCCAGGCGGTTTCCGTCCGCTATGGCGGCAACATTATTCTGCGGGATATCTCCTTCAGTGTAATGAGCGGAGAACGTCTGGCCATGCACGGCAAAAACGGGAGCGGCAAATCCACTCTGCTGAAGATTCTGGCTCGTCTGCAAATTCCATTTTATGGAACAGTCTATTTGCCCGAAGGTTTACGTGTTTCCTACGTGCCGCAAGACGCGTCGTTCGTGCAAGGAACGCTGAAAAACTTTGCCGTGGAGCAGAATATTGACGAAAGCCTCTTTCGGGCCGTACTGCACCGCCTGGGTTTTGAGAGAAATCGGTTTGACGTGGATATGGCGGATTTCAGCGCGGGGCAGAAAAAAAAGGCCCTTCTGGCTTCAAGCCTCTGTCAGCAGGCGCATCTGTATGTCTGGGATGAGCCGCTGAACTACATTGATGTGATCTCGCGCGTACAAGTTGAAGAACTGATCCTGAAGCATCAGCCAACTATGGTTCTGGTTGAGCATGACCGGATGTTCCTGCAACGCGTTACAACGACGATCTTCAATATGGAATGATAATAACAAAATAATTTTTTTATTTCTCTGTCGCGTCCGCGATGCCCCGACGGGACAATTCCTCAACAACCTTGCGGCAAAACTCCGGCATGACGGCCTGTGCCTGTGGCGTCAAATCAACACTCATAGTCTTGTAATCAAAGGGCTGCATGCCGAAAACCAAGGCCTGCGGTCTGCTGCCCGCCAACTCGCAGGCAATCAGCGTGTCCAGCAGGTCGGTCTGATGCATGGAGTTACGAAAACTCACACTTTTCCTGAGGTCTTCCCCTTCCAGCAGGTACACCGTGCCGGGGGCCTCATGCCCAAGCACGACATCCAGGACCACCAACAGATCGCACTCCTGCATGTCCGGCCTGAGCAGCAGGCCCAAAGTTCCCCCGTCCATCAGACGAACATGCGCGGGCCATCGGTATCGCGCCTGCAAATGCTCGACTGCCCGTACGCCAAAGCCTTCATCCGTCAGCAGTATATTGCCGACGCCCAGTATAAGCACCTTTTTTTCATTCATCACTCGTCGTTACCCGATCCATTCCGCGAAACGTTCCAGAAAATTGCGCAGGTACTTCCGATTCTTCTCCTCTGCCACACAGCCTGTTGCGTCAAAATAACCGGGAGCGCCCGAAATATAGACCTCGGGTTGGCCCATGAGCTTCATGCCAAGCATCACCAGAATGGGGCGCAACTGGGCCTGGGCGACAGCCGTGCCGATGACGCCGGGGCTTATTCCGGCGATGGCTGCGGGTTTTCCCGTCCAAACGCCTTTGCCTGTTGGCCGGGAACCCCAGTCTATGGCGTTCTTCAGCACAGCGGGAATACCTCTGTTGTATTCCGGCGTGACAAAAAGCACGCCATCAGCCTCCGCCGCCGCTTTTTTCATCCGCAGGACAGACGCCGGCGGGTCAGCGTCCAGATCCTGATTATACAGGGGCACATCCTCAAGCGGCGTCACTTCCAGAGTCAAAATATCCCTGCCCAACTCCGCGAGCGCGAGGGCCAGCTTTTTATTGAATGAATCTTTGCGCAAACTGCCGACAATTACTGCGATTTTTTTGGTCACAATAATGTTCTCCTTACTATAGAACTCATTTTATAGCTGCTTCTTTACAATTTTTGACTGCGCCTTCTCCCGGTACAACCGCTTTTTCTCCCCGGAAAATAATGATTTCTTGTCGTAATTTCCAAAGAAATACCCAAGTTGTCACCAACATGTTTTTTACGAGAGCACAAATCTCGAACATTGTCCATCCCCGCAAGCGACTGCGCAATTTCCGCCCTGCCGGTTTTTTCATGTTTACCGGATTCACAGAATGCTCTATCCTGAGGCAATGCTGTAGGAATGGAAAGCAAAAAAACGCCATCAACGGACAGTTCTTATGGAAGACATAAAAGAAACCCCCTGCGGGCTGACCATGAAAATCACCCCCTTTCTGAAAGATGGCCTGCACGCGCGCCCCGCCGCCAAACTGGCCCAGGAAGCACGCCGCTACACGGCGGACATCAGCCTGCTCAGTGAAGACAGCGCAGCAGACGCCAAAAGCATGCTGGACATTATGTCCCTGTCGCCGCCCGTTGACGCGGAACTGACGTTGCTGGCCAAAGGAGACGACGCCCGCGAGGCCTTAAACGGCCTGGAAAAATGTTTAACCGCTTTTCAGGACTGACGTGGCGCGCGCTATCCTGTTCGGAACTTCAATTTCTCCCGGCATAGCCATCGGCTTTGCCCATTTTATACACAGTGTCCAGCAGAAAGAATACTTGCGCCTGAACCCGGACGAGGCGCCGGCAGAGCAGGCGTTCCTGCGCGCTGCAACAGACAATCTGTGCGCCGCGCTGCAACAAACAATTCAAAACGTGCCGCCGGACATGGCGGAATACCGGGACGTCATCGCGGCCCAAATTGTGCTTGCCCGTGATCCAAAACTGCTCGGTAGCGCGCTTGCCCGCATTGAAGACGAACTGATTTGCGCCGCCTGGGCGCTGGACAGAACGGTGGACACCCTCTGCGCGCAGTTTCGCGGCATGGAAGACCCCTATCTGCGCGACCGCGCGCAGGATATCCGCACCGTGGGCTTACGCCTGCGAGAATACCTGAGCGGACAACCAAAGCCGCAAGCGCCTGACGTGCCCTGCATACTGGTGGCCGGCGATCTCTCCCCTGCCGACATAATTGAACTCAATCTGCAAAATATTCAAGGAATATTAACAGTTGAGGGAGGCTCCACCTCGCACACATCCATTTTAGCACGCAGTTTACGTATTCCGGCTCTGGTGAACGTAACCGGCCTGCTGGACGTCTCTGCGGAAAATTGCCGGATCATCCTTGACGGCATCAGGGGCCACGTTCTGTTTGATCCTGACGTCGAGGAGCTTGTCGACTACAGAACCCGCCAGACAGATTACGCAAACTGGGAAAAACACTGCGAAAGCATGAGCCGCCTCCCGGCTGAAATGAGCGACGGCGCGCGCGTGATCGTGCGGGCCAATCTGGAAAGACAGGGCGATCTTGCCGCGGTGCGTGAAAGCGGCGCCGAAGGCATCGGCCTGTACCGCACGGAATATGCTTATCTCAGCGGCAACCTGCCCGCTGAAGACGATCTGTTTGATGAATACAAAATTGTGGCGGACAGCATCGCCCCCGAGCGTGTGATTTTCCGCACACTGGACTCCGGGGCGGACAAAACGCTGCCCGCCCAGGCCGCCCTCAAAGAGCCAAACCCCGCGCTGGGATTGCGCGGCATACGTTTTTGCCTGCGCCATGAAGAAATTTTCAAAACACAATTACGGGCGCTCATGCGCGCTGGCGTCCGGGGCAATACAGCCCTGCTGTTGCCAATGATCACAGAAATCGCGGAAGTGCGCAGCGTGCGCCACATCATACAGGAACTGCACAAAGAACTGCACACACAAGGCCTGCCCCATGCGCCCGAGCTGCCGCTAGGGGTTATGATAGAAACGCCGGCCGCTGTATTGATCTGCGATGATCTGGCAAAGGAGTGCGATTTTTTCAGCATCGGAACCAACGATCTGGTGCACTATCTGATAGCCATTGACCGTGACAACCGCCATGTCAGCTATCTGCACAATCCCCTTCATCCTGCTGTGGTGCGCGCTATCAAACGCGTCATTGACGTGGCGCACGGCGCGGGCATCAACGTATCCGTGTGCGGTGAACTGGCCTCGGATCCCTATGGCCTTGCCCTGCTGCTCGGTTTGGGAGTAAACACCGTTTCCGCCACGCCCCGGTTTATCCCCGACATGAAACACATGATCCGCCGCCTCGACGCGGCCGCCTGCACGGATCTGGCCCGCAACATCCTGCAAAGTTCAGACGTTGTGGAATCCAAACGCATGGTGCATGAAAGCCTTTATAAATCGCTGGGACAGGAACTGACCTTCCACACAACAAGCCTGCTCACCCGTAGCCGTTATGAACAATAAACACGCGTCCATAGCCATCAACAAGAAAGCCCGTCACCTGTATGAACTTTCCGAATTTCTGGAAGCCGGTATCGCGCTCACCGGCCCGGAGGTCAAAAGCATCCGCGCCGGCAAGGTAAATTTTATTGACAGCTATGTTGATTTCAGACAGGGAGAAGCCTTCCTACTTTCCCTGCACGTAGCCCCGTACCACAATGCCGGATACGCGCCGCAAGTCCCCGACAGACCGCGCAAACTGCTGCTGCACGCCAAAGAAATCGCCAAACTGGCCGGCATGACCACACTCAAGGGCTTGACTGTAGTCCCCGTACGCATCTATCTGAAACACGGCAGAATCAAGGTGGAAATCGCTCTGGGACGGGGGAAAAAGCTGCACGATCACCGTGAGAGCCTCAAACGCCGCGCCGAGGAAAGGGACATGTCCCGCGAACTGGCTTAGCTCCGCACATGCGTCATCCTCCGCTGCAAGCCCCCATGCTATGGCAAATGTATCTCTGCTTCTGGATGGCGGGCATACTGGCGGCGGTCTGGACAGTCCCCGTTCTTTTTTGCGCCCTGCTTTTGCCGGTCGTGGACAAACGCCTGCGGCGCGTTGCGCGGCTTGCCCTGGCTGCGGCGCTCGCTTTGGCCGGATATTTGTTGGCCTCTTGGCAGCTTTATGCCCCGCAGACCGCCGCTCTGCCCGAAAATTCCCGGCGCAGCGCCCGCGTGTGCGGCCTTGTGCGCGACGTTCAGGACATGCCGAACAACCGCCTGCGCATCTTTATGGAGCAAACAGTTGCGGACGATGCCGCCTTGCCGGGCATAACCGCCTGGACGTGGGAAAGTCCCCTTTTCCGCCCTTTGCCGGGGCAGACGGCCTGCGTCAGTCAACGTCCACGGCCAATCCACGGCTTTGCCAATGAAGGCATGGCGAACGGCAGTCTTCCGCAGGCGGCGCGGGGGATTACATACAGTGTATGGAGCCTGGATGAGCGTGGAAACCCTCACGTTTCCGGTTCCGCCGACGCATCCGCCCTTTACCGCGAAAACCTGCGGGAAAAGTTTTTACATGTTTTGGTGCCTGCCGGGGAAACTGTTTCCCAGAGCAGGGGCATTCTTCTGGCCCTGCTTTTTGGGGATCGCCGCCATATCAACCAGCAGACAGTGAACAATTTCGCGGCGGCAACACTGGCGCACAGCCTGGCTCTGTCCGGTCAACACCTTGCCGTGGCCGGTCTGCTTGGCCTGATCTGCGTGCTGACCGCAGTCAGGCTGCGTCCGGGCATATACCTCAACCGGCCGCGCGCCGTCTGGATTGCCCTGGCCACATGCCCGCCGGCCGTACTTTACCTGTGGATAGGCAATGCCCCGGCCTCTCTGTTGCGCGCAAGCTGCATGCTCTTTGCTCTGGCCTTCTGGATCAGCCGCAGGCAGGCCCGCACCGTTCTGGACGGGCTTTGCGCGGCGCTTTTCTGCATCAGCGTGGTTTCCCCCCTGACCATGCTGGACACCGGCCTGCAACTGTCCGCGCTCAGCGTGGCGGCCATCGGCATCGCCATGCCCTTTTTACGCCGCATTCCGCCTTTGCCTGAATCCACCAGGAGAGGCGCAACAAATTGCCTATACGGCATTGTGCGCGGCATGCTGCAAATTTTTCTCTTGTCCCTGATAATCCAGACGGCGCTGCTGCCGGTCAACCTGCTGATGTTCGGCAATACCGGCTTCTGGTTTCCGCTCAACATCATCTGGTTGCCCGTTGTGGGATTCCTGGCCCTGCCGGGCGCGGCTCTGGGCCTTGTCCTGGCGGCCCTTGACATGGAAGTTGCCGCCCGCGCCGTCTTGAATATGGCGGCATTGCCCTGCCAATGGCTTACGGACATGCTGGCCTGGCTGGACGGCCTCGGCATTTTGCAAAACCCGGCGGTTCTGCGTCCACATTGGACAACACTGCCCGCGTACGCCGCCGTTTTCACCGCCCTAGCTCTCACAGTCAACCGACCGGCCATGCCTCAAGCCGGAAAACGTCTGCTGGCGATCGGCGTCATCCTGCTGTGCGTCGGCCCGCTTTTGCGCGCGGCCTCGCGCGCGAGCGACGACATACGCCTCAGCGCACTGGATGTGGGGCAGGGGCAGGCCGTGATTTTACGTTTTCCGGACAATCTGCGTCTGCTGCTGGACGGCGGCGGCAGCATCTCGCCCAACTTTGATCCGGGCAAAGCGCTTGTCGCGCCAACGCTGACCTACAATGACGCGCCCGTGCTTGCCGCTGTCGGCAACAGCCATCCCGATACGGACCATCTGAAAGGGCTTGTCCATCTGCTGAAAAATTTTCATGTGCCGGTTCTGTTTGACAACGGACGGGAAGGGAAGGGAGAACTTGGGCAACGATGGAAAGAACTGCGTGAAACGCTGAGAAGCCGGGCACTTGCGGAAGGCGACATGCTGATCATAGGCAAACCGGAATGGGGATTGAGGCTGGAAGCATTGCACCCGCCGCGCGGGAAGCAGGACGACTGGCAGGGCAATGACGCCTCATTGGTCTTGCGCCTGACACGCAATGGCGAAGGACTGGCCATACTGGCAGGAGACGCCGGAGTCCGCGTCCTGCGCCGCCTGCTGCATTCAGGCCGCGATCTGCGCGCACAGGCGCTACTGGCCCCCCACCATGGCTCGGACAAGAGCTTTTTGCCGGAATTTGTTGAAGCTGTCCGCCCCGGCGTTATAATGAGTTCCTGCGGCTTTCGGAACCGCTACGGCTTTCCCGGAAAGAACCTGACGCTGTGGGCCGTTGCGCGCGATATCCCCCTGCTTAATACCGGAGATTCAGGGCAGATCACGGTGTCATGGCCCAAAAACGCTCCCATGCGCGTCACTACAGCCATAACTGCGCCATAACCATATCAGATGCCGAAGAAAATCTGCCTTGATTTCGTGTACTTCCTCTGTCATACTTTAACAAACCTCAGCCGCCCGTCATCTTCGCGCCGGGCCGGCGCGAAGGAACACAATGCTGCATATTTTCACCGCTCTCTTTTCCCTATATGTTGTTATACGCCTTGTGGTTCCGTTGCATCTGCCGTTTCCGGTCAAGCTTTCGCTGGCTCTGCTTGTGCTGCTTTGCGGCGCAAAGCTGCTGCTTTTACGCCTTACTTTTGGAACTCTGACGCCCGATTTACCGCGCGAAATAATGATCGGCACGGGCATTGCGCACGGGGCGCTTGTGTTGCTGATCATTTTCTGCCTCATACGGGATATCCTGTCGGCCGTGCTCTGGTTTTTACCCAAAATTCTTCCGCTCAAAATTTTTTCCGGAGCGCCGCACCTCACCAACGGGCAGTGGGCGGGCGGAATGCTTGCCCTTGCCCTGCTGTTGAGCGCCGTAGCGGTATATCAGGCTGTTCGCGTACCTGAAATACACCGCCTGTCGCTGACGCTCGACCGTCTGCCCAAAAATCTGGACGGCCTGCGCATAGTCCATCTTACAGACACCCATGTCAGTTCGACATTTTCCAGAGAATGGACGCGGTCGGTCGTTGAAAAAGTCAACGCTCTTCAGCCGGATCTTATTGTCATTACAGGAGATATCGCTGACGGCCACCCCAGTGTGCGTGCCGGAGACATGGCCCCGCTCGCGGAATTGCACGCGCCGCTGGGGGTTTTTTCCTGTACCGGAAATCACGAATATTACTGGGGGTTTCAGCAATGGATGCGGAAATGCCGACAATTGAAGATAATACCCCTGCAAAACGCCCATGTTGTTTTGCAAACCAGGGGAGAACGCATCGTTCTTGCCGGTCTTACCGACGAAGCCGCCCTGCGGTTTGCTCTCCCCGGCCCTGACCTGCCAAAGGCGCTGAAAAACGCGCCGACAAACGCCGTACGCATCCTTTTGGCCCACCGCCCGCAACTGGTTAAGCAAAGCGCTGAAGCCAATGTGGATTTGCAACTTTCCGGACACACGCACGGCGGGCAGATAGCGGGCGTCAACTATATCATCCGCCAGTTTAACGGCGGCTTTTTATCCGGTCTGTACCGCGTGAAAAACAGCCTGCTTTACGTGAGCAACGGAGCCGGACTGTGGGCAGGTTTTCCTCTGCGCCTGTTTGTGCCGTCAGAAATTGCGGAAATCACCCTGCGTTGCAGGACGAGTTAAAGAGGTGATCTTTATGAACAAAGCCTGGACGGACTCGCCTGAATTCTTTGCCCTGATGCGGCAGTCAAGCCTTTTGCAAACCTGCCTGGCCGCATGGCCGCGACGCGGCAAAACCCTGCTGGAGATAAATTGCGGCAAGGGGCTGTTTCTGCCGTTGCTGTGGGAATGCGGTTTTGATGTCACCGGCACGGAAATCATACCCGAATTGCGGGCAATGGCTGTTGAAAACATCGGAAGCAAAGCCGAGGTGGAAGCCGCCGCAGACGATCACCTGCCTTTTGACAACGACTCCTTTGACTGGGCGATTCTGCACGTTTCCGCAACACGGGACGCGGCAAAACTCGAAACGGCCGTCAGCGAAGCCCTGCGCGTCGCGGCAGGCGGGCTGGCGGTCACTTTCTGGAATTTGACTTCCCTTACGTATGCTGTATACAGACTGAGCGGACGCAAAACTTTCTGGCCCACTCCGGCATACAGGTGGTGGAGTATCCAAAGTATGCTTAAAAACTTCAGAGCAGGCCGGCTGACAAGTTTTACAACTCTGGTCGGGCCGCCCGGCATCTGGGGTAAACGCTGCCAGACAGTATTGTGCGACACATGTTTGCGTTTTTTACCCTTGGGCGCGTGGGGTATTATCCGGCTCGACATCAGTCCGCCGGGCTTCGTTACGCCTCTGCCGCTGTACAGCGGCCAAAGGGGGTTGCATCCTCCTGAACCGGCGTTAGAATACAGGCGAGGACACGCGATCTCCCGAGGCAACGGAGAAAAAACAGCATGAAATTGCCGTTGATTTCCGGCGCAAAAAATTTTGCGCGCAAACATCTCATAAAAATTGCCGTGCTTGTGCTGTCGACAGTGCTTGTGGTCGGCGGCTTTTTTGGCTGGCGTTATTACCAATATCGCCAGAGCGGCATGTTTGCCTTCACAAAACTCCAGACAGCGCTGAATCCGCCAAAACCCGCCGATCTGGCCCTGCGCGTAGATTTTAACACACTTGCCCAACATTTGAGCACGGCTATTGCCGCGGCATATCCCTACCTCAAAAAAGGACCGGACCAGATACACACCCTGAAAAATCTGATCCAGACAACACTGCTCAAAAAACTGATGACCAGGGAAGAACCTGTAAAAGAAGAAACAGACCCGCAAAAACTTCTGCAAATGCCGCTTGCCGTGCTGCCGGATGATTTTTTGGCCCAGTTCAACGCCACACTCACCATCCAGCAACCTCTCGGAGAAAACGCCACACTGCTTTCGACAGTCATTAAACACCCTGTTCTGGGGCAAACCTTTTCCCTGCTCCTGCGTATGGACAAAACACCGGAAGGGTGGATGGTCAGGGATTTGATAAATGCCGACGACCTGGTAAAACAATTTCGCGCGGCCCAACTCAAACGCATGGCCGCTCGCCGTGACACGCTTGTTAAAAAAAATGAAGCAACGCTGCAACGCATGAATAAAATTATGCCCCTGCAATCCTGCACAGCCGGGGCCGGCTTGCTCTCGGACGGCAAATCCCTGATACTTGTCGCCCAGGTGCTTGCCCGCAACACCAGCGCCGTCACGGTTAACAATACAAATATCTCAGCGCGTTTCAGCAACGCGTCCGGCGAGGATCTCTTGCACAGATACCTCAGCGCAACCGTCAACACCCGCCCCGGAGAAGATTTTGACCATCGCTGGACTCTTGAACTGGACGAACAGAGCGACTTGGGACAAAAAATTTTACATACCGGTCCAATTTCCTGTTCCACAAGCTGGCACGTCATGGGACTGAACAGTTCCGAAGTGCTGGCCATTACAGATATACCTGAAATAGCTGAAGATTTCCAATAACCTTGGCAATACGAAGGAGTACTGCATGTCGGATCACAGCCGCTCAATTCACCTTTCGGTGCATATTCATAAAGACCCGTCGGCCATGGCCGAGCGGGCCGCCCACATATTGGCCGCGGCCTGTGAAGAAGCCCTCGCCGAACGCGGTGTGTTCAAAATCGCCCTTTCCGGCGGGCAGACCCCCATTCCACTGTTCAAGCTGTTGACCGCTGACGACTGGGCCGGCCGCCTGCCTTGGGACAATATAACCTTTTTCTGGGTGGACGAACGCTGTGTCGGTCCGGAACACCCTGACAGCAATTATGGCCTGGCGCGGCGTGAACTGCTGGGCAAGGTGCCAGCCACACATTTTTTCAGAATGCGGGGTGAAGAAGACCCCGTTCATGCCGCCGTCAAATACGAACAGCAGATTCGCGCCGATTTCAGTATTAAAGCAGGGGAACTGCCGCGTTTTGACTTCATGCTTCTGGGCCTTGGCGAAGACGGGCACACCGGTTCCATTTTCCCGAATACTCCGGCTCTGACGGAAAAAAAACGTCTTGTCATTGACCAGTATGTGCCGGAACGCAAGGCAGACCGCCTTACGCTCACATTGCCCGTTATCAACAACGCGCGTTGCTGCATGTTTATTGTGACAGGCAGAGCAAAGCACTCCGTACTTTCACAATCGCTCAATCTGCTCTCTGAACCGGTGCTGCCGGCCCAGATGGTGCGCCCGACAATCGGCGATTTGATATGGGTTGTGGACGAAGCCGCGGCTATTGGCGCATAAAACGCTTGGGACAGTCGCGGCAAATCGCGTCCGGCTGTTTTTGCGCCAGCCCTTTGCGAAAACCCGCGAACAGGGCATCACGCCATATCTCAAGCGGATTGTCTTTCAGGCAGTTCCCGAAAATTCGTCTGCGCGCGTCCTTTGCCACTGTGGGAACGTTGGCGTAAATACAGGGGGAGAGATTGCCGTCGGCGTCAATATAGACAGCGCGGTCGGGACGCTCGGCGCATATGGAACCCGGTTCGGGAGAGGGCAAAGAGCAATAGACGCGCATCCCCAGTTTTTCGGCGCGGGCGGCGGTTTCCTGGAGTTCCTGCCGCGCCTCGGCAATTTTTTCCTCTTCATGCGGTGCAAAGGCCTCGCCCGCCCATTCAGCCTTTGGAAGATAATCCAGAGTGCTCACCACAGCCGTATCCACCCCTACCTCACGCATCAATTCCGGCAGTCCGCGCACTTCACGCATGTTGCCGGCTGTCATCAGGTAGGCCAAATGGACTGAAACATGCACTGCGACCTTTTTTTTACGCGCTTTTTGAAAAAGACGGACAGCATCCAGCACACGCGCGTAGTCGGCGCCCTTGCGCACGGCGTTGTGACTTCGCGCGCTTGTTCCGGCAAGTGAAAAGGCTATGGTGTCTATGCCCGCATCAATAATGTCCCCGGCCAGATTATCGCTCATTACAAGGCCGCATGTGGTGGTGGACACGGTGCAGCCGGCCCGCACGGCCAGCTTTACCATGTCGGTAAAACGCGGATGCAGCAACGGCTCACCCCATCCCTGAAGATGCGCTCTCTTGCTTTCAAGCAGCATGGGCCATAGGCTTGCGTAAGTTTTTTCCGCCATGTGCCGCATTTTCCAACTGTCGCGCATGATTGTGTGCGGACAATAGGAACATTCGGCACAGCAAAAAGACGTCACTTCTATCTGTGTTGTGTCCAAAACCCGTCGAACTCTGCCGGACAATTCACGCAAGATTCGCCATATTCCCGGTCCGCGCAAAGACGGATCGGCCAGAGGATCAGTTGTTGCCGTCAGCTTGTTCATAACGTATGAGCATACAATGTTTGGTGTTTCCCTGTCCCACATCACGGCGGCCGCGCTTACGCCGGAACAGCTTGTTCACTATGTGCGCGCCGTTTCCGGACGCCGCGCCCTTTTGTGCGCCGGTCACGTCCTGTATGTCCATGAAAAACACGGCGTGCTTGTCGCGTATCCCGATATCGACCGGGCAATACGATCGGCCGCTCCCCTCCCGCTTACCGACGCCCTCAATGAGGCCGCGAATATCTGCCGCCGCGTCACGGTACTCGCTCCCTTCCGGCCGACGGAGGCCCCGGCCCACGCCCACAGTCGGCAGGACGCGCACTGGATACTCTCTCTGCCGCACGGCCCAGGGCAAAAATTGCGCAACATGCTGGCAAGGGCCGGGCGTGAAGTGACGGTACGCGAAGAAATCTGGTCTGAAGAACACTTTATGCTGGTAAAGCATTACTTGCAAACACGGGCGCTTTCCCCCGGCACACACAAAATTTTTTCCGCCCTGCCCCGCTACGCCGCCGGGGCCTGCCCAGAAAATGCGCCACAGGGCGGCAACGTCCTGCTGCTGGCGGCCCGGAACAACAAAGGCGCGCTTGCCGGTATCACTCTGGGCGATTTCAGCGGGCTGCACACCGCCTTTTACATGTTCGCCTTTCACAGCAGCGCGTCCCCGCCCGGCACGGCGGATATTCTGCTGCGCGGGCTCACGCGCCGCGCAGCAGATATGGGGCATGCCCGCATGAACCTGGGGCTTGGCATTAACAGCGGCATAGCTTTTTTTAAACGTAAATGGGGCGCAAAGCCACTGCTGCCCCATGTTGAAACGTCATGGGATCTGTGAACTGCGCATAGAGCAGCACCTAAAAATGCACATGGTTAATTTACACAAAATTTTCACTTATATTATTGAACAGCGGCGTGCCCCATAAATTTCAAAACGTCTTGTAAATAGCGCAAAGATGCATTATGACCGACAGAACGTTTGCAATTTTGAGGAAATTCATGTCTGACATACGTTCAACATACAGCGACGGGCTGAATTTTTACGGCAAGCACACGCCACATGAGCTGATACAAACATACGGCACACCGCTGTATGTCTATAACGAACGCGTTCTGCGCGCGCGTTGCCGCGACCTGAAGAGCCTTTCCACACATCCGGGCTTCAACGTCAACTATTCCGTCAAGGCCAACGCCAACCCGGTGCTTTTGCGCATTATCCGCGACGAGGGGCTGGTTGTGGACGCCATGAGCCCCGGCGAACTCTGTCTGAACCTCAAGGCCGGTTTCACGCCGGAAGAAATTTTGTACATCTCCAACAACAATTCCCGCGAAGAACTGCAAAATGCCCTGAAGCACAAATTGCTGATCAGTGTGGACTCGCTCTCGCAACTGGACACCCTGGGCAGTCTTGCCAAAGGCGGCAGAGTGATGGCGCGTTTCAATCCCGGCATCGGCGCAGGTCACCATTCCAAGGTCATTACCGCTGGCAAGGAAACAAAATTCGGCATCACTCCGGACAAAACAGAGGAAGTTCTGGCCCTGCTCAAGCGGCACAACCTGACGCTTGCCGGAATCAACCAGCACATTGGCTCACTGTTCATGCAGCCGCAAGGCTATCTGGACGCCGCGCATGTACTGCTGAATCTGGCCGAAATGTTGCCGGAAAATATTCTGAAAACATTGCAAATCATTGACTTTGGCGGCGGGTTCGGCATCCCCTACCACAAATACGACGGGGAACCCCGGCTTGATCTGGCGGAACTGGGGCGCAACCTGCACGAAATGATCAGCGTATGGGCCGCAAAAACACGCTATGCCGGACGATTTCTCATAGAACCGGGGCGCTACATCGCCGCTGAATGCGGCATTTTGCTGGGAAGCGTCCACGCGGTGAAAAACAACGGACCAACGCGCTATGTCGGCACAGACATTGGTTTCAATGTTCTTGCGCGACCGGCGATGTACGATTCTTTCCACGATGTGGAAATTTATCGCATGGAGAAGGGCGGCAATTCAGCCGAAACAATGGAACAGACCATTGTGGGCAATATTTGCGAAAGCGGCGACATACTGGCCAAAAAACGCCTTTTGCCCACTGTGCGCGAGGGCGATGCGCTGGGTATTCTGGACGCCGGGGCGTATGGTTTTTCCATGTCCTCAACCTACAATCAGCGCTACCGCCCCGCCGAGGTGCTGATCGCGGACAACGGCGTGGCCGGATTGATACGCCGCAGAGAAACAGCGGAGGATTTGCTCCGTTGTCTTGACTAGACGCGGGGGACGCCCCGGTTCACGTCCATGACGGCACCCGACCTGAGCACCTCACCACGCGCCATCTGGCGGCTGACCTGGCCGCAGATGTTCATGATGTATTTTATTTTTTTCACGGGCTTCATCACGGTGTGGGCTGCGGGAAAAATCAGCGCCGATGTGCAGGCCGCCCTTGGCATGGTGACGCAGTGCTCCATTTTTATGATGGTTGTGGCAATGGGCATAGCCAGCGGCGCGACGGCGGCGATCAGCCAGTCTCTGGGCGCTCTTAAAACACTGCGGGCGCGGCGCTATATCGGAACTACCGTCCTGGGAAGTCTGGGTCTCGGAATTGTAATGTCTCTTGTCGGGTATTTTTTTGAAGACGCCATCCTGGGGCTGCTTTTTGTTCCGGAAAGCATTCTGCCCATCACTCGAGAAATCTGGCAGGTAGCCATGCTGACCCTGCCCGCCCAGTACCTTTACTCGGCATCAGGCGTCATCTTCCGCGCCACGCGTCAGGTGCTGCCCCCGCTCTGGGTGGCGGCCTTCGTCTGCCTTGTATACCTGCTGGCCTGCCTGGCCTTTGGTCTGGGGCATTTTGGCGTGACATCCCGCGGCTATATGGGGCTTATCTGGTCAAACCTCGGGGTGCAATGGATGGGCGCTTTCTGCAATTGTTTTTTGTTGATCCGCTCCGGATATCTGCAAAAACGCGCTCGCCCAAGCTGGCGATGGCTCAAGGACGCCCTGCCCTATCTGTTCAAAGTGGCGCTCCCGGCCGGCGCGGCTTCCGTTGTCTGGCAGTCGGGCTACCTGACGCTTTTTGTCCTGGTGGCCACATTACCGGCGGACAGCGTCAACGCACTGGCCGGGCTGAACGCCGGACTGCGCACTGAGGCTCTGCTTTTTTTGCCGGGCATGGCCTTCAACATGAGCGTGGCCGTGCTGGTGGGCAACAGCCTCGGTGCCAACAAACCGGCACAGGCCAAACGCATCGGGCTGAACATGGTGGGCATCGGAACCCTGCTCATAACCGTAGTGGCCGCGTTTTTGTGGCCCTTCCGGCAGGAACTGGCCGAAATGCTCTCCCAAAATCCCGGCGCGCAAGCCCAGATCGTCAACTACCTGACCTACAATCTGCTTTCCACGCCTTTTTCCATCGCAAGCACCATCATGGGCGGCATCATGGTCGGCGCAGGGGCCACGCACTACAACCTGATGGTGTACGGCGGCACTTTCTGGCTCGTGCGCCTGCCCTTGGGCTGGCTTTTGGGACATATCCTCTGGGGCACGGCTTCAGGGGTATTCTGCGCCATGCTGTGTTCCCAATGCCTGCAAACCGGCATCATGCTCTATGTGGTCTGCAAGCGCGACTGGACGCGCTTTGCCATGCATTCGGGGCATCACGCGCGACCGGCGATGCAGCGCGTCCTCTGACCAACGGATATATTCTACTCCACAGAGCGCGCGTTACCGCCAAACAATTTGCGCCTGACACGCGACCATAGGCCGGAATGCATCTGACGCACTGAAAAGCCGTCTTCCTGCAGCAGGGGAACAAGTCCGACAAGATGCGCCGACCCCACAAACACGGCGCAATTTCCGGCCTCCAGATAGGGCCGCATACGCTGGCGAAAACACTCGTCACGCTTGCCGATGACCTGCTCTGTCCTGGTGGGAAATTCAACGCTTGTGCCGAACATGCCGGGCAAATCCCCGGCCAGATACATTTTTACATTGCGTTTCGCGTATGCCGGCCACTCGCCGCAATGGCGAAAATACTCGACAATACGGGCAATGGGTATCGAGTTCAACGAATCAAGCTGTTCGTGCAGGCTTTCCATGCCCATAACAGTTTTTCCCATTTCTCTGGCGGTGCGCCAGGCTTCCATATCAACGGACTGATCCCAGCCCAGTCTTTCCAGAAAGGCAGCCCAGAGAGAGAAAAAGGCGAACCAGGGACGGCCGGCCTCAAGCAGTTCGCGCACATTCACCGTGCGGGGACGCGCAAAGCCAAAAAGCCGCGCCACAGCACCTTGCGGCCCGTACACCACGCGTTCCAGCCGCGCGATATCATCTTCTGTCATGGATTGCGCCAGACATGGCGCGCCCTGAGGTGGACTACGGCCATCGCGCTCCACAGCGGCAAGAAAATCCTCATCCAGCGAACCTTCAAAAATCACCGTATGCAGCGGCTCAAACAGCTTTTGGAAAAAAAAGGAAAAAGAATAGCGAAAAAAATGCGCGGAACCTCCCAGAAAAGAACGCGCCCCATCCTTTGTCACTTCAAAAAGCATGGCAAAATCGCGCTGCCGGGGGAGTGTGTCAAAAATCTGCTGTTTGGACAATTCCGCAGTATTGCTGAAAAAATAACGCATCACCGCGTTATCGGCATCGGGCAATGGGGCGGAGAGATAACAGCCGTCCCTGCCCGTTTCCTGCCATGAAGCCATGACGTACGGGATTTCAGGCCTGCCGCCCCACTTGCGCTTGAACCGGGCTATCCCTTCATTCACGCCCAAGCCTGCGTGAATATGCCGCTTGCCCTCTCTGGCGGCGTTTTGCAGCATACTGGCGAATAAAAGGTCTGTGGCATGGGGGGTGTAGTGAGCGCGTGAATGGGTGCCGACAATGTAGGTGCAAAAATCTTTGGGGCTGTAGTCCAGCAGAAGGGACGCCGCCAGATTGCCCGCAGCGTCATGGGCGTTCAGCAGACGCACATCCAGAAGAGCATCTCCTGCGGAAACAGACGCTCTGCCTGCCGCCAGTACCGCTTCAGTGCGGGCGTAAAGCTCACGCACGTCGGGCTGCATTTGCGTACGGGCAAGAAATTCCGCCCAAAGCCTGCGGTGCGCCGGGCCGAATTGCCTGTCTTCCGTCACCGTCAGCTTTTCGGCGGCTTTTGCCGCAATGGCGCGTAAACGCCGGGGGATGGGCTGCGCCGTATCCAGCGTGTAATACCAATCCTGCTGACGGATAAATTTGTGCAGACGCTCCGGCAAATCCGGTGCAATTGCAAAGCAGGAAAGCGTCTTGCCATGACCGATGCGCCTCCCCCGCGCAATCCGTTTGACAGCCTCGTCAAAAGCGGCGTCAAAACCGGTTTTCTCCCCTTCCTGAAGCGGATAGCCGACAGCCATGAGCCAGTCTTCAGCATATAAAAATAAAAAACCCTGTTCGCAAAAGGCCGTACCGCCGGACATTGCCTGCATAAACGCAACAGAATGCTCCGGCACTGCGGCGCGCTTCAGCAATTCACGCTGCTCGGGAAGAGTCAGGATCCGCGTCATAGCGGCATACTCCATTCCCCGGGCGCAGGTGCGGCAATATCCGCCCTGTCCCCAAGCCAGGGATTGAAATACCCGTAACGCAGCCAGGGACAAAGTTTTTTCAGACGCTTCATGAAAAGCGCAAGCCCCATACTGGGGAGTGCCGCGTCTCCCGCAGTACCGCCGTCATGCAGCAAGGCAAAATACCATTCCGGATCAATGTTCAGATTGCGCCACTGCACCATGCTCACTCCGTTTTCGCCTATCATCGCGGCCAGCGCCTCAAGCTCTTCTTCAGTGTCCGTGACTCCGGGGAAAAACAGGAGATTCAGGGCGATAAAAACGCCGTGGGCGCGCGCTGTCTTCATGGAAGCGCGCACATCGGACAGCGTATAGTCCGCCGGGCGATAATAACGGTTGTACACATCCTCTCTGGCGCTGTTGCAGCTTACCCTGAGACTCGTCAATCCCGCTTGCGCCAGCCTGGCAACGGCTTCGGGCTTTGAGGCGTTGGTATTACAGTTTACCGTGCCCCGTCCGCCCGCCTTGCGGAACAGGCGCACGCTCTCCACCAGCAAATCCGTGTTGGTCAGGGGGTCTCCCTCGCAACCCTGTCCGAAGGAATACACAGGCTGCCGCGTTTCCCGGCTTTCATGCAGGCGCATGACTCCCACTATCTCTTCCGGGGTTGGCGTGAAGGCAAGGCGATGCTGCGGAGTCACAGCCACGGGAGAATCCTTGTCCTGGGCGGAAATACAGCCGACGCAACGCGCATTGCACGCGCGTGAGGAAGGCAGCGGCGCTTCAAAACGGCCAAGGGCGAAATTGCGGGCGGCAGGGCAGTCATAGCGCAAGACGCAGTTGTTCAGGATATGTCGTATCAAACGGTTCTTCGGGTGCTCGCGCAAAAGCCGCCGCGCGTTCTGCTCAATGCGCGCGCGCGGAATATGGCAAAACTGCTGACGCGGGTCTTCGTCCACCCTGCGGGCGCAGACATAAAAACGTCCGCGATAAAATCCCACGGCCCCGTATGCGAAAAGCGGCAGCAAGGGCGCATCTTCAGCGCGCTTGTAGGCCGGATGGGCTGAAAATGTGTGCCCCGGAGCGGCAAAAGCGGCCACAGCCAGTTGCGGCAGGCATTCCACAAGACCGGTTTCCGGGTCAAGGCCCACCGCCAGCCGCCCCGGCAAAAGAAAAAGCTCGCTCTCCTCCGGCAGCGGCATAAGCTCGTCCGGACGCGGCAAGCCCCACTGCGCGCCGCGACGGCAGACCATCAGCAACCGGGGGGCATCGTAAATATTGCCGTTCTCGTCGGCCATGACGAGGCGCGGCTCAGGACGGGACGCGGATGACGTCAGGATAGCGACTCCTTTGATTTTATTGTAATATAATATAATTCATGGTATTCTTTGTCAATATCGTTGCCGCGCCAAGACCGACACCGCCAAAACCGGTATTGTCGCGGATTTCCTTCAGGAAAGGGATGAAAAAAATCCCGATCCTCAGCAGAGAATCGGGATTATTGCAAGGATATTATCTGAACGCCTAAAAGGTTATACGCAGGCCAAGGCCGACCTGGTGCATATAGAGATTTTCCACTTTGCCCTTGGCGCTGAAGCTTGTTGTCGATCCCAACGCCTCAATCGCCACCCGTGCCGTATTCGTTTCAACATTGCCCAGGCTCACAAAGCGGTAGCCAAGATCAACAGACACGGCGTCAGTGAACGCGTAGCTGCACCCCGCGCCCACCTGCCAGGCAAAATTCGTCTGTCCGCGTATGCCGGTGTCTTTTTCAAGAGAAAAAGAGGCGGCATGAGCAGCGTTTGTGCCGTTTCCCTTCACAACAGCCCTGGCCTGAATAAAGGCCAGACCCAGACCGGCGCCGACATAGGGCGTAAAGGCCGTGCTGTTTTTGAAATCCCAGTACAGATTTGCCATCAATGTCTGAATATCCATTTCAAATTGCATACCGGTAAACGCCATAACTGCATCGCCAGTGCCAGTGAAAACCGCGTCAAGATTTGTACCGAGCGAGGTTTCGCCGGACAGTTTCGACCAGACGCCATATTCTATCTCCGCGCGCACCGGAATTTCATATTTTTTGTCAAAATCATAGCCAATGGCCAACGCTCCGCCGACAAGCGTGTTTGCGTGTTGCGCTCCCTCGCTGTATGAGCCTTGACCGGTGCCCGGCATGTTGCTTGAAACGCCAAGTTCGTTTTTTCCATGCCAGCCGGTAAAGCCCGTCATAAATTTCGGCGCAACGTAAATACCCGTTTGTTCCCCCGCGCGCGCTTCAGTCTGCAAACAGAGCAGCAGAGCCAGCGCAATAAAGCCTGCCCATTTCTTCATCGTGTACCTTCTTTCCTTAAAATTGAAAAAAATTGCCAAACCAACGGAAAGTACCCGGAGACGACCGCGCGCGACTCAGCGCCAGCCGGCACACATTGTGCGGATCACGGTGAATCACGCCCCAGCCGGGCTTTGCGCCGATTTCCCCGAATTCTTCCTACACCATTGCCGTTTCCTGCCTTGTCTGATTTTTTTTGTGGCCGGACGTTGACCACACGCGCGGGGTTGGTTAGGGTTTATTCAGAAAGTGTTGTTAACCGCCCGCGAGTTTCTTTTTTGCCTATTTTTTATATCAAGTCAACCTTTTTTTGACATATAAATCAAAAAAATAGGAAAAATAAAGTTTATCGTGGGAAACCAAGGCGTTGCAAAGTATTTCGTGCAAAAATTCACGCAATACTTTGAGCGATAAATTTTTGTCTATGGGAATCGGTAGCAGGATTGTGCAGGCCAGAGGCCGGATTTCACGCCGAGAATTTGCAAAAGCTATAGGAATTGTTGAAAATACACTCAGGAATTACGAACAGGAATTGTCTTTGCCCAATTCTGATATAATTTCTGAAATTTGCCTAAAAATGAACATATCCCCCCAGTGGCTTCTCTTTGAAGACGGACCAATGCGGGCGGCAAACGAAAAAGCGGAAGTTCCCCAAGGCATAAACGCCGCAATGCCTTGCGCTCATTGTCTGGAGTTGTATAAACGCCTTGATGCCGTGAATGAAAGACTTTATCTCGCCAATGAGCGCGAACGGGCATTGCTTGAGGAAATTGGCGAATTGAAAACCGAAAGACGAAAACGGGGAGACTGAAGCCGCCTCTCTCTGATTCAACGAAAGAATCCCGCGGATTGTTGCGGAATGGCCGGAGGCAGGATAAGATCTGTCTCAAAAAATTTTTTCCCGCGAAATCATGCATGTTGTCATCTTCGCCGCATGGCTGTATACTGCCCGCATGATGGTGACAGCACAGCAACCTTTAAAAGTCATTGTCAGTGTGCCTTTGTCCGTGGCGGCTGAAATAACCTGAACCGGAGTCTTCATGAGGAAACGTCCACTTGCCATACTGCTGGGAATCACAGGAGACTTCTCTTCCGCCGCAGGGTGTCTGCTGCAGGCGCTGCATCGGCACAGCCCGGATTTGAACACGGATATTCTTGTGTACACGGACGGCAATCTGCCGGAAACAGATCAAATGTCCCCTTCCCTAAAATTGCATCCACATTCTTTGCAGAGAAACCGCTGCTTGCCTGCCGCAACACCGCTTTTCACTATCTGCCCGGAACCGCATTTTTTGCATGTCGGCATTTTCCCCTCTCCTTCTTTTCAGATGGGGGTATTCTGCCAGAAATATATATTTAAGTCGACACCCTCAAGAAAAAATCTTGACGAATAATTTTGCCTTGCTTATTCTGACAAATACGCGCCCGTGGCTCAGCTGGATAGAGCAACAGGCTACGAACCTGTAGGTCGGGCGTTCGAATCGCTCCGGGCGCGCCAGAAAATTCAAGGGTGTTATCTTCAAAAATGAGGTAACACCCTTTTTCTCGAACCCGCTATCCCCCTTCTTCATCCATCCGTCCAATGACGCATAATATCCCCTTGCGACTATGGAGGGTCAGCCAAGATGAGAATACGGGAAACACTGAAACGCATCGAACGAATACGCTACTAAAGCAGGACTGACAAGGGTCAGCCGCCGAGCGTCGCGAGAAAAACGGCAGCGCAAAGTTGAGAACGAAAAAAGGCATTGCCGACAAAAACGGATACGGCTATACTTGATCCTGTGGAAAAAGCTATCGGCGTTCAAAAGGGCGCGCCGATAGATATGACGCAGGCAGCCGCAAAGGCTAACCCGCGATTTGCCGAAGGCGGGCAATACATGATAAATTGCCAGCGTTGTGTGCCGACATACGAATTAAGGCGGCGGGGGTATAACGTGGTGGCGTTGCCGAGGCCGTACGCGAATGGAACAAGCAGGCGGGGCAATCTTGTTGGGAAGGGTTGAAGGACGTTCAAGTACACGGCAGGCTTGCGGGCGGGGCGAAATTAAACAAGGCGGCTTTGCTTGCGCAGTTGAAGGCCATGCCGGATGGGGCACTAGCCGGGATACTCTGGATATGGCCCCGCATGATGGCGGGCCATACCATAGCCTGCGAAAAAATTGGCGGGAAATTGCATTTCATTGATCCGCAATCCGGCGAAATCGGCGCGCAGACGCTTGGTAAGGCAAGCCAGAGATTGGATATACACTTTACCGCATGGATGACTGCACATTACGCGATGACTTTGAATGGGAAGAAATAGTCAAGAGCGGCACAACATGAACGCAGCAGAAGCCAGGGCAAAGCTCACGCAAAACATGAGCCAGAACACGGACAAGGATTATCCTTTAGTGTGGGTTGGCGATATGATTGAGGAAACGCCGGAGGCGTTTATTTTTGAGGCCACAGTATATAAAGAGCATGAAAACCCGCGTGACGATTATTTGGATTGGGCGGTGGACAAGGCTACCGGGAGCGTCTCAGTAGTAAATTTTGAGTGGGTTCCGCCGTTGTAAAATTGTTTCTGTAGTTCGCGTCTAAAAACGTCTCCCTTATGAAAGGGGCGGCGTTCTTTTATTTCTGAAAATTCTGTGCGTAGTTCGCGCACCTTACGGCAAGAGCCTCCTTTTCACGGTGCAAACCGGGGGAAGGAGGATTTTTATGGCGCAAGGAATAACCCCCTGGATTGAAATAGCCCGCACGGGCACCTTTCACGATTCGCGGGGCAGGCCGCATACCTTTTCACGCCGCAAAAAAGCGCCCGGAACAGCCGTGGCGGGAAGTGCCGATCCGCGAAAGCCTGTTGCATGAAATAGAGCAATAGCATAAAGGAGATATGGAAAACGGCGTTGAGTACGTTATACATTACAAAGGACGGCAAGTGGCAAGCTTCAAAACAGCATGGGCAAATACCCTTAAAAGAGCAGGCATCACTCGCCGTATCCGACCTTACGATCTCCGTCACGCCTTTGCGACTGAGGCCATTGCCGCAGGTGTTGACGTGGGAACAACCGCACAGATCATGGGACATACTTCACCAACCATGCTTTTGGAGCATTACCAACATGTCGCTGACAAACAAAAACGCGCCGCCGTGGAAGCGTTGCCGGATATTCCAAAATTACGGCAAAAAATATCACCCCAGCAAAACGTTGCGCGCCCATAGCTCAGACGGATAGAGCAGGAGCCTTCTAAGCTCTTGGCCGGGGGTTCGATTCCCTCTGGGCGCGCCAGCCATCAAAAAATAGTAAGGAGCGTCTGTTGAACAGCTTGCACAACAGGGATTTTTTGAAAGAATCTGATTTTACCCCGGAAGAACTGACATATCTTCTGGAGTTGGCGGCCAGACTCAAGAAAGCCAAGCGTGAGCATTGTGAACAAAAGTTTTTGCGAGACAAAAACATCGTGCTTCTTTTTGAGAAGGATTCCACACGCACCCGGTGCGCTTTTGAAGTGGCCGCACATGATCAGGGCGCGCAGGTCACCTATCTTGGACCTTCCGGCTCACAAATGGGAAGCAAGGAATCCATGCCCGACACCGCCCGCGTATTGTCCCGCTTTTTTGACGGTATAGAATACCGGGGATTTGCCCAAAGCCGTGTGGAAGCCCTGGCGCAATATTCTTCCGTCCCCGTCTGGAATGGCCTGACCAACGAATGGCATCCCACACAGCTTCTGGCGGACATGCTGACCATGCGCGAGTGCTGCGGTAAGCCCTTGAACCGGCAGACACTGGCCTATCTTGGCGATGCGCGATACAACATGGGCAATTCCCTGATGATGGGCTCCGCCATACTGGGTGTGGATTTTCGTTCTGTGGCTCCACGCGCGCTGTGGACATCGGATGAAGTTTTTGAAAGGGCCAGACGGGTGGCTGCGCAAACCGGCGCGCGCATCATGCGCACGGAAAGCGTGGAAGAAGGCGTTAAGGGGTGTGACTTTTTGTATACGGATGTCTGGGTATCCATGGGAGAACCGGAAGATGTGTGGAAAGAACGCATAGACCTGCTTACGCCGTATCGCGTGGATATGGCGGTTGTAAACAGCACCGGTAACCCTGACTGCAAGTTTCTGCATTGTCTGCCAAGTTTTCACAATCGGGACACGAAAACTGGTGAGGATATCTATCGGCGTTTCGGTCTCACCTGTATGGAAGTATCGGATGATGTTTTTGAATCTTCCCGCAACATGGCCTTTAAAGAAGCGGAAAACCGCATGCACACCATCAAGGCTGTAATGGTTGCCACGCTTGCGGGGGACAACCTGCTGCATGCAGATATGCAGTGAGTGTTGACTAAATATTCGCTGAACCATTGACCCCGTGCAGGGAAGTGTGTATCGTTTGTAAGATTACAGAACTTTCTGCATGGACGTGGAATAGTAAGGAGGCTGTTATGCGTATTGCCGTAGGTTTGGGCGAAAAAAGCGGAGAAGAGCGTATGGAACGCCAGGGCGTCAGCCGCCGCGATTTTATGAAGTTTTGTACTGCGGTGGCGGTGACAATGGGCATGGGCCAGGTCTTCGCTTCTGAAGTGGCCGCCGCTCTAAACGGGCGCAGGGCATCGGTGGTATATTTGCACGCCGCGGAATGCACCGGGTGTTCCGAGGCTGTATTGCGCACGTACAAGCCTTTTCTTGATACGTTGATTTTGGACACAATTTCGCTTGATTACCATGAAACGATCATGGCCGCGGCCGGTGAAGCGGCTGAAGAGGCGCTGGAGCAGGCGGTTGCGAATCCTGACGGGTTTATTTGCGTTGTGGAAGGCGCGATTCCAACGGCCATGGACGGCAAGTATTGTTATGTGGGCGGGCACACCATATACGATACCTGTAGACGCATTCTCCCCAAGGCAAAGGCCGTTGTGTGCATGGGCACATGCTCCAGCTACGGAGGCATACAGTCTGCAAAGCCCAATCTTACCGGCGCGAAAGGCGTTAATGAATGTTTTTCGGATATTGGCGTAAAGGCCATTAATATTGCCGGCTGCCCGCCCAATCCGCTCAATCTGGTAGGTACGCTGGTGGCTTTTTTGCAGGGCAGCAAAATTGACCTGGACGAACTGGGGCGGCCTGTAATGTTCTATGGTCAGAATGTCCATGCCCTTTGCGAACGCCGCAAACACTTTGATGCCGGCGAATTTGCGCCTTCCTTCAATTCTGAAGAGGCGCGCAAGGGCTGGTGCCTGTATGACCTTGGCTGTAAAGGGCCGCAAACATACAATAATTGTCCAAAGGCTCTCTTTAACGACACAAACTGGCCGGTGCGCGCCGGGCATCCATGCATTGGTTGCAGCGAGCCGAATTTCTGGGACGACTTGACGCCGTTCTATCAGAACTAGGGAGAAATAGCTATGAGTCAAGCAAAAAACACGGCCCAAAGCAATTACACCGGCCCTGTTGTGGTGGATCCGCTTACCCGTATTGAAGGGCATTTGCGTGTTGAAGTGGAAGTGGAAAACGGCATAATAAAAGAAGCGAGAACCATCGGCACGTTGTTTCGCGGTCTGGAGGTCATCCTGAAAGGACGTGATCCGCGCGATGCCCAGCATTTTACCCAGCGCACCTGTGGTGTGTGCACCTTTGTGCATGGGCTGGCTTCAACGCGCGCGCTTGAAGACGCCATCAACAAGCCCATCCCGGCCAATGCGACCTATATACGCAATCTGGTGCTGGGAATGCAGGCGCTGCACGATCATCTGGTGCATTTTTATCACCTGCACGCTCTGGATTTTGTGGATGTGACAAGCGCGTTGCAGGCTGATCCTGTAAAAGCCGCTCAAATAGCCACATCCATATCATCGCGCAAGGCCGTGCCGGACGATTACCGGGCGGTACAGGCCAAACTCAAGGCTTTTGTGGAAAGCGGCCAGCTTGGCCCCTTCACAAATGCCTATTTCCTTGGCGGGCACCCGGCCTACCAACTGGAACCGGAAGTTAACCTGATAGCGACGGCCGACTACCTGCTGGCGTTGCGCATGCAGATGGAGGCGGCAAAGGGCACGGCAGTTTTTGGCGGCAAGAATCCCCACCCCCAGTTTGTTGTGGGGGGCGGCGTCACCTGCTATGAGGCATTGACTCCTGAAAGGATCAAGGAGTTTCGTGAAATACACAAGAAGGTCCGCGAGTTTATTGAGCAGTATTATATTCCGGATTTGCTTGCCGTGGCCGGAGGATACAAGAACTGGGCAAATTATGGCGGCACTACCAACTTTATGGCTTGCGGAGAATTCCCTGCCGCCGGTGGCGAACGGGACTTGAACACACGCTGGCTCAAACCCGGTGTGATATTGAACCGGAAGATAGGCGATGTGCAAAAATTTGATCCTGCGAAAATCGCGGAGCACGTGCGCCATAGTTGGTACAAGGGAGATGAGGCCAGAACGCCCTATATGGGTGAAACAAAGCCGGCATTTACGCAAATGGGCGACAAAGACCGCTATTCCTGGTTAAAAGCGCCGCGCTACGACAATATATCCATAGAGACCGGGCCGTTGGCTCAAGTGCTGGTGTCGTATGCGCAAAACAATCAAACAATAAAGCCGATAGTGGACAAGGTGCTTAAAGCCCTCAATGTCGGTACCGGCGCGCTTTTCTCAACACTTGGACGCACGGCGGCGCGCGGTATCCAGGCGCTGGCCATCGCGGAACAGATGGAAGTGTGGTTGCAGGAATATGAGAACAATATTGGAAAAGGCGACAAGAAAATTGTAGAAGATTATGCAGCCCCGAAGAACGCCAGGGGCGTTGGTTTCGTCAACGCGCCGCGCGGCGTGCTTTCTCACTGGCTTGTGACAGACGCCAACGCAAGAATTTCCAACTTCCAGCTTGTAGTGCCTACCACATGGAATCTTGGACCGCGCGATGCCATGGATGTGCCGGGCGCCGGCGAAGAATCCCTTGTGGGAACGCCGGTGGCGGATCCCAAACGTCCGGTGGAAATTTTGCGCACCATGCATTCGTTTGACCCCTGTATTGCCTGTGCCGTACATGTGATAGACGGGCAGACCAACGAGGTGCACAAGTTTAAAGTGCTGTAGGGGGGTTGTTGCCTATTTTTTGCGGTTGAAGTATAGAGAAGAAAATATTGGCATCAGGGGGTGCACTGGTTTCGACGGGGACGTGGAAGCCGGAGTGGCAGGCCGAGGCGCCGCTGGCCTCGTAAAAAGCGGCAACACTGTAATTGCCAACAACGATTACGAATACGCCTACGCTGCATAAGCGCGGCAAATGACCGCTTGACGGTCACGTTACAGGGGATTACGCCTGATACTCCTTTGTGGCGACACTTATCAGGCTGGCGAAAACCGGTGTCTGCCGGGGTTTTTCGTGAGATGTTACCGGCGGATATGTCGTATGGCGCCTGATCGGGGGCACCCATGCGGCGTGATGTAAACCTGATCTAAGCCTGTAGATGCTTTGTGTAGAGTGTTTTCGGACGGGGGTTCGATTCCCCCCACCTCCACCACCTGATAAAATCAAGAAGTCCCGCAGGGTTCCAAAAGCCTTGCGGGGCTTTGCTTTTACCCGCTTTTGTGTTCCCGTCAGTTCCCCTTTGCGCCTTGACAGCCCATACACGTTTGGGGCAAAAAGGTGGGGCAAAATAATTTTTCCCCAAGGAAAATAAAATTATGCCCCAACTTACCGAAGTAAAGCTTAGAGCCATAAAGCCTAGCGGGAAGATAGAACGCTTCCACGATGCGAAAGGTTTGTATCTGGAAACCAGCGTGGCCGGTGGCAAATATTGGCGTTGGAAGTATAGCTTTGAGGGAAAGGAAAAAAGGCTTTCCCTTGGATCGTGGCCTGATGTCAGTTTGAAGGAGGCCAGGGACAAGCGGGATGACTACCGGAGAATTTTGCAAAAAGGAGAAGACCCGTCCCCGGCTAAGAAAAAACAGGACATTACCGGAGGGACTTCTTTCCGAACCGTGGCTGAGATATGGCGTGAAAACATGGGCAACATATGGGCTGAAAGCCACATTGTGACCGTGAAGGGACGTCTTGAACTGGATGTTTATCCAGCTTTTGGAGAAAAGCCCATAGCCACTATTACGCCTCAGGACATTCTTGCCATGCTGCGCAAGATTGAAGAGCGTCGGGCTTTTGAAACAGCAAGTCGTGTGCTGGGTATATGCTCTCTGGTTTTTCGGTATGGCGTGGCGAGCGGCGTTGTCGATTCCGACCCGTGCCGGGATCTGCGCGGCGCGCTGGTTCCTCACCAGAAGGGCCAGCATGCCGCGATTGTGAAGCCCAAAGAGGTCGGCGCGCTCATGCGTACCATTGACGATTACAAAGGCTCCGCTGTGGTGCGGGGCGCTCTCGCCTTCTCCGCTCTGACCTTCTGCCGCCCTGGTGAAATCCGGCATGCGGAATGGCAGGAGATCGACTTTGAAAACCGGGAATGGACGATCCCGGCCGCCAAGATGAAGACGCGCGTGGAGCATCGCGTTCCCCTCTCCCGGCAGGCGCTGGAAGTTCTGCGCGCGCTCCAGCCCATAACAGGCACCGGCAGGTATGTTTTTCCCAGCCCACGCAGCAAGGACAAGCCGCTTTCAGAGAACGGCGTTCTCGCGGCCCTCAGAAACATGGGGTATGAAAAGGATCAAATGACGGCGCATGGCTTCCGGGCCATGGCGTCAACGCTACTGAATGAGCGCGGTTGCCGGGCGGATGTTATTGAGGCGCAGCTTGCCCACAAGGGGGCTGATAAAATACGCGCGGTATATAACCGCGCGCAGTACATGGAAGACAGGAGGCAGTTGATGCAGGAGTGGGCCGACTATCTGGACGAACTCAGGGAGTCTTCGGCCAAAGGCTTGTCCGGCAGTTGATTGAATACGCCGCGCAGATCCTCCAGTTTCCAGAGTGGGGTCGTTCCCATTGAGATAGTCTCGACTTGATCTGACAGTTACCCCTTGCGAAAAGGGGGGAACTCCGTTTTGATGGAGATGTTCACACACCATCAACCGGGCACTATGCCCAACGGAGTTCCCTCATG
>JAISZT010000037.1 GCA_031284485.1 Desulfovibrio sp.
GTGTTTTACGTTCGTCATCCGTGAGCATTATGACATATTTTTTCGTTCTCATTTTTGACCCACCCTTTCTTTGGATGAGTCCATTGTATCAAAATATTTAGATGACGCAAGTCACTAGAAAAAATAGCCAGTATGCAACAAAATCCGCTGAAGCTTGAAAAATCAGGACTTGAATCCCCCCACGGGATGCTTTATCATCAGAAAAATCAGGAAAATAAATATAGAAGAAAGCATGCCCAAACTGGAACACATACGAAATTTCTGCATCATAGCCCATATCGACCATGGCAAATCCACTCTGGCCGACCGCATTCTGGAATTGACCGGCATGGTGAGTTCCCGCGAGGCCAGACAGCAGTACCTTGACAAAATGGACATCGAACGGGAGCGCGGCATCACCATCAAGGCCCAGAGCGTGCGCATTCCCTATACGGCCGCGGACGGCAGACAATATCAGTTCAACCTCATAGACACACCCGGCCACGTGGATTTCAATTATGAAGTTTCGCGATCCCTCGCGGCCTGCGAAGGCGCGCTGCTGGTGGTGGACGCCACGCAGGGCGTGGAAGCGCAGACCCTGGCCAACGTGTATCTGGCGCTGGATCACAATCACGAAATTATCACGATTTTGAACAAGCTCGACCTGCCCGGAGCGGAGGTGGAACGCGTCAGGGCGGACATTGAAGAAAACATCGGACTTGACTGCGCCGAGGCCCTGCCGGTTTCCGCCAAAACCGGGCAGGGCGTCGCCGACGTGCTGGAAGCCATTGTGCGCCGTCTGCCCGCGCCCGGAGGGGATTGCGCAGCCCCGCTCAAGGCCCTCATATTCGATTCCTGGTACGACAGCTACCAGGGCGTCGTCATCCTGTTCCGCGTTATGGACGGCACGTTGCGCGTGAACGACCGCGTGCGCCTGATGAGCACGGGCAAGGAATACGATGTGCTGCGTCTTGGCGTGTTTTCGCCGGAATCGACCGACGTGCGGGAGTTGAGCGCCGGAGAAGTGGGGTTTTTGTGCGGCTCCATCAAGGAAATCGGCGACGCGCGCGTGGGGGACACCATCACCCTGGCCGCCAACCCCGCGCCCGCGCCCGTGCCGGGATTCAAGGAAGTGCAGCCCATGGTTTTCTGCGGGCTGTACCCCACGGAATCTGACGACTACGAAGACCTCAAGGCCGCCCTGGACAAGCTCCAGCTCAACGACGCGGCCTTCCGTTTTGAGGCGGAAACATCCCAGGCGCTCGGATTCGGTTTTCGCTGCGGCTTCCTTGGCCTCCTGCACATGGAAATCATCCAGGAGCGTCTGGAGCGCGAATTCGAGATGTCCCTCATCGCCACCGCGCCGTCGGTGGTGTACAGGGTGGAAAGCACGGACGGGAGCGTCATGGATGTGGACAATCCCGCCCGCCTGCCGGACGCCGGGAAAATCCGCACGCTTTTTGAGCCTTACGTGCGTATGGATATTCACGTGCCCGGCGAATATGTCGGCAATGTCATGAAACTGTGCGAGGAAAAACGCGGCGCGCAAAAAAATCTGCGCTATCTGGCCTCCAACCGCGTTGTGGCCACCTACGAGATGCCCTTTGCCGAAATTGTCTACGATTTTTTTGACAGGCTCAAATCCGTCACGCGCGGGTACGCCTCCATGGACTACGAACCGCTGGACTACCGGGCCGCAAACCTTGTCCGCCTTGACATACTGCTCAACGGCGATCCGGTGGACGCGCTCGCGGTTATAGTGCACCGCGACCGGGCATACCACTACGGGCGCGCGCTGGCCCTCAAGCTCAAGCGCACCATTCCGCGCCAGTTATTTGAGGTGGCGGTGCAGGCGGCCATAGGACAGAAGGTCATAGCGCGCGAAACCGTTTCGGCCTTCCGCAAAAACGTCACGGCCAAGTGCTACGGCGGCGACATCACGCGCAAGCGCAAGCTTCTGGAAAAACAGAAAGAAGGCAAAAAACGCATGAAGCGCATGGGCAATGTGGAATTGCCCCAGGAGGCCTTTCTGGCCGCTCTGCGCGTTGAGGATTGAGGGTCACACCACCCCGTGTTCGCCCGGGCGTTCGTATTTTACCTGGTGTTTTTGCTGCTGTTCCCTGTAGAATTCCGTATCGCCGAGGGTGAGCAGGATGGCCGAGGCCACATAGATGGACGAGGCCGTGCCCACAACCACGCCGATAAGCATGGTCAGAGCGAAATCATGTATCACCCCTCCGCCGAGCACATAGAGGGCAAGAGTCGCGGCCAGGGTGGTGCCGCTGGTGAGAATGGTGCGTGAAAGCGTCTGGTTGACGCTTTTGTTGATCAACCGGTCAAGGGGCAACGCGTCCGAAGATCGCAGGTTTTCACGCAGCCTGTCGTACACGATGATGGTGTCGTTCAGGGAATAGCCGATGAGGGTCATCAGCGCGGCAATGACGTTCAGATCAATCTCGACATTCAGGATGGAAAGCAGACCCGCGGTGATCAGCACGTCGTGCAACAGGCCCGTGACCGCGCCCAGAGCGAAATTGAGCTTGAGGAAAAAGCAGACCACCAGAGCGATGCCCAGGGAGAACAGCACCAGAGTTCCCATGCCCAGACCGGTAAAGCCCAGAAGATACATGCCGCCCCACAACGCCGCCGCCATGATGGCCGCCGCCATCCAGCGCTGTTCAAAACGCCCTGAAATGTAGACCGCAATAAGCAACACGGCGTAATAGAGCGCGCCCAGAGCCTTGTTGGTCAGATCCTGACCTATTTTCGGTCCCACCATTTCCAGACGCTGTATTTCCGCCCTGTTGTCCGGGAAGGCCGCGGCCAGCGCGTCCGTGACGGCCGCGCGGAATTCGGAGGCGTTCGCTTCCTGCTCGCCGGAAAAGCGCAACAGATGGTCGCGCCCGCCTTCGCCAAAGCGCTGGGTGGAAAGGCCGCGCAGGGCGGGGATATCCAGACCGGACTTGAGCGCCTCGTCCTCCACGGGCCGGGCGAACTGCACCTGCGCGACAATGCCGCCGGCGAAATCAATGCCCATTTTCAGGCCGTTGCCCCATAGGGCGGAGGCCAGCCCGGCCAGCAGCAAAACAAGGGATACGCCATACGCCCAAAAGCGCTTGCCGATAAAATCTATGTTGGTGTTGTGCCGTATGAACGCAAAAGCCATACTCGTGTCCGGTGGTTAAATGCTCAGGCCCCTGGGGCCGCAGCGACGCGCCCATTCTTCAAAAATGGCGCGCGATACAAAAATCGCCGTGAACATGGAAGCGATAATGCCCAGGGAAAGCGTTACCGCGAAGCCGCGAATGGGCCCTGTGCCGAACTGGTACAGAATGACCGTGGCGATAATGGTGGTCAGGTTTGAATCCGTGATGGAGATGGCCGCCCGGTCAAAACCGGCGCGCACCGCCGCCATTGGCGTGAACCCGTTGTGGATCTCCTCGCGTATTCGCTCATAAATGAGCACGTTGGCGTCCACCGCCATGCCGATGGTCAGCACGATGCCCGCGATGCCCGGCAGGGTCAGCGTCGCGCCGAAGGCGGAAAGACCGGCCATGATCATGATCATGGTGAAGCACAGCATCATGTCGGCGATCATCCCGCTCATGCCGTAGTACAGGGCCATGAACACAACTACGGCCGCCGCGCCCACCATGGCGGCCGTAACGCCACTGTCAATGGATTCCTGTCCGAGAGAAGGACCGACGCTGCGTTCTTCAAGCACCGTGACCGGGGCGGGCAGGGATCCCGCGCGCAGGACGATGGCCAGATCCTGCGCCTCGTCGGTAGTGAAGTTGCCGGAAATGCTGGCGCGCCCGCCGCCTATGCGCTCCCGTATGACAGGGGCGGAATAGGCTTTGCCGTCCAGCACAATGGCCATGCGCTTGCCGACGTTTTCGCCGGTGAGCTGCTCAAAAATGCGCGCTCCCCGGCTGTTGAAATTCAGAGTCACGTAGGCCTGATTCATTCTGTCAAAGGCCGGGCGGGCGTCGGACACGTCCTCGCCGGTCAGCATGGCGTCCCGTTCCACGGCGATGCGCACTTCTTTCTGGGCCGCGCCTTTTTCCAGCATCGCCAGGGTGATCACGCCCTGAGGCAGCACAGGCTTGCCGGGGTCCACGTCGTCGCGCACCAGATGAAATTCCAGATGTGCCGTCTGACCGAGAATCTGCACGGCGCGGCGCGGGTCGGAGAGGCCCGGCAACTGTACCTGTATGCGGTTGCCCGCCTGCTTGCGTATGTCCGGTTCGGCCACTCCGAACTGGTCAATACGGTTGCGTATGGTGCGCAACGCTTGATCCAGAGCCAGATTTTCCAGGCGGGCCACTTCCTCCCCGGAAAAATGCGCCACATAGCGAAGCTGTCCGGATTCGCCCTGCTGCGGCGCGTCAACGGTCAGTTGCGGAAAATAGCGCAACAGCACTTCACGCAGTTTTGGCTCGTCCGCCGCGCGCGGCAGCAAAAATTCAAGGGCCGTGCCGCCGACAACGCGCGAACGCAGAACGGACACTTTTTCATCCTGGGCCAGTCGGCGCAGATCCTGCCCGGCCAGAGACAGGGCGTTGGTTACGGCTTTGTCCACCTCCACGCCAAGCGTCAGATGGATGCCGCCCTTGAGGTCAAGGCCGAGATTTATTTTGTTGGACGGCAGAACGCCCGACAAACTTTGCCTCAGCCCGTCGGGAAGAGGCGCGTTGGGCAAGGCGTAGACAAAACACAGCGCAAAGACCAGCAAGGAAATGAGCAATCGCCAGCAAACAGCCATCTGTACTCTTACTTCTTTTCTTCAGATTCGGGGTCTTCAGGGGCTTCGGCAGCTTCGACGCTCTTCTTTTCTTCAGCCTTTGGGGCTTCGGCAGCTTTGCGGCCCCTCTTTTTCTCAACGGCAACGGAGGCTTCGGGCGCTTTGCCGATCCTGCCCTGCAGTTTGCCGCCAATGGAGCCGCGGGTGACGCGCAGCCTGGCTTCCCCGCATTCGATCGTGGCCTCGTCGTCGTCAATTTCAAGGATGCGTCCCACAAGCCCGCTGGAGGTGAGCACGTGGTCGCCGCGCTTCAGTTCGGACAGCATTTTTTTGTGTTCTTTGGCGCGTTTCTGCTGGGGGCGGATAAGCAGAAACCAGAAAATGGCGAACATCAGAATAAGCGGCAGGAACTGCATCAGCATGTCCGTGCCGCCGGCGGACGCGCCGCCCTGCGGCGGCGCCATGGCATAGGCTATGGAGTCAAACAAGAGATACCTCCAAATGGGAGAGATTTAGCCTGACTATTTATCCTGTACAGGGCAACTTTGCAAGCACGGATTTCGCGTGTGGTGATTTCAGGCAGTTAGCGAGAGTCTATGGTTTTGCCTTGCTGGACATGCTGGACGAATTCTGCAATAATTCAATTTCCGTGTTCATTTCAAAAATCATTCCTCAAACAGCATCTAAACAATTTCCTATTCCG
>JAISZT010000025.1 GCA_031284485.1 Desulfovibrio sp.
CGGCTGGCTGGTCTATGAAAAAAAGAAAAGCTGATATGAGGTCTCACCAGAGCCAAATTAACGGCTTTGCTCCAGTCCCTAACGACGTGTATGGCCCCGTCCGGCACACGTTTTCGCGCCCACATCAGCTTTCTCTGGAGAGAGAATAGCCATGATTAAAATCAAAGTCAATATCAGAGACGAAGTTTCCGCCCATCTGGGGCGCTTGGTGGAAATCATGCGCAACACGGGGCAGGTTTACGTATTGTTGAAGGACTGGAAACTGCGCGCGTCAAAAGAACTGCACGTCAACGCCGTTATCGCCCGCACAAGGCGCGCGGTGAGCAGCATTCCCGACGCCAGACTCTTTGTCTTCGGCCCCGCGCCCGTCAGGGAACTGGCCCAGGCCGCCGGTTTTGAATTTGAATTGTTGGATCTTGCCGGACGCGGCCACAAGGCACTTGTCGAAGCGCGCGACATGCTCACCCGCAAGGCCGCCGGACATCCGGACCTGAGAAATGTGCGGCCCGGAGGTCTGGATGACGTGCCGCAATACGAACTGCATGTTGATCTTGCCAGAGCCGGGGCGCTCGGCCTGGAAAAAAACGTGATCAATGACGCCATCGCCGCCTATTGGGGGGGCGTCTATGTCAACGACTTCATGGATCGCGGCAGGACAAAGAAAGTCTACGTGCAGGCTGACGCGCCGTTCAGGATGCAGGTCAAAGACTTTGAGCGCTATTACGTCCGCAACAGTTTAGGCGGGATGGTTCCCTTTTTCTCGTTCCTGACTGTGGGAGACGCGACGGGTTCCCCAAAGCTTGAGCGCTATGAAGGGGTTCCGGCCGTCAAAATCCAGGGAGAGGGCGCGCCGGGCCGGTCCTCCGGCGAAGCGATGGCCGCGATGGAAACCCTTGCGGCGGAACTGCCCGAAGGTTTCGGCTTCCTCTGGACCGGCCTGGCTTACCAGGAACAACAGTCCGGCTCGCAGACAGGGCTGCTGCTCGCTCTTTCCCTGTCGGTCGTCTTCCTGTGCCTAGCGGCCCTTTATGAAAGCTGGTCTGTCCCTCTTTCCGTACTTCTGGTCGTGCCCACGGGCATTATCGGGGCTCTCATAGGCATGAGCCTGCGCGGCATGAGCAATGACGTGTATTTCCAGATCGGAATTCTTGCCGTCATTGGCTTGTCCGCCAAAAACTCCATTCTGATTGTCGAATTTGCCGGAGAGTTGCACAGGGGAGGAAAAAGTTTGCTCTCCGCGACACTGGAGACAGTGCGGATTCGCTTCCGCCCTATCATCATGACCTCTCTGGCATTTGTTCTCGGCGTGGTTCCTCTCGCTCTCAACAGCGGCGCCGGATCAGGGGTACAAAACGCCGTGGGCACGACAGTGGTCAGCGGGGTACTGTCGGCCACCGCCCTCGGCCTGTTCTTCACGCCGCTGTTTTTTGTGCTGGTGACAAGACTTTTTCCCAAAAAACGAACCCGGCCATATTCCGGCCACGGCTAGTCGTCTTTTTTGCTGCTTTCATTTTGTGTTTTTTGCATTGTTCCACTTATCTCTGCCGCTTCTTTCAGGGCTTGTGTCCGTTGTGCCGGCGTCAGCAATTTCATGAGAATATTTTCCAGGCCATCATCCGGTTTACCGCTGCATTTCGCTAACAAACAATAAACATACGCTTTGACGTGATCTTTGGGAATACCGTTGCCGTGCGCGTACATAATGGCCAAAAGCTCCTGTGCGTCGGCATTTCCCTGCCTGGCGGCTTTTCGCAGCCAATAGACGGCCTTGTCCCCGTCCCTGGCAATACCCTTCTGGCCGTGCGCGTACATTACGCCCAGATTATATTGCGCATAAGCATTTCCCTGTTCAGCGGCCTTCCGCATCCAGTAGGTTGCCTTGTTCTTGACCGTGGGAACGTCACGGTCGTTCGTGTACATCCTGTCCAGATAATACTGCGCTCTGGAATGCCCCTGATCAGCCGCCTTCTGATACCAGTAGACGGCCTTGCTCTCATCCTTGGAGACTCCGCTGCCGCCGGCATACGCCATGCCCAAAAACACTTGCGCATCGGCGTTCCCCTGCTCGGCGGCTTTCTGAAACCAGCAGACGGCCTTGCTTTCGTCCCTGGCAATGCCCTGGCCGAGCATGTACATCACGCCCAGACTATATTGCGCGTCTGCCTCTCCCTGCTCGGCGGCCTTCTGAAACCAGTCGGCAGCCTTGCGCTCGTCCCTGGCGACGCCCTGGCCAAGCGCATATATCATGCCCAGGTTATATTGCGCGTAAGCATTCCCTTGCTCGGCTGCTTTTTCCAGCCAATGGGTGGCCCTGCTCACGTTTCTGGAAGCGCCGTCGCTGAGCACGCGCAGCCAATCCGACATATGTTGCTCGTCGGCATCGCCGAGTGCAGGCTCACACAGCGCCTGATTGCCGCGCAGCCAATCCGACATATGTTGCTCGTCGGCATCCCCCTGTCCATCAGCTCTCCGGGCAGATTCAATATCCGCTGCGGCGTCTTCGGCAAATCCGGCATGGGGCATGAGGACAACACAAAAAAACAACATCGTGACAATTTTTTTCATTGTTTTTCTCGCCTGTAAAAACTCAAACAATTTACGCAGATATGCACAAATTCGTATGCCTGGGACATAAGCTGCCCGCGTCGGGCAGGCATTGCATTTCTCCTGTTCCGATCATGTCATACACTTGAACGGCAAACCAGTTGACAAGTCCTTGCCCACATCTTGTAACGCATTGCGCAAGCGGCTACAATGCCCAAAATAACGGAGTTCGCATGCACCCGACACAACTTTTGCCACCTCTGCGCCTGCGCCCCTGCGCCGCCGGAGGCTGCCTGCCCCTGGCAATGGCGGCGTCCCCGTCCATCGGGACAACATTGTGCGAACCAACGGCAAACGCCGCGCCCCTGCTTAAAGTGACGGGCTACGCATGGCTGCCTGACGAAACCGGACAACATACAGTCCGCCGTCCTCTGCTCACGGCGCTGCGCGACATAGCCCCCCCGCTGACCGATGCCGAAATAACCCTTGAAGCCCAAAAACACGGCCGATCCCTGGCCTGGATAACGCTTTCGGACAAAGGATCTCTTGGCCTGCGGGAAGACAAAAGCGGTCCGGCCATTGCCGAACTTGTGGCAGGAACAGTGCCGCTCTGCCACAGCCGGGGTTATCTGCTGCCGGACGACGCCGGCCTTTTGCGCGCCCTGCTGACGGATCTGGCCCTGAACCAGGGTTATGACATCATCTGCACCACGGGCGGCACGGGCCTTTCCCCGCGCGACATCACGCCGCAGGTCACATCCGCCCTGCTGGACATGCCTCTGCCCGGCTTTGTCCAGGCCATGCTGGCGGCAAGCCTCGCCAAAACGCCGCATGCCGCCATCTCCCGCGCGGCGGCCGGCGTGCTGGGGCAATCCATCATTCTAAATCTGCCCGGAAGCCGCAAGGCCGTACTGGAAAATCTGGCCGCCGTGCTACCGGCCCTGCCCCACGCCCTGGACAAACTGCACGGCGACCCCGCCGATTGCGGAGGATAATCAATGCGCACGCCTTTCGGTCAGTTTGCGGATATTTGCCGTATGGTCAAAATTGAGCATTCCGTCTTTGCCCTGCCCTATGCCTGGGCCGGGGCGGTATTGGCCGCGCGCGGCATGCCGCCTGTCCGCGCCCTGATTTTTCTGACCATAGGCATGGTGGCCGCGCGCTCCTTTGCCATGGCGTTCAACCGCCTTGTGGATCTGCCCTTTGACCGCGCCAACCCGCGCACCAGCAGCCGCCCCTTGGTCACAGGCGCTATCAGCACAGGCAAAACATGGGCTTTTTGCGCGGTAACGGCGCTTGTGTTCATCGCCGCCTGCGCCTGTCTGAACAGCCTGTGCCTCCGGCTCGCCGTGCCGGCCCTGCTCTTTGCCGCCGCCTACAGCCTGATGAAACGCTTCACGCCGCTCTGCCACTTCTGGCTCGGCGCCACACTTGGCCTTGCACCGCTGGCGGGATGGATAAGCGTCAATCCTGACAGCATCACGCTGGCGCCCTTTCTGCTTTTTTTTGCCGTGACTTTCTGGGTGGGGGCTTTTGACGTATACTATGCCTTTCTGGATCTGGATTTTGACCTGGAATACAATCTGTGCTCGCTCCCCTCTGTCCACGGACAAAAAACAGCTCTGGCCCTGGCTGCCTTTTCTCATGTCATGACGGTTATTTTTCTGACGCTGACAGGTTTTGCCGCCGGGCTGTCATGGCCCTGGCTGCTCGTGTGCCTCTGCACGGCCGTGCTGCTGTTAATGGAGCGCCGCCTCATGCGAAACAGGGATCCGCGCCATGTCAATATGGCTTTTTTTACGCTGAACGGCATTGTTTCACCGGTTGTGCTGCTTGGCGTTATCCTGGGCATAGTGGTATAAGCTGGTATGGCCAACACCGCCGACGCTCCGCCCCCAAGCCGTTCCGCCAAAAAACGCCACAGCCTTGCCCTGCAGGAGGCTGGTGAAAAATTGGCGCGCCTTCCGCAAGCGGAACTCCAGCGGCTTGACTTGCCGCCGGAACTGAAAGAGGCCCTGGTTCAGTATGCCGGAATACGCGGCCGCGAGGCCAAACGCCGCCACATCCAGTTCATTGGCCGCCTGATGCGCGAACTGACGCCTGAACTGGGCGGCGTGCTGCCACTTGACGACAAAAGGCTGATAGGGTATTAGGGGTTACATTCTGCCTGCCCTTGTAGCTCAGTCGGTAGAGTGCATCCTTGGTAAGGATGAGGTCACCAGTTCAATCCTGGTCAAGGGCTCCACAAGTAAATCTGCCAACGTCCCGCAAAGTCTGAAATGCCTTGCGGGACGTTGTTTTTTAAGCATTTTTCAGTCTATTAAGGTACAACAAAACACATTGCGGTCAGTTTATTTTGGTGGTATCGATGAGGGTATCGAGTCAAAAATGCAAAAAAACACAGACAGGATACCACTATGTTAAAAGACAAAGACATCCAGATATTACAGGCTGGGGAACGACAATACAGGGTATCAGATAGCGATGGGCTTTATCTCCAGGTATCTGTTACGGGCAGGAAACTTTGGCGTCTTAAGTACCGTTTCGCAGGCAAACAGAAAATGATCGCGCTGGGGACTTACCCGGCCACATCTTTAAAAGATGCCCGGGAGAAGCACTATCAGGCAAAAAAACTACTGGAGCAGGGCCTTGATCCTGGTGAAAAGAAGAAAATCGACAAGGCCGCTGCGGTAAAAGCCAGCCGTGAAGCCAGCAATACGTTTAAGGTCGTCGCCCGGCAATGGCTGGAGAAGCGAAAGTCCGACCTTACAAAAAAATACATTGCAAAGATAACTCGCTGTCTTGATACAGATTTATATCCTACTATCGGCAGCACGCCTATCACACTATTAACCCCAAAAGATATCTTGCTTCCAGCGGAAGCGGCACAATCGAAGGGTCAGCTTGTAAAGGCGCACAAAATTGTACAGATAGCCGGGCAGGTATTAGAAGATTCTTTTATTCGTGGAGATATACCTATAGGGAGCCTCTAAAAACTCTAACTGTTTTGTCGTGGGGGTTCCCTATAATATTTCTTGATAGCCAGGAAAATAGTTTGAAATAATTATGTTTATGATGTAACTATGGCATATGAAATATCAATTCGGATTTTTCGATGAAAGCAATAGACTGAGGCGCTTGAGCAGTATGGGTGATCCGCTTGAGG
>JAISZT010000058.1 GCA_031284485.1 Desulfovibrio sp.
TGAATACCCCCTCAAATACCCCTAAATCAGAAGAGTGTTATCGGATAGTACTGAGCTTATTGCTCCACCGATTAAACCTTGCCAACAAAGGATATGTCTTGTGCAGAGAACATCGTGTATGCCGCATAATCACGGCAAGGTTTAATCGGGGGAGCAATACCTACATCGGTCATATCATTTGCTCGCGACATTGTCGCAAACAACGCATTGCCTCGCGCCGACACCTCTGCTATGCTGTAAATGAATCCATAAAAATGCGATGACAGCATTATTTTTTACCTTTCAAGGCATCTCCAATGACACAACAAATACAGTCAGTTATCTACGAAGAAATTAAAAAAGCGCAAGCAGTCACAGACAGTGGAGAAGAGGCTGAATCCAGAGATATATTGGATGTCGCTGTTGCGCGACAGCCGATTTTTGATTCTCAGGGTGTTATCTGGGGTTATGAAATGCTGTACCGTAAACTTCCCAACACCGAATACGCCGACATTGCAAGCGGCGCTGTGGCCACAGCCCGCGTCATCGCAGCGGGATTTGAAGCCGCGCGGCGCGGTTTGCGCCCCGGACAAAAGATTCTCATCAATTTTCCGGCTGAAATGATTGAGTCACAAGTTATCGGGCTGCTTCCCAAAGATATCTGCATTCTTGAAGTTCTTGAGGACGTGTTGCCGACCCCCGCCGTTCTGAACGCTCTGAAAGAGATAAAAGCGGCCGGATACGCCATCGCCCTTGACGATTACGTCGGGCAGGGGCAGCTTGACGTTTTTCTGCCTCTGGCTGACATCGTGAAACTGGACGTTCTGCATCTTGACGAAAGCCTGCTTGCCGGGATTGCCAGACGCGTTGCCGCCCATCCCTGTATTTTGCTGGCCGAAAAGGTGGAAACCAATGAAATGAAGCAACTGTCCATCAGGATGGGCTGTAAACTTTTTCAGGGCTTTTTTTTCAGCAAGCCGGAAATGCTGCGCGGCAAGGGCCTTTCCAGTTCACAAGCCGAGCGCATGCAAATTTTGGGAATTGTCAACCAAAAACCTGTGAACAGGCTGAAACTCAGCGAAGCCATACTCCATATTCCCCTGCTCACGGCAAAATTTCTCGGTTTTGTCAATTCCTCGCACTTTGCTTTTTCCGGACAGGTGACAAACGTGCTCCGCGCCCTGAATCTCATAGGCGATGTGACGGCCACGCAATGGCTGTGCGTCAATGTGCTGGCCGCCCTTGACTCCAGCCCCGCTTCTTTCGCCCTGTCTTTTATCGCTTCACAACGCGCGAAATTTCTGGAACTTCTGGGTGAAACCCTGCGTCAGCGCGCGGCGCTTCCGCCTGAAGTCACCTCTCAGGAACTCTTTTTCTCCGGGTTGTTTTCTTTGCTTGAAAGCGCCTGCAGCATGCCGCTCACGGCCATTCTCAAGGGCATCCCCATCAACCCGGACGTGATGAACGCGCTTTTGGGCAAACAGACCCCTTATTCGTCCTGGATTGCCCTGATGAATTCGTACGCGCGCGGAGAATGGAATGAAGCGCTGGAGATGGGCGCGGCCTTCGGACTGACTGAGACGGATATGTCCACCGCCTACTCAAAGGCCATGCGCTGGAGTTCGCAGTTCTTTTCCGCCTGATCGGGAACTTCCGATGTCTGACAGCGTACACTATCCCACGCCCGGTTGCATTGTCGAATACATGGAGGGCAACGCTCCACAGATCGCCCTTGTTACCGAGGGTGCCGGGGAAAAATTGCGCCTTCTGCTGCCCAACCGGCGGGAGACGCGTCTTGCCGCCCAGCGTCTCCTCCCCTGGCTTGGCCCCCTGCACCGCCCGGACATGAACAAGGAAGACTCCGTCCGCCTGCTTTACGCCCACAAAAAAACACGGGAAGACATGGAGGCGCGCATATCCGCGCTTGACGTCTGGGAAACGGCCCAGGGCGAAGTTGCCCTGGCCCCGGCCAAATGGTTTGCCGAGTTGTTCACCGCCGCTCCGGATACGGACACCGTGGCCGCTTACGGCCATGCGCTGTTGGCCTGCAAAAGCCACTTTCGCTTTCAACCGCCCGATTTTCAGGTATTTCCCGCCGAGCTTGTGGAAAAACGCCTTGCCGAACACAGGGCACGGCAGGAACGTGAAGACCTGATTTCCGGCGGCGCGACTTTTTTTCGCTTTTTGTGGGATGTCGCCTGCAAAAAATGCGAACTTTCGCCGGCCGCTCCCTGGCCCGCGCCGGATGTTCTTCAGCGGCTCAAAGAACTGCTGCGGGCAAAAATGATTGACCCGGAATGCCAGGAGCACGAGGAATCCCTCTGGCGCACGCTTGTCAAGGGGCTGCCCGACGTGCCCCATCTTCCCCTGCAGTTCCTTGTCGCTCTTGGCGAATTGCCGCCGCACCACAATTTCTGGCTGGATCGCGCGGGCTATGAGCCGGGTGACGGCTGGTGGAAAGCCTGCGCCGATGAGGTGGAGGCTACGCGCGCCGCCTCCCCGGGGGCCAATCTTCCCGTCTGCGATCTGCCCTTTATCAGCATAGACAGCGCAAGCACCCGCGATGTGGACGACGCCTTTTATGTGGAACCTGACGGAACCGGTTTCACGCTCACCCTGGCTCTGGCCTGCCCCGCCCTGTTCTGGCCCTTCGGGGGGCCGCTGGACAACGCCGTGTTGCGCCGGGGCACCAGCATCTATTTGCCGGAGGGCAACTGCCACATGCTGCCGGAAATTCTCGGCACGGGCTGCTTTTCCCTGCTGGCGGAAAACACGCGCCCCGCGCTGTGCATGCGGGCGTCTGTTGACGGGCGGGGCACGGCCCGCGCTTGTGAACCCTTTATCGCCAACGTCCGCCTGGCGGCCAACCTGACGTTCCAGGACTGTCAGGCCGTTTTGGACAATGGCGGCGATTCCGGACCGCCCCCCGCGGCCCGCCACGCCCCGCAACTGCGTCTTGGGCTTGAAATGGCGAACCTACTGCGGCAAAGCCGCATAGCGGCGGGCGCGGTCATCATGGATCGGCCCGAGCCTGTCATCACCCTGCGCGGCGAAGGACAGAATATCACTGTGGACATTGCCCAGGAACCGCCCAGCCCTGACGCCCAGTTTCTGGTGGCGGAAATGATGATCCTGGCCGGGGCCGCTGTGGCCCGCTGGGCGCGAAACCATAAACTGCCCATGCTGCACCGCACCCAGGATGTCGCGCTGCCCAGGGAATTTGCCGGCATCTGGACAAGCCCGCAGGACATGGCGCGCATCATGCGCTCGCTGACGGCCTCATGCCTTGAAGTGCAGCCCCGCCCGCACGCGGCCCTTGGCGTGGACTGCTACACGCCCGTCACTTCGCCTCTGCGCCGCTATGCCGATCTTGTCAATGAATCTCAGGTGCTGCATTTTTTGCAGACCGGCGCGCCCTTGCGGAGTGACACAGAGCTTTCGCATCTGCTGCACGTTCTCGGCCCCGCCCTGGAGGCGGCCGGGCATGCGCAACGTTTCCGCCCGCGTTACTGGAAATTGCTCTATTTTCGCCAGAAAGGCGATAAACTGTGGTGGCCCGGCGTGATCACCGAGGAGAACGACGCCTTTGTCAGCGTTTCCCTTCAGAGTCAGGGGCTTTTTGTCCGCGGCAAACGCCATCTCTTTGACGAGAGGGCCTGTCCGGGCATGGCCGTGGACGTGCGCGTGGGCAAAGTTCACCCGCTCTACAATGAAATACAGATTGTCGAGGCTGTAACACAATAAGAACAAAATGTTGCGGGAAGTCAGCGTATGTTCGAAATTTTCTGGATTCTTGCGGCTTATTTACTGGGTTCCGCGCCGTGGGGGCTGATTATTGCCAGAACGTTCTGCGGTATTGACCCGCGCCGGGGCGGCAGCGGCAATACCGGGGCCACCAATGTGGCGCGGTTGTGCGGCTTTGGTTATGGCGCGGCGACGCTTTTGTGTGATCTGCTCAAGGGAAGCGCCGCCGTGTATGTTGCCCTGAAAATGCACCCTTCTCCGCTTTTTGTTTCCGCGGCGGGCGCGGGTGCCGTTCTCGGGCATGTTTTTTCCTGCTTTATGGGCTTCAGGGGCGGCAAGGCCGTGGCTACAAGCATAGGCGTCTTTGCGCCCCTGGTGTTCTGGCAGACGCTCGCCGCCTCAATCCTTTGCCTTGCGGTTATCTGGCGCTCCCGTTATGTGTCCCTGGGGTCATTGACGCTTGTCGCGGCCCTGCCGGTTCTTTTGGCGGCAAGCGGCCAGTGGCGATGGCTACCCCTGAGCCTGGGCGTTTTTGCCCTTGTCGTTTTCAAGCATCGTGAAAATATAGTGCGCTTGCGGGCAGGAAAGGAAAAAAGCTGGCGCAAGACGAACCAGGCGTAACCGCGCCGGACGCCTTTGCCAGATGGATGAAGACAGCGTCATCTCTATCGCGAAGGGCGGCAATGCCCTCATTGACCTCTGACAATTCAGACGAAATATCATAAAAGGCTCTATATGCCGTGATCAGGCGCGCCGTCTGAAAAAATCAATCGCCGGCGACGCCTGCCCATGCTACCGCGAGTACTCCAGCACATTGTTCAGCGGCGCGCTGCGCGCGCGCACCTGCCCCTCATCAATGGCATGGCGGGTGAGCCGCCAGTTTTCCATATCAAGCACGTCCAGCCGCCCCTTGTGCTCAGGCCCAAGATGCCGCGCCAGAGCCTCAAGCATGTCATCCACGGGGAAATAGACGCCCTCGAAGGCAATAAGCGCCATATCGCCGTCACGCGCAAGCGCGCAAGCGTCGTTCGGCAGCGCTTGCGCGCAGACGCGCGACAACCCGGCGAAAAAATCTTCAGAAACGGGGTAAATGTGGCCGTACACCTTGAGAACAGGTTTCACCGCGCCCTTTCCGCCTTGCAGTAGCCCTGTTCGCGCAGGGTTTTCAACCCGTCGCAATCTCCAAGGGAGCAGGCGGCCATATAATCCTCGCACATACCGTCGTATTTGCCGCGCAGCATGCGCACCGCCCCCCGCGCCTGCAAACGCTGTATCCGCTCCTCCCCCGGAGTGGCATCCGCGAGCGAGGCGTTCAGGTCATCCTCGGCAAGGGCGAACTGCTGCAGACGCCAATGGGCGAGAGCGCGTATGTAGCGCGCTCTGCGCAGGGAAGAATCCAGACGCAGCGCCTCGTCGCAGGCTTGCGCGCACTGCTGCGGCAAACCGCTGCGCAGTCTGGCTTCGCCAAGCAAAAGATGCGCCGGCGCGCTTTGCGGAGCAAGACTGACAGCGCTTTCCATGTCCGACAAGGCCTGTGGCTCAACATACCATCCCTCCGCCGTCAGTTCCATGGCGTTTTGGGCCAGCCAAAGCCCGTCCAGCAATTTTTCCGTGGTTCCGCGCTCCCCGGTCCCCGCCTCCGCCGCCGCTTCCAGAGCGACCGACACCTCATCAAGCAGCCTGCGGCGCAGCAGGCGCGCTTCCGGGTTGCGCAGCGTCCGCGCCAGAATCAGGCCTGCTTCCGGTTTGGGGTGCAACGTCACGGTCAGGCGCAAAGACTGATTGGGACCGGCCAATGACCAGACATCCGCGGTGTATAACTGGGCGGCGAGAGCCAGACGATCTTCTGAAGAAAGATCACCTATGAGGAGTTCGCGTCGGCCAAGCAGGAAGCCTGAAGCCCTGCGCAACGCGGCAAGCCAGGCAGCGGCTCTGGCATGGGCGTAAATTTTCGCGCCGTTTTCCGACGGGGCCAGGTCAACGGTTTCCGTGACAGGCATAAATGCCGTTTCAGCCACGGCAGACGGCGCTTTTTCCGCCAGCAGACCCCACAGCGCCAATGCCGCCGCCAGAATAAAGCGCGGGGCGCTCATCGCTATTTTTTGGTCTCTATAGCCTGAACTATCTTGCGCGCCATGGGTTTTACCAAATCCTTCAGAGTGTCCAGCATAAGGTTTTCCGCAGCCCTGGCTGAGGGCAGGCCGCTGCGCGTCTGGCTGGAGTTTATTGAATCACGTGGAATGACGCGTGCCTGACGATTGGCCAGCACATAGCTCACACGCATTGTGGCGGAAAATTCCGTAGCGGAAGTTTCGCGCAGGAAGACTTCGTCCATTTCACCGGTGACGAGAAAATCCGGGTTGCCCTTGCGCGCCTCATTCGTGGTGGCCGCGTAAGATATCTGCATGCCGCTGCGCGCCAGTTCATCGGCCAGGGCCCGGCTTATCCACTGGGCGGGGTCGGTGTCCGACAAAAAGGCGCTGCCGTCGCGACGCGTACCCAGCGAAGAACGGTCAACGCGCTTGTCGGCAAACGTCACCACACTGACTCTTGGGGCATTGGGCGCCGGCAGTACCGCCGTATCCGGCGGCGGTGGAGAAAGCAAACGCACATTGTTGCTTGGCCCGCACGCCGTAAACAGCAGGGCGGTCAGAAAAATGGCGAAAACGGAACAAACGGTTTTCATGGCTGCCTCGAGTATTTAGTTAAAAATACGTGAGAAATCTTTAAGACTTTGTTGAGTATATCTTGAATATTCTTTTCTTGCAAGGGTTTGAGAATTGTGTTACTCAATTTTGTCAGTCTTTATTTCTGGAGCATGCATGATTGATCTCAAACTGGCGCAGAAACAGCCGGAAGTTCTGGCAAAAGCCCTGGCTGACCGGCATTCTGACCTGAACATCAATGACTTTCTCACACTGGATGCCCGCCGCCGGGAACTGCTTGCCGAAACAGAATCCCTGAAAAGCAGCCTTAACAAAGCCTCCGCCGATGTCGCGCGCATGAAGCGCGAAGGGCAAAGCATTGCCGATGTCCAGGCAAGCCTGAGTGAACTTTCTTCCAGCATTAAAGAACTGGACGCGCAAACGGCGAAAGCCAGGGAAGACGTGGAAGCCTGGCTTTTGCGCGTGCCCAATATACCGCATGGCTCTGTGCCGCCGGGCCGCGACGAGACGGAAAATACGGAGGTGTGCCGCTTCGGCGGTCCGCGTGTTTTCGACTTTCCTCCCAAGGAGCACGGCGAACTGGGCACCGGCCTGGCGGGGCTTGATTTCAGGCGCGCGGCGCGCATCGCGGGCAGCCGCTTTGCCTGTCTGTTCGGCTGGGCCGCCCGCCTTGAACGGGCGCTGGTCAATTTTTTTCTGGACACCCACACGCTGCGCAACGGCTATATTGAAGTCAGTCCGCCGTACATGGCGAATCGCTCCGCCGTGACCGGTACGGGACAACTGCCGAAATTCGAGGAAGACCTCTTCAGGCTGCGTGACCGGGACTATTATCTCATTTCCACGGCCGAAGTGCCGCTGACCAATCTGCACGCCGCCGAAGCCCTGGACGAAGCAGACCTGCCGCGCGCCTATTGCGCGGCCACGCCCTGTTTCCGGTCCGAAGCGGGAAACGCGGGCAAGGACACCCGCGGCCTCATACGCATGCACCAGTTCACCAAGGTGGAACTGGTGCGCTTTGCCCACCCGAACGACAGCATGAACCAGCTTGAACTGATGTGCGGGCATGCCCGTCATCTGCTGGAGGCGCTGGGGCTGCCCTACCGCGTCATCACGCTCTGCACCGGGGATATGGGCTTTTCCGCCGCAAAAACGTACGATGTGGAAGTCTGGCTGCCCGCGCAAAAAACCTACCGTGAAATTTCTTCCTGCTCCAATTGTACGGATTTTCAGGCCAGACGCGCGGACATCCGTTTCAAGCCCAGGGGCGGTGGTAAGGCCATGTTCGCCCATACGCTTAACGGGTCAGCTCTGCCCATAGGACGCACCATGGCCGCCATTCTGGAAAACTGCCAGCAAAAAGACGGATCCATAGCCTTGCCCAAGGCGCTTGTGCCCTATATGGGCGGCGTGGAACACATAGAACCCGTTCAGACAGAGAGCAGAGACATCTTATGATATATCCGGCCCGCAAGCCCCTGGCTCAACTGCTTTGTCTGTTGACGCTTTCACTGTTCATTGCGGCGCAGCGCGCGAACGCCACAACGGAACCCTTTGACCTGCTGGGCGTCAACGCGGCCATACTGTTTGATTCGGACAACGGCGCCATATTGTTCGAGCAAAACGCCGACGAGCGCATCCCGCCGGCCTCGCTGACAAAAATTCTTTCCATGTTTCTGGCTTTTGATCACATCCGCGCGGGCCGCGCCACCCTTGACAGCGAAGTGGTGGTGAGCAGGGACGCCGCGCACGCCGGCGGATCGCGCATGGGGCTGAAAAAAGGACGGCGCGTGCGCCTGCGGGAACTGCTGCTCGGCATGGCTGTTTCCTCCGGAAACGACGCCAGCGTCGCCGTGGCCGAATTTGTGGGAGGATCCGTTCCCGCCTTTGTCAACATGATGAACGCCAAGGCAAAAAAACTCGGCATGGCCGACAGTTACTTTTGCAACCCCAACGGGCTGCCCGATCCCGCCCAGCGCACCACGGCCCGCGACATGCTCACGCTGGCGCGCGCCTATCTGCGCGCCCACCCGGAGGCGATGCGTTATCATAACACGCCCGCGCTCAATTTTCGCGGGCAGGTTACCTGGAATAAAAATCCGCTGCTCGGACAATACGCCGGTGTTGACGGCCTGAAATCAGGTTGGATCAGGGATTCCGGATACAATTTGATTTTTACCGCAAGCAGGGCTAATAAACGTCTGTTGGCTGTCACACTGGGCGCGCCCAGCGCCCGCGCGCGCGGCGCGGAGGCCTGCCGTTTGCTGGATGCGGGATTTCTGGTGCGCAACAATCAGGCTGTTTCCGTGGCCGCGGCCCTGCACAAAATGCCGAGCCCGGTTTTCAGGCTTGATTTGCAGAAAAACGCCCAGGAGGCAGGCCGCCTGTACGCCCAGGCCCAGGCCCGGACGCGGATACAGCCGCAACCCGGGGCCCAGGCCAAAGCCCGCAAACAGGCCGTCCGTGCGCCCAAAAACGGCAAGCAAGCGGCCCGGAAAAATAAAACAAAAAAATGAAACAAGGATATGTCCTATGCCGTTGTGCAGCGTTGAAGAAGCCATAGCCGACATACGGCAGGGCAAAATGATCATTCTGGTGGACGATGAGGACCGTGAGAACGAAGGCGATCTGACCATGGCCGCGGAGCATGTCAGCGCCGAAGCGATCAATTTCATGGCCAGATACGGGCGCGGACTGATCTGCCTGCCCATGGCCCCGGAGATGGTCGACCGCCTCCAACTGCCGCTCATGACGCAGCGCAACGGCTCGCGTTTCGGCACAAACTTCACGGTATCCATTGAGGCCCGCGAAGGCATAGCCACGGGCATTTCCGCGGCGGACCGGGCCACGACCATAAAGGCGGCGGTGGCGGCCGATACCAGGCCGGACGACATTGTCACCCCCGGTCATGTTTTTCCGCTCAGGGCGCGGGCGGACGGAGTGCTGGCGCGCGCCGGACAAACCGAAGGCGGAGTGGATCTGGCGAGGCTGGCGGGGCTGAAGCCCGCCGCCGTCATCTGCGAAATCATGAACGACGACGGCACCATGGCCCGCATGCCGGAGTTGGAAAAATTTTCCCTGGAGCACGGCATCAAGATCGGAACAGTCAAGGACATTATCCGCTACCGCCTGAATCGCGGGCAGGTTTCGGTGCGTTCCCTGGCGAACGCCCATCTGCCGAGTCTGTATGGCGATTTTACGGTGCACGCCTATGAAAGCGAGGTTGAACCGGGCACGCATCTGGCTCTTGTCAAGGGCGACATAAGCGGGCCGGAACCGGTGCTTACGCGCATACACAGCCAATGTCTGACAGGCGACGCGCTGGGTTCGCTGCGCTGCGACTGCCGGGGGCAGCTTGGCGCGGCCTTGCGCCAGATAGAAAAAGAAGGGCGCGGAGCGCTGCTTTACATGCGCCAGGAGGGACGCGGCATAGGCCTTGCGAACAAAATAAAGGCTTACTCTTTGCAGGATCAGGGCTACGACACGGTGGAAGCCAACAAAAAACTCGGTTTTCCCGACGACCTGCGCGATTACGGCATGGGCGCGCAGATGCTGGTGGATCTGGGCATACGCAAAATTCGCCTCCTGACCAACAACCCTAAAAAAGTGGTGGGCCTTTCAGGTTACGGCATCGAAATTCTGGAACGTGTGCCCATTGAAATTGAAGCCTGCCCGGAAAATGAACAGTACCTGCGGACAAAAAAAGAAAAAATGGCTCATCTGCTGACCGGCGTGCGCTGTCACTGACCCGTCGGCATATCAGAGCAGAAAGTCATTCCTTCCCGTCCGTTGCGGAATTTTGCGGGCTAACCTGGACCCGCCGTGGCGTGGCGCTTGTCAAAATCTGACGCCCTATTCATAAAGAAGGACTGATCAACTCGCCAAATACGCCGCCGGATAATTATAACTCAGCGAAATAATTATTACGCGTATCAGGGATCTCGATTAATCAGCGCTTCCATAAATTTTTTTGATTAACCTATAGACTAAAATTAGTCAAGGTGTTACTTAGACACCAACTTAATGTCATAGTGCGAAACCGTCGGCATGCATTGCCGCGCATTTTATACAGCAACAAGACTCAAACGGATTTTGGCCATTTAATGCAACCGGGAGGTTCTATGACAAGTCAAGCGTTGATCAAAGATTTTGAGGAAATGCTCGGAAAAGACAATGTTTTCAGTTCCGAAGCTGACCGCCAAACGTATTCCTACGACTCGGCCGTGCTGACGCCGGTTGTTCCGGCCCTGGTAGTTCGCCCCATCACAACGGAGCAACTGGGGCTATGCGTCAAAAAGCTCTATGAAAACGGCATTCCCATGACTGTGCGCGGCGCAGGTTCCAATCTTTCCGGCGGCACCATTCCGGACAAGACCGATACGGTCGTCATACTCACCAACGGCCTGACAAAAATTCTCGAAATCAATTCCAACGACCTGTACGCCGTGGTGGAACCCGGCGTCGTCACAGTGGATCTCGCGACAGCCGTGGCCAGATTGAATCTTTTTTATCCGCCGGATCCCGGTTCACAGGCTGTTTCCACAATCGGCGGAAACATAGCCGAAAACGCCGGCGGACTGCGCGGACTCAAATACGGCGTCACCAAGGATTATGTTATGGGCGTCGAATTTTTTGACGCCACGGGAGAAATCGTCAAGTCGGGATCCCGCACCGTAAAATGCGTCACCGGCTACAATCTCGCGGGGATGCTGACCCAGTCCGAAGGCACTCTGGGCATTATTTCCCAGGCCATTTTAAAGCTTGTTCCGCCGCCGGCGGCCCAGAAAGCCATGATGGCCGAATTCGACGACATCCAGAAGGCCGCCGAGGCGGTGTCCGGCATCATCGCGGCCCACATCGTGCCCTGTACTCTTGAATTTCTGGACAACAACACCATCGTGCGCGTGGACGACTTCACAAAGTCCGGCCTGCCGCGCGACGCGGCGGCCATTTTGCTGATTGAGGTGGACGGACACCCCGGGCAGGTGGCCGATGAAGCCGCCGTTGTGGAAAAAGTTCTGAAAGAAAACGGCGCTACCGCCGTCCACATCCCCAAGGACGAGCAGGAAAAAACCAAGCTTTGGGAGGCCCGCCGCATGGCCCTGCCGGTGCTCGCGCGATGTCGCCCCACAACAGTGCTGGAAGACGCCACGGTGCCGCGTTCGCAAATTCCGGCCATGATGAAGGCCATCAATGAAATCGCCGCGAAATACAAGCTCGAGATCGGCACCTTCGGTCATGCGGGCGACGGCAATCTGCACCCGACCTTCCTCACCGACAAGCGCGACAAGGAAGAATTTCACCGTGTGGAAGAAGCCATCGACGAATTGTTCGACGTCGCCCTCAAGCTCCAGGGAACGCTTTCGGGCGAACACGGCATCGGCACGGCCAAGGCCAAGTGGATGGAAAAAGAGACGTCGCGCGGCACTATTCTGTTCTCCCAGCGTCTGCGCAGGGCGCTGGATCCCAAAGGCCTGCTCAACGCTTCCAAACTGGTGGGGATCTAGACCATGAACACACTGCAAGATCTGGCCCGTCGTCTCATGCAACTGGACGACAGGGTCATAGGCTGTATGAAATGCGGTCTCTGTCAGGCTGTCTGCCCGATGTTCGGGGCATCGGGCATGGAGGCGGATGTGGCGCGCGGCAAACTTGCCCTCATTGACAATCTGGCCCATGAAACAATCCGTGACCCGCAAGCCGTGCTCGACAAGCTCGGCCGCTGTCTTCTGTGCGGCTCCTGTCAGGCGGCCTGCCCGCCCGGCGTGAAAATCATTGACGTCTTCATGGAGGCGCGGGAAGTGGTCACCGCCTTCCTCGGCCTTCATCCCGTAAAGAAAATGATTTTCCGCACCTTGCTTGCCAGGCCGGAACTTTTCAACTTCGCCATGCGTGTGGGCGCGCCCATGCAGAGTTTGCTCTTCCGTAAAACCGGCCAGGCGCAGGGCACCGTCTGCGCGCCCATGCTCAACTTTATGCTGGGCGACCGCCATATGCGCCCGCTGGCGAAAAAATCCCTGCACGCCGTGTACGGGGCCATTAACGAGCCAAGAAGGGCAAACGGCATAAAGGTGGCCTTCTTTCCCGGATGCCTGGGCGATAAAATGTACACCGATATGGCCGAGGCCTGTCTGAAGGTTCTGCGCCACCACAACGTGTCGGTTTTCATGCCTGACAAACTTGCCTGCTGCGGCATACCGGCGCTGTCGTCAGGCGATGCGGACGGCATGATCAAGGAATTGAAAGTGAATCTGAAAGCGCTTGAAAAAGGAGATTTTGACTATATTGTCACCCCCTGCGCTTCCTGTACGGCCACCATCAAGGAATTCTGGCCCCGTTACGCGGACCGCCTGACGGTAAAAGAAAAAAATCTGGTTTTGGATTTATCCGCAAAGGCCATGGACATTAACGATTTTCTGGTGAAAAAGCTTGAAGTCAGATCCGCCGGAAACACTTCGGGCGCGGTCGTCACCTACCATGATTCCTGCCATCTGAAAAAATCTTTGGGAATAGCCGCGGAGCCGCGCGCCGTGGCCACGGCCAATCCCGAGTACACGCTCAAGGAAATGGCCGAGGCCGATCGCTGTTGCGGGTGCGGCGGATCCTTCAACCTGTTCCACTATGACTTTTCCCGCAAGATCGGCCAGCGCAAGCGAAACAACGTGGTCGCCACCGGCGCGCAGGTTGTCGCGGCCGGCTGCCCCGCCTGCATGATGCAGCTTGAAGATGTGCTTTCTCAAAATAATGACTCTGTAAAAGTGAAACACACAGTGGAACTTTACGCGGAAAACCTGAGATAAGGAGTGTGCCCATGTCCCCTGCGGATACAAATCGTGAACTGGTGGAAATTTTCACCGCCAAAGCCACCGCCGTCAACTCGGTAGTGCAGGAGGTTCCGTCCCTGGAGGCGGCCCTGCAATATGTGGTTGACGTGTGCGAGAGCAAATTGCCGGCGGAAATTCTGGCTGACGAGCCGGACGCCGAACAGGGACCTCCCGGCCCCAACAACATGCCCACACGCGTCAAGCGCATTGTGGCCGCTCCGGATTTGCCGGAAAATGAATTTTCCTCTCTGGCCCAACTGTGTGCGGCCAAAGGCTTCGCCTGCGTCCGCGACGGTCTGCGCAAGCATCTGGCCGGCATTGACGTGGGCGTTTCCTGTGCCGACTTCGCCGTGGCCGCCAGCGGCACCTGCTCTGTAAACACGGACTGTGAGCAAACGCGGCTGGCCGGAATGATTTCTGAAGTCAGCGTCATCTTCCTGCACAAATCCAAAATTTATCCGGATTTGCCCTCCATTGCCCAACTGTTGCGCCAGCGCATGGGTGAATCCCCCGCTACATTCACAACGTTTATTTCAGGCCCGAGCCGCACGGCCGACATTGAGCGTGTGGCCGCCGTGGGCGTGCACGGGCCGCTGGAACAGCACATCATTCTTCTGGAGGACTAAAGGCCATGCATGAAGCTCCAAACACTCTTTCAGATTATCGCAAGCAAATCAACGAAGCCTTGCAGGACGATTTTTTACGCAAGACGCTGGACACATTCGCCGTAGCCTACCGCGCTAATCGTGAAACCATATTCAAGGAAGTGGACGAACAGGGTTTGATCAAACAAATCGCCGACGCCAGAGACGCCGCCTGTAAACGCCTGGAAGAACTGTACACGCAGTTCAAGGCGGAAGCGGAAAAGCGCGGTGTTATCGTGCACCGCGCCGCCACGGCGGAGGACGCCAACAATATCATTGCCCGCATCGCGCGCGACAACAATGTGAAACGTGTGGTCAAATCAAAATCCATGACCGCCGAGGAAACCCATCTTAACGACCGTCTGTTTGCCGACAATCTGATTGTGGATGAAACAGACCTCGGCGAATGGATAATCCAGTTGCGCCATGAAGGCCCCTCGCACATGGTCATGCCCGCCATCCACCTGTCGCGGTATCAGGTGGCGGATGACTTTACAAAAGCAACGGGCGTCAAACAGGATTCGGACATCCAGCGCCTGGTTAAAGTGGCGCGCGTGCAGTTGCGGCGTAAATTCATCGCCGCAGACATGGGCATTTCCGGCTGTAACTTCGCCATAGCGGAAAACGGCACCATCACCACAGTGACCAATGAAGGCAACGCCCGCATGGTCACGACGCTGCCGCGCGTGCATGTGGCCCTTGTGGGACTGGACAAGCTGACCCCCACAGTCGATGAGGCGCTTACAGCCCTTCTTGTGCTGCCGCGCAACGCCACCGCCCAGCGCCTGACGACGTACGTTTCCTGGATGTGCGGGGCGGGTGAATGCTCCATCAACAAGGACAACAAAAAAATACTGCATGTCGTCTTCCTGGACAACGGGCGCACCGAAATTGCCAAAGACCCGCTGTTTTCACAGATTTTCCGCTGCGTGCGCTGCGGGGCCTGCTCCAATGTCTGTCCGGTGTACCGTCTGGTGGGCGGGCACAAGATGGGCTACATTTACATTGGCGCTATCGGCCTGATTCTGACGTACTTCTACCACGGCAAGGACAGGGCCAGGGTGCTCTGCCAGAATTGCGTGGGCTGCGAGGCCTGCAAGAACGTCTGCGCCGGCGGCATTGACCTGCCGCGCCTTATCCGTGAGATCCGCAGCCGCGTCAATGACGAGCAGGGCGGCGAAACAGTGCCTGCCCTGCTTGGTGCCGTCATGTCAAACCGCAAGCTCTTCCACACCCTGCTGAAATTCGCCAAATACGCCCAAAAACCCTTTACCGGCAGAGATGTGCAGTTCCAGCGCCATCTGCCGGCCATATTCCTGGGCAAACACGATTTCAAGGCCTTGCCGGCCATAGCCGCCAAGTCTTTCCGCGACCGCTGGCCGGAAATCGCCCCCCAGGTCAGTTCCCCGAAATTCCGTGTGGCGCTTTTCAGCGGGTGCGCCCAGGACTTCATCTATCCGGAACAGCTTGAAGCCTGCGTGAAGCTTCTGGGTTCCAAAAATGTGGCTGTGGACTTTCCCATGACGCAAAGCTGCTGCGGGCTGCCGCTGGATATGATGGGGCAGCGCAAAGCCGGCATTGACGTGGCAAAACAGAACGTGCAGGCTTTTTCCAACGGAAAATACGACGCCATAATCACATTGTGCGCGAGCTGTGCTTCGTTCCTGAAACACAGCTATCCGCACCTTCTGGAAAAGGAAAGCAGCCTCCAGTACGCGGTCAAGGACTTTTCCGAAAAAATCACGGACTTCAGTTCCTTTGTGCATGACAAGCTGAACGTCACGGCCGATGACTTCAACAATAATGGTGAAAAAGTCACCTACCACGCGGCGTGCCACATTTGCCGCGGACTTGGGGTGAAGGAAGCGCCGCGTGAGCTTGTCGCCTCCGCGGCAACCTACGTTCCTTGCGAGGAAGAGGAAACCTGTTGCGGCTTCGGCGGCACATATTCCGCGAAGTTTCCTGAAATATCGGCGCAGTTGCTGGAAAACAAACTTGCCAACATCAACGCGACCGGCGCTGCGCGCGTGGTTGTGGACTGTCCCGGCTGTATCATGCAGATACGCGGCGGCGCGGAAAAGAGAAAGTTGCCGTTCAAGGTGACGCATATCGCTGAACTGCTCGCGGAAAATTTGAAGCGATAGGCGCAACGAAGAAAAAGTGTAAAAACATTTAACCGGAAGGAGGGCTTATGGGAAACACCACCTTAGCTTTGGTGGCTTTTTTGCCGATTTTGGTGGCACTTGTCCTTATGGTCGTTTGCCGCATGGGGGCCATGAAAGCCATGCCCATTTCCTGGCTGGTGTGCGCCGCGGGCGCCTGCCTTGTCTGGAAACTGCCTGTCAACTACGTTGCCGCGCTCAGCATACAAGGCGTAATCAGCGCGGTGGGCGTTCTGATCATCGTATTCGGCGCATTGCTCATCCTGCACACGCTCCAGTATTCCGGAGGTATGGAAACCATACAGTACGGCATGCAGACCGTGAGCAAGGACATGCGCATTCAGGCCATCATTATCGGATACATGTTCGGAGCCTTTATTGAAGGCGCGGCCGGCTTCGGCACGCCGGCGGCCCTTGCTGCCCCGTTGCTGCTGTCTCTGGGCTTCCCGCCCCTTGCCGCCGCCGTGCTTTGTCTGATCTTCAACTCCTTCCCCGTGACCTTCGGCGCCGTGGGCACACCGATTATTGTGGGCTTCGGCGCATCTCTCAAAGGCACCGTGGAAGCGCTGATCGCCACAAACACAGTGCCCGGACTGACCAGTATTGATATTTTCTACAAACACATCGGCGAGTTGGTGACGCTGATGCACGGCCCCATGGCCTTTATTCTGCCCATCTTCACTCTGGGCTTTATAACCCGCTTCTTCGGCCCCAACCGTTCCTGGAGTGACGGCTTCGCGGCATGGAAGTTCTGCATTTTCGCGGCTGTTTCCTTTGTTGTTCCTTACATGTTTCTGGCCTGGGTCGTCGGTCCGGAAATTCCCTCTCTGGTGGGCGCCCTTATCGGTCTCGGCATCATCGTCACCGGCGCGCAGAAAGGCTTCTGCGTACCCAAGGACGTATGGACATTCGGTGATCAAAGCAAGTGGGAAAAGGACTGGACAGGCGACATAGCCTTTGAGGGCGCGAAGGTACTCAAGCCGCACATGAGTCAGTTCATGGCCTGGCTTCCCTATATCATTATCGGATTCATTCTGGTGGTGACCCGCATTGACGCTCTGGGACTCAAGGGTTGGCTGAACGCCAACGCTGTTCTGTCGTTCAACGACATTCTCGGCTTCGGCGCCGTTGATGTGGCGGGCAGGAAAATGGGCGCCGTCAGCGACAGCCTGAAGCTGCTCTATTTGCCGGGCACAATTCCCTTTATGCTGGTGGCGCTTCTGGTTATCGTCCTGCACAAGATGCCGACCGACAAGGCAATCAAGGCCTGGACAGAAACCGCAGTCAAAATGAAAGCGGCCACCATTTCCCTGTGCGCCTCGGTGGCCCTGGTGAAGATATTCCAGGGTTCCGGCTTCAACCCGGACATGGTGGCTCAGGTAGCCGCCGGCACGGCCAAGTTCATGCCGTCCATGCCCCTGACCATGGCCACAGCCATAGCTTCCGTGCTTGGCCCCGTCTGGCCGATGTTTGCTTCCTATGTCGGCGGGCTCGGCGCTTTCATCACCGGTTCCAACACGGTGTCCGACATGCTGTTCGGTCTTTTCCAATGGGATATGGCCGGCAGTCTTAACCTGTCCCGACCCATTATCGTTGCCGCCCAGGCAGCGGGCGGAGCTATGGGCAACATGATCTGCATTCACAATATTGTGGCTGTCTGCACGGTTGTGGGTCTGCTCAACCGTGAAGGAGACATCCTCAAGAAAACCTTCTGGCCCTTCCTGCTTTATGGCATTGTTGTGGGCATCATAGCCTTCCTGCTTATCGGCATGAATGTCGGCATGCAGTTCTAGGCATCCAGGTATTTGTTGAAAATTGAAGGGGCGCGGACGGCAGTTCGCGCCCCTTCATGCATGGCCAGGTTTAATCGGGGGAGCAATAACAGGCCCCTGCGCGAACTGTTTTTTGGCTTTGAAACGCGAAAACCTTTACAGCGCAAAAAGAATCCATTACATAGTTTCAAAAATCACACAACGCAGAAGGAAATCAGTATGAATCTTTTGGAAAATGCCTCTAAAACCGCCGAGGGCGTTATGCTCAACGGCTTTCTTCTTTCCCCGGTTGTCGAGCGATGCGCCGGGTGTGACCGCGTGCGCCAGTTCGAGAGCCAGGAATTCTGCTCCAGCTACCCGGACCCCACGACAAAATGGGTCGGCGGGCGCTGCAACTTCGCAACGCACATCAAAGCCGCGTCTGCCGCGGCGGCAAAGGTGAACCCGCTGAAAGCCTCCAAACGGGCCGCCAAGGGCCGCTGACCGCCTGTGGATGACGACCGGCTCCTTGAAGCGCTTGACAAGCACCTGAAGCGCCCGGAACGCGTTGTCGCCTTGCAGACAGCCCTTACAGCCTGCAAGGCAATGGGGCCGGAAAACGGCGGCCGGGGAGAAATGGAAAAGGCGCGGCTCATCGCGGGTTGGCTGAAAGATTTTGGCCTGGACGACCTGTGCTGGGAGAACGCGCCGGACACGCGTGTGCCGGACGGCGCGCGCCCGAATCTTGTAGCCGTTCTCCCCGGTCGGAGCGACCGGAAGCTCTGGCTGTTCGGCCATATGGACGTGGTGCCCCCAGGGGATCTTGCGGCCTGGACATCAGACCCCTGGCAGGTGCGGCAGGAGGGCGACAGGCTCTACGGCCGCGGCGTTGTGGACAACCAGCAGGCCATTATCAGCATGCTTCTGCTGGCAAAAGAACTCCGCGCGCAAAAAATCGCGCCGTCCCTCTCGTTGGGCCTTGTGTTCATGTCTGATGAAGAATGCGGCAGCGACTATGGCCTCGGGCATCTGCTTGCGCACAGCCGCGAATTGTTCAGGGCCGACGACCTGTACATTGTGCCCGATTCCGGATCCCCGCGGGGCGATATAATAGAAGTGGCGGAAAAAGGCCAGCTCTGGCTGCAAGTGCGGGTGACAGGCAAACAATGTCATGCCGCGTGGCCGCACGAGGGCCGCAACGCCTTTCTGGCCGGCGCGGACATGGCGCTGTCCTGCCACAAACGATTGCATGCGGCTTTTCCCGAAGAAGATCCGTTGTTTGATCCGCCCGGATCCACCTTCGTCCCGAGCAAGCACGAGGCCAATGTGCCGAACATCAACACTGTGCCGGGCAGCGACGTTTTTTATATGGATTGCCGTCTTTTGCCGGGGATCTCCGCCGGAGCGGCGCTGGAGGAAGCGCGGAACATCGCGGCGCGGACGGCGCGGCGATGGGGCGTCGCCATTGACGTGCGCGTGGAACGTGAACAGGCCTCCTCGGCTTCTCCCCTGTCATGCCCGGTCGTTACGTTGCTCACTGACGCCGTGGAGCGCGTGCACAACGTGCGTCCGAAGCCGGTGGGCATAGGCGGGGCCACAGTGGCCGCGCTTTTGCGGCACAAAGGGCTGCACGCGGTCGTCTGGAGCACGCTTGAAAGCACCTGCCACCAGCCGGACGAATACTGTTCCATCAGCGCTACCGTCAAAGACGCGCAGGTCTTTGCCCGCATACTCATGTGCGACCATGCCTGACGATATTTTTGACTGTCTGGTTGTCGGCGGCGGACACGCCGGTTGTGAAGCCGCGACGGCTCTGGCCCGTCTCAAGCACAGCGTCCTGCTGATTACCGGCAATGCGGATCGCCTGGGGTATCTTTCCTGCAACCCTGCCATAGGGGGGCTGGCCAAAGGGCACATGGTGCGCGAAATTGACGCTCTGGGCGGCATGATGGGGCTGTGGGCCGACGCGGCGGGCATTCAGTTCCGCATGCTGAACATGAGCAAGGGCCCGGCCGTGCGGGCCACCCGCGCCCAGATTGACCGCGACGCTTACAGCAGCGCGCTCAAAAAAACGCTTTTTTCCACGCCCAACCTGCGCGTCTGGCAGGACGCGGCAACCGAAATCACCGTCGGGGCCGGCCGCGTTTGCGGCGTACGCACGCGACAGGGGCTCGACTTTGCGGCAAGGCACGTGCTGCTGACCACCGGCACCTTTCTGGACGGCCGCATTCACGTCGGCATGACCAACTTTCCCGGCGGACGAATGGGGGACGGCCCGTCGCCGGGTCTTTCCGACAGCCTGCGCGCTCTGGGCTTCACTCTGGGCCGCCTGAAAACCGGCACGACGCCGCGTCTTTTGCGCGCGTCCATTGATTTTTCCTCCCTGAAAGAGCAGTTCGGCGACAACCCCGCGCCGACATTCAGTTTTCACGGGCCGGGAGCGTGTCTTCCGCAAACATCCTGCCACATTACCTGGACAAACGAGCGTACCCACGAAATCATACGAAGCGGTTTTGACCGCTCGCCGCTGTTTACCGGCGTAATACAAGGCACGGGCGCGCGCTATTGCCCTTCCATAGAAGACAAGGTGGCCCGCTTTCAGGACAGGGAGAGACATCAGATATTTTTGGAGCCTGAAGGGCTTGAAAGCGGTGAAATTTACGCCAACGGCCTTTCCACAAGCCTTCCGCCGGATATTCAGACGGCCATGCTGCGCAGTGTGCGCGGGCTGGAAAAGGCCGTTATGACGCGGCCCGGCTATGCCATCGAATATGACTACGCAAACCCTGTGCAGCTGCGCCCCACGCTGGAAAGCAAAGTCGTGCCCGGCCTCTGGCTCGCCGGGCAGATAAACGGCACCTCGGGCTATGAGGAAGCCGCCGCCCAGGGACTTTGGGCGGCGCTGAACATTTCCTGCGACCTGCGGGAATTGCCCCCTTTTGCTCCTGGACGGGACATGGCCTACATGGCTGTGCTGACAGACGACCTTGTCACCCTCGGCACGCTGGAGCCGTACCGCATGTTCACCTCACGCGCCGAACACCGTCTGCTGCTGCGTGAGGACAACGCCGATGCCCGCCTGACGCCGACGGGACGCCGTCTGGGTCTTGTTGACGACGCGCGTTGGCGATTTTTTTGCCAAAAAGAAAAATCCGCGGACAATCTCAAACAAAGACTTGCGGAAATTCGCATTCCCGCCGATAAGGAAAAAAGACAATGCGACGCGTTCCCGCAGCCGGGCGCGAGCCTTGCCGAACTTTTACGCCGACCTGACATGGACAAAATGAAACTGCTTGCGCTGCTTGAAGACGCCCGGGATGCTTTTTCGGATGCCGGGCTGAAAGCGGAATTGACGGCCTGCGCCCCCGCTGTATGGGAGCGCGTACAGACGGATATAAAATATGCGGGTTACCTGGAACGCCAGCGTCGGCTGGTCGCCAGGGCGGCGGGAAGAGAAAAAACAGTCTTGCCCCTTGATATGGACTATACTAAAGTAGTAGGGCTTTCCCGGGAAGTGGAAGAAAAACTTAACCGCGTCCGCCCGTGGAATCTTGGACAGGCCGGACGCATATCGGGAGTGACGCCCGCAGCGCTGGCTTGTCTTGAAATTCATTTGCACAAGCTTGAAATGCGCCGCCGTCAAACAGGATAAACAAATGATAAGCACAGCACAATACGCCCTGATCTTTGCCGTCCTGCTGACGGCTGTGCTGTGCGTCGTCGTGGTCATGCGTTCCAGAATGCAGACAAACAAATACGCGGCGCGGCGCAAAAACGTTGTCAACAGGATACTTGAGCAGGCGCAGGAGCAAAACGAAAGCCTCGATATAAAAATGCTGGACGATGAAACCGGCAAAAACGGTCTTGCCGCCACGCTGCAGCACATGAGAAACGACGGCATTGAGGTGGATGTGCTCTCCTATGTTCCCAGGGACTGGGAGCAGACGTGGGTTGACGTGTATTTTCGCGTTACGCAGAATAACAGGATATCCTTTTATAAATTCCGTTCAAAAATTGTTTCGGTCAAAGCGCAGGGCAACCGCTCCATCATTGTGCTCGCAAGGCCCGAAGACCTGGAGGTGGGGCAGAAGCGCAATTTCATCCGCATCCGCCCCCCCAAGGAAACGGTGCGCGTTATCGGCCTCTGGCATCTTGATCCGGGCAAACCTGTTCCCAAAGACACCAGTGAAATAGGCGCGCCGGTCATACATTATAAATTAGGCATGAAAAACGAACCGGTGCAAGTTGAAAATATTTCAGCCACCGGCCTTGGGCTGCGCTTTCCGATGGAAGCCCCCGACGTGAATCCCGTCAATCTGGACAAGGGTTCGCATCTGCTTTGCCTTGTCATTTATAACCTTGACGCCAAGGAAGATCAGGTCGTCACCTTCTGGTGCACCTGCGAGGTGGTCAATGCCAGAGTTCTGGCAGACTCGGAAAACGTCCTTGTGCTGGGCACGCAGTTCACCAACTGGTCGGTTCTGGAACCGGGGAAGTCGGAAATCCACTGGTTCAACTGTTCCCCCACAAAGGGCGTGGCGCCCATAACCCAGTGGGTTATGCATATGGACAAGAAACAGCGAAAATTCATGTAGCGGCTTGTCGCTTATGAAATGTTCAGCAACTAATCAAGGAGGCTTCCCTTGGACGGTGGAGCAGACAGTCACAGTACTCTCTGGTCGCGCCTGGGCAAACTGTTTGGGCACGACGACGATGAATCCTTAAAAAAAGCCATTGCCGAAGCCGGGGCTGTAGGCGAAGTGGAGCCGGACGAAGAGTCCATGCTGCTCGGCATCTTGCGTTTTGACGACCTCCAGGTGCAGGACACCATGATCCCCCGCACAGATATTGACTGTGTGCCGGACGACATGCCCTTGCAGGAAGTTGTGCGCGTCATAGTGCAATCAGGCCATTCCCGCATTCCCGTATACAAGGACACCCGCGACAATATGGTGGGCATACTGCACGCCAAGGATTTGCTGAGTTGTCTTGTTGAAAACGGACGGGCCTCGCTGCCGGTTTCAAAAGTTATGCGCGAGCCTTTTTTTGTGCCCGAAACAAAATCCGTGCGCACCCTGCTGCAGGAATTTCGCGCTCTCAAGCAGCATATCGCCATTGCGCTTGACGAATACGGCGGCACTTCCGGACTGATAACCATTGAAGACCTGCTGGAAGAAATTGTGGGCGACATTGAAGATGAGCACGACACGCCCCGCCGTGAAGACATTCGGCCCGTGAGCAAAAATATTTATGAGCTCACCGGCCGCGCTCTGCTGGAAGACATAGCCAAAATAGGCATTTCCCTGACTTCCGACGCGGTGGAAACCGTTGGCGGGTATCTGAGCATGGAAGCCGGGCACGTTCCGGGCACAGGGGAATCTTTCACCATACAGGGGTGGGTTTTCACCGTGCTTGACGCGGACAAAAAACTGATCCATTTGTTGCGCGCCGAACCGGCGGGGTTGGAAACTAACAGCGCAGCAACAGGGGAATGAACACGCTCCTGTTCACAGGATTTTGCGGCGCGTTTTTTTTGTGGATGGGTTTTCCCAATGACGCGCTGAGTCTGCCGCCGCTTGTCCTGCTCTATCCTGTGGCTCTTGCCTGCCTTGGTCTGCGCGCGCCGGATCGCATGGCCGCTTTTCGTTACGGCTGGCTGACCGGCATCGCCGGGGGCACGGCTGTGTTGTATTGGCTTGCTCTGCCGGTGCATGACGTGGGCGGGCTGGTCTGGCCTCTGGCTGTGCCCTGCGCTGTCTTTATCGCGGCCTGTCTGGCCTGCCTGAGCGGTCTGTTTTCTCTTGCCGCCCATGCGCTGCGCGGCTGGACAACATTTTTGTCCGCCGTCATTTCAGGAATTTTCTGGTATCTGCTGGAAGAAACTTCGGCGCTTGTCCTCGGCTTCCCCTGGCTTTCCCTTTCCGGCGCGCTCGCGGCGTGGCCTGTCATGATACAGGCCGCCGATCTCGTCGGCGCGTACATGCTGAGCGGTCTCTGGGTCATGGCCGCGCTGCTCTGCTTTTTGCCGGAAACACCCCCGCGCCGCCGGCTTGTCGGAGTGGCGCTTGCCGCGCTGCTGGCCGTCTACGGCGTTTTCCAGCTCCGCAACCACCCCTTCACTCCGAACCCCACCGGCGAAAACAGCTTTGCCGCGCTTTTTGTGGAAGGCAACATTGACCAGAACAAAAAATGGACGCCCGCTCTGCAGCGCAAGACAGTGGAAGCTTATATCGGCCTGACGCAAAAAGCCCTGGCTGTGAATCCCGACGAAAAAATTCTGATTGTCTGGCCGGAGACGGCCATGCCCTTCTTTTTCGACACAAGCACACAGTATGCGCCGCTCATACGAAATCTGGCGGCTCAAAACAAAAAGGCGCTTCTTTTCGGCGCGCCCGGCCTGAAAAAAAAACCGGGCGGTCAGGACACTGTTTTCAACCGCGCTTTTCTGCTTGGGGACAACGGCGCGACTCTCGGCTATTACGACAAGGAACACCTTGTGCCTTTTGGCGAATATCTGCCGGAATGGCTGAAACTGGATTTTCTTTCCGCGCTCCTGCAGGGGGTCGGGACGTACGAGGCGGGCACGCAGGCAAGGCCGCTGCGATACGGCAGCCTTGCCCTGGGCATGCTTATCTGCTATGAGGGAATATTCCCCGAGCTTGCTCAGGGCCGCGTGGACGACGGCGCGAACGTTCTGGCGGACATCAGCAACGACAACTGGTTTGGCCGCACCCCGGCCGCGCGGCAGCATTTGTATTTGACGGCGTTACGCGCTGTGGAGCAGAACCGCTGGCTCCTGCGCGGCACAAATTCGGGCATTACAGCCATTATCGACCCGCGCGGGCGTCTGACCCTGCGGGGCGACCAGTTTGTGGAGACGACCAGACTGGGACGGGCGGAATACCTGCAAGGGCGGAGCCTGTACCACAGAATCGCCCCCTGGCTTTTGCCGGCGACGATTCTGGCCTGTTTGCTGTTGTTGCTGTATGGCCGTCGGCGTAAAAGATAACTTTTTAATCTGCAAACCAACAAAGGCCCATCATGCTGCACCTGAGTGATTTACGCGCCGCCTGCCAGCCCCTTTCGCAACGATTTGACAGTCTTTGGGGGCGTCTTTGACCTGAATGCGCTGCAAACACGCCTGAGCGCGATTGAAGCGGAACTCTCCCGCCCCGGCGCGTGGGACAACCCCGAAGCGCTCACTCCCCTGTTGCGGCGCAAAAGCCGCATGGAAGAGGAGATCAGCCGCCTGACCCGCCTGAAAACCTGCCGTGAGGACATGGAGGAATGGCTTGCCCTGGCAAACGAAAGCGAAGATCAGGAAGCCATGGAATCGCTTGCCCAACAGCAGAAAGAGCTTGCCGGTCTTCTGGATGAAACCGAGCTTGTCACCCTGCTTGCGGCCGAAGAGGACAAACTGGACGCCATTCTGGAAATTCATCCCGGCGCGGGCGGCACGGAATCCCAGGACTGGGCAGAAATGCTTTTGCGCATGTATACCCGCTGGGCCGCGCGCCGCAAGTTTGATCTGGAAGAACTGGACATGCTGCCCGGCGACGAGGCCGGCATCAAAAGCGTCACCCTGCGCGTCGCCGGGCCATACGCCTTCGGCTTTTTGAAAAGCGAACGCGGCATTCACCGCCTGATACGCATTTCGCCCTTTGACGCCTCGGGTCGCCGCCACACCTCCTTTGCCTCGGTTGACGTCATCCCGGACGCCGGCACGGAGATTGAGCTGGACATCAGGGAAGCGGATTTGCGTTTTGACATTTTCCGCTCCAGCGGCCCCGGCGGGCAAAGCGTCAACACGACCAGCTCGGCCGTGCGCGTGACGCATCTGCCTACCGGCATCACCGCCCAGTGCCAGAACGAAAAATCCCAGCACCACAACAAGGAGACGGCTCTGCGCGTGCTGAAGGCGCGTTTGTACAACCTTGAAGTGCAAAAGCGGGAAGCGGAACGTCAGGCGGATTACGCGGGCAAGGACGCCATCGCCTTCGGCAGCCAGATACGCACCTACACCCTGCAACCGTACCGTCTGGTCAAGGATCACCGCACCGGCGCGGAATCCGGCAATGTGGACGCTGTTCTTGACGGCGCGATTGACGCCTTTCAACACGACTACCTGTTGAGCCGCCATGAACAAAATCGCTGAGCGCAACGCGGCGTCAACGCTCCCTCTCCCGCCGGACACGGAGGCGTTTTCGGCGAAGATAGATTCTGAGCTTATGCGGCTTGCCCGCGGCGGCACGGAGCTTTCCCTTGTTTGCGCCGCCCTGCGCAAACGCAAAACACTGGCGCAGCGCCTTGGCGAAGCGGCGGTCGCGCGCCTGGAAGCCGTGCTCCATGACACGCTGCGCGGCTGCCTTGGGGAATGCGACAGCATGGACAGGCTTTGCCCCGGCCGTTACGCGCTGCTGCTGCCGGGCGTGGGGCTGTTCCGGGCGCGGCTACTGGCCGAGCGGATGCAAAATGATTTTGCCGCGCGCGCGGGCGCCGGCGGCAACGGTCCGGATATTTCCTGCGCGCTGAGCATAGCCTGCGTTTCCCAGGCTGACAAGACGTGCGCCGCGGAACTGCTTTCCAGAGCGCAAGCGGGCCTTGAGCACGCGCTTGGGCAAAAAAATGCCCACATTTTTCAGGAGGCGCGCACCGCGCTGGACGCGCACGCCGCCCTGGTTCACCCCAATGAAAAACGTTTCCTCTTTTTTGGCGGAGAATAAGTATGTCACGCAACAGCACATTGAGCGTTGCCGTCCTGAGCGGCAAAGGCGGAGTCGGTAAAACCAATATCTCCCTTAATCTGGCCTGCGCGTTGCACCAGACGGGCTTCAAGGTTCTGTTGATGGACTGTGACCTTGGTCTGGCGAATCTGGATGTGCTGCTGGGTATCGCCCCGGAAAGCAACATGCAGAATGTCCTGCTGGGCGAAAAATCCGTCAGGGACGCGCTTCACCATGTGACGTCCAGGGGTTTTGACGTGTTGCCCGCGGCTTCCGGCGTGCCGGAACTCTCGGAAATGAGTCGGGAATCGCGAGAACTGCTGCTCGGCCGTCTCACACCCCTGCTTGGCGACTACGACTATGTTTTCATGGATCTGGGAGCGGGCATTTCCGACACCGTGCAAACTTTCGCGGCCATGGCGATCGCGCGTATTGTCGTCATAACGCCGGAACCCACATCGCTTACGGACAGTTACGCTCTCATCAAGGTGCTCAACGCGCGCTACGGCGTGCGCGACTTTATGACGCTTGTCAATCAGTCGGCGTCCGACAAGGAGGCCAGAGCCACATTTGACAAGCTCGCGGCAGCCTGCCGCCATTTTCTGAACTTGGAACCCGCGCTGCTCGGACATGTGCGCAATGACAAAAAATTTCCCGAGGCCGTCCGCAAACAGCAGCCCCTGTTGCACTATGCGCCGGGAAGTCCGGCCTCACAGGATTTGCAGATGTTGGCCGAGCGTTTGCAGCGCATACGCCTGAGTATGGCGGATCAACTGGCCGATAAAAAAATTTTGCAGGATTTACCCCCGGAAAGACTTGACCCGACAAAACCAAAAGCATAAAAAAATAAAGAGGAAAGGCAGCGTTTTTCTCTACTCGTTCACAGATGCACGGAGGCACAATGAACAAAAGCGAACTTATCAAGACGTTGGCTGACGAAACCTATCTTCCGCTGGAAGAGGCGTCTGCGGTGGTCAATATTCTTTTCGACTCCATGAAGTCATCTCTGACCGGTGGGAACCGTATTGAAATACGCGGGTTCGGCAGCTTTAAAATCAAGGAATACGGCGGATATACAGGCCGTAATCCCAAAACGGGCGAGCGCATAGCCGTAGCGCCCAAGCGTTTGCCATTTTTCCGCGCCGGCAGAGAACTTAAAGAATTTACCAACAAGTAAGCATCCTGCAAGGGTACTGACATGCGTTTTTCCGGTACGATGACGGCGCTCGTAACGCCTTTCAGGCGTAATGCCGTGGACGAGGCGACATGCCGGGCGCTTGTGGAACGCCAGATAACCGAAGGCATTCATGGCCTTGTGCCCTGCGGCACCACCGGCGAGTCCGCGACTCTTTCTCATGAGGAGCACGAACGCGTCATTGAAATATGTATTGACCAGGCGCGCGGCCGCGTGCCCGTGCTGGCCGGCGCGGGCTCAAACAACACGGCCGAGGCTGTGCGTCTTGCGCGCTTCGCGCAAAAAGCCGGCGCGGACGGCGCGCTGCTGATCACGCCCTATTACAACAAGCCGACGCAGGAAGGGCTGTACCTGCACTTCAAGGCCATAGCTGAAGCGGTAGACCTGCCCCTTGTGCCGTACAATGTGCCCGGACGCACGGGCTGCAACCTGCTGCCGCAGACCCTGGGGCGTCTGGCGCGTGATTTTTCCAATATTATCGGCGTCAAGGAAGCTACCGGAGATATGGCTCAGGGCAGTCGTGTTCTGGAATCCTGCCCCGGGACGTTCAGTGTGCTTTCCGGCGATGATTTTACGGCGCTGCCGCTTATGGCATTGGGCGGGGTCGGCGTCATATCCGTCACATCCAATGTGGCGCCGGGGCGAATGGCGGCCATGTATAACGCCTTTGCCGCAGGCGATCTGGCGGGCGCGGCGCGTCTGCACCACGAACTTTTTCCTCTGCATGAAGTCATGTTTATGGAAACAAACCCCATTCCCGCAAAAACGGCGCTGGCGCTCATGGGCCTGGCGGATGACGAAATGCGTCTGCCCCTCTGCCCCATGAGCGAATCCGGCAAGCTCAGGTTAATCGACGAGCTTGCGCGTCAGGGCCTGCTGCCCCGCAAGCCCTGATGGAATAAAAAAGCGCCCCCATTTACGGAGGCGCTTTGTTTCAAATCGGTTGCGACGCCTAGAATGTGAAGCGCAGCCCGAGGCTGACTTCATTGGCGTACGGCGTTGAGCTGATCCTGACGTCGCCGTCGTTTATTTCGTTGTAGGTGAGGCCGAGGAAACGATAGGCCAGATCGGCGGAAACGTTGTCGGTAAAGGCGTAGGACACGCCCGCGCCCACGTTGTAGGCGAAAACAGTCTGGGAATAAGTTTCGGAGTCGTTTGCCAGTCCCGCCGAAGCAGTGAATTTGCTGCGGATGAACCCCACGCCCGCGCCCGCGCCCAGATAGGGGGTAAAGGCCGAGTCGTTGTGGAAATCATAATACAGGTTGAAGAGCAGTGTCTGCAGATTCCGTTCCTGCTTTATTTCCTCTCCTGAAGAAATCCCTACGCCTTCCCAGGTTTTCGACATGTTCGAACGAATGGCGTACTCAATTTCCGTGCGCAGGGGAACCCGGGATTGCGGATAAAAATCCCAGCCGACAAACGCGCCGCCGCCCACGGTGTTCTGCGAGAACTGCCCGATGCCGAAACCGTCCAGCTCAGAACTTTTCTCCACGCTGCCGGTGCCCTGGATGGAGTCAATGAATTTTACGCCGGCGTAAAAGCCGTTCACTTCCGCGGACGCCGCAGGCAGCGCCAACCCCAGAACCAGCGCCGCTGCAAGTATAAAATGCTTAAACATACCTTCCTCCTGAACCGTTGAGCCTCTTCAATTAAAAATCAGTGCCCGATTGCCGCGTGTCACGATTTTCATCGCCTGTCAAGCAGGCTGCCTGAAAAATCCAGGTTGCCGCGGGAGTATTTCCAACGGACGCCGCCTCATGGACAACGTGCCGAAAAACATATATCCTGTATTACTCCAACACAGCATGCCTGTTTTATCGGCGTATAAAACCAGAACTTAAGGGAACCGACGCCTTATGATACAAAAACTCTGGACCGCAGCCTTTGCCGCTCTGCTTCTGCTCACTGCCGCCACAACGTGTGAAGCCGCCGACCATACTGTAAAACCGCAATTTTTACGCATTATTACTGGCCCCAAGGGAGGACAATGGCATAAGATGGGTGAGGTGATGGCAAAAGTTCTGACGGAGGATGTGCTTGCCGCAACAAGCCGCGTTGGCGGCGGCGTGACCAACATCAACGCTGTGAACAACAAACAGGCGGACATGGCCTTGACCCTTGCCTCCTTCCTTGGAGCGGCCCGCTCGGGAGAAGCTGAATATCAGACAATTCAGGCGCAAAACGTGGCCGTGCTGGCCAATCTTTTCCCGCAGGCGCTCTATATCCTGATACGCAGGAACGTGGCCGAGGCCAACGGCATAACCAGCCTTGGAACGCTGCTCAGGCAAAAAATTCCCCTGCGTTTTGCCTCGTTGAAACCCGGCACGGCATCCGAGTTTGTCTTGTACCTCCTGCTCAAATACGGCTACGACACCGACTTCATAAAACTGCGCGACCAGGGCTGGGATGTTTCTTTCCACAATCTTACGCAGATAGTCGAAAATTTCATGACGGAAAAACTGGATTGTTTTGCCTATGTCGCCGCCGGGCCGTATGGCGCGTTAAGCCCTATCATGGAAAAGCACGCCAATATGCTCGCCTTGCCGGTGGAGCAGTCTGTTCTGGATCTTATGGAACAAAAATTCGGAACCACCACGCACGTTATCACCCCCGCCAGGTATGCCTTTGTCAGCGCTCCGGTGCGCACACTCGGCGACTACACTTCGCTGATAGTCAGTGCGGATTTTCCTGAAGATACTGTGTACAGCATAACAAAGACGCTGTGGAGCAATAAGGACAAAATCGCTTCCACCGTCAAGGATTTTGGAACCCTGTCGCCCAAAACCGCTTCTCCCAAGGGTCTGCCCGTACATCCGGGGGCGCTGAAATTCTGGCAAAGCCTGGCGGATGAAAAATAGCGAACCCGCTATCTGAAAGCGGCCACCACGCGTCCCTGCCTGACAGACACGCATCCCAGGGGCAGGTCACGCCACCACAGTCCCGCTTCCCCACTTTTCAGAGGGGCGCGCACTCTCTGGCCGCAAAGCAGGGCCGCCACTTCCCGCACATCATCCAGAACGACAGAACTGCCGGCGCCCGGCGGCGGCAACACGCGCAAACGCGGCACCGGAGAAAAAAATTCTCCGGAATTCTTTCTGACCAAACGCCCCAGCAAAGCCGCCTGCCATACAAAGCCCGGCGGAATACAGGCTCCGGCCAGGGCCGGAATAAAACGGACATGCCCGCCGTAAACGGCGGCATGCCCCGGCGGCAGGAGCGCGGGGTCGCAGCAGGGGCCGGCCAGAGCGGCGGCGGTCAGCGGCCTCTCCTGCCGCTGCAGGCCGCCGCCCTCCCGCATGCCGTCCTCCCGCCCGTCTTTGACGGCGTTTCCGGGTTTACGCAGACGCGCCAAAAAAAAATCCTGCGCCAGTGATTTTTTACCGTCCACCCGCAGCATGCCCACGCCTCCGCGGCCCTGCTCCCAGACAAATCCGGGAAAGGGCGGCATGTCTTCACACTCAAGGCCAAGCTCTTCCCGGGCAAAACGCGTTTGGGCCTCATTTTCCGCCTCGTTGGTTGTGCAGGTGGAGTAGACAAGCCGTCCGCCGGGCGCGAGCATGTCCGCCGCGCGCCGCAAGAGTTGCCGTTGCAGGGCAATCAGGTTTTGGATTTTGTCGCCCCGCCAGATCTTGAGCACGCGGGGGTGCTTTTCCGCCGTACCCCAACCGGAGCAGGGCGGGTCCAGCAAAATTGCCTGCCAGGGCCGTGAAGGCAGGGGAAGTTTGCCCCCGTGATAGGCGCAGGTGGCGGTCTGCAGCAAATTGCAGGCGCGCAGGTTGGCCCGCAAAGTGCCCAGGCGCGCGGGCGTCGGCTCATTGGCCAGCACAAAACCCGTTGGCCCCGTCAATTGAGCCAGAAAGCCGCTTTTGCCGCCGGGGCTGGCGCAGATATCCAGCACGGCGCAGCCTTTTGCCGGGTCAAGCGCCAGGGGCGGCAGCATGGAAGAACGGTTCTGGATGTAGATATACCCGAAAAATGCCGCCAGAGACACGCCCAGAGGGCGCGGCTCATGGAGAAGTTTATAGCAGTGCGAAGAAAAGGGTTCCGGCTCAAAATCATAACCTTCCGCCTTGAGCAGACTTTGCACGGAAGCGATGCGTTCTGCTTCGCAGACCATACGGAAGGAGCGCGGCGGCACAGCTTTCATTGCGCGTCGCGCCCGTATTGAAACTGACAAAACGGAAAAAACCCGGACATCTGCCCTCCAATCTTAAACTATCTGGAAGAATACGCCGCGATGCTGTCCTGCGGCTACCCTCCCAGGAACAGCAGCGCGATGACCAGCACCTGGGCGAAGACGATGCGCAGCATCATGGACAGAGGGTACACGGAAGCATAGATGGATGACGGTTTATCTGATCCGAGCATGGTCACGGAAAAAGCCAGGGCCGGAGGATCGGTCATGCTTCCGGCCAGCAGGCCGCAGATGGACGCGAAATCATATCGCAGCAGCAGACGGACGCCAACAGCCACAATGATCAGAGGAATGAAGGTGATGCAGGCGCCGGCGCCCATCCAGAGCAAACCGGAGCCGTTGATCAGGGTGTCAAAGAATTTGACCCCGGAATTGAGGCCGACGCAGGCCAGAAAAAGGGCGATGCCGATCTCGCGCAGCACCAGATTGGCGCCGGTGGGCAAATACCAGATCATGCCGGCGAAATTGTTGACGCGGCTCAGAAAAATTGCCGCCAGAAGCGGTCCCCCCGCCAGCCCGAGCTTGATGCTGCTCGTTATTCCCGGCATGGGCAGAGGAATGCTCCCCAGCACCACCCCGCAGAGCAGCCCGATAAAAAGCGAAACAATGTGCGGATGATCCAGCGCCTTGATGGAATTGCCCGCCAGAGCGGCAGCCCGATCCAGGTCTCCGGCGCTTCCGGCGCAGGTGAGCGTATCCCCGTAATGCAGGGGCAGGCCGGGGTCGGGAGAAAATTCCACGCCGGCCCGGACGATGCGGGTGACGGTGACCCCGTGTTCCGGGGTCAGGCCCAGGCTGGTTGCCGTTTTGCCGGCCGCCCTGCGCTCGGAGATGCGAATGCGCCGTATTTCCAACTGATCCGCGGAGGCGTTGTCCAGGCTTTCCTCACTCGTGGGACCGAGCAGAATGCGCAGTTTTTCCAGTTCGGATTCCTGCCCCACGGCGCGCACCAGCATGCCTTCTTTCAGAATGGTGCCGGGGCCGGGCGCGCGGACGACGGCAGAATCCGCTTCCCGCACCCGCGAGATGGCGATCCTGACGGGATACTGCTTGAGAAAGTCCAGCAGGGCCATTTTAAAAATATTGACGTTGCGGACGATGAAGGTGCGTTTTTCCAGGGGCGGGTGCTGGATGGCGTCCAATTGTTTCAGGGTTTGCAGTTCCTGCTGCGGATTGATGCGGAAACTGACGCGGATCAGCAGCATGGTCAGGATGACGCCCAGGATGCCGAAAGGATAGGCCACGGCATAGCCCATGCCCGCGCTGCTCGCGGCGTCCGCGACGGAGGGCATAAGTTCTTCAAAGGCCTGGGAAGCGGCTGCAAGGGACGGGGTATTGGTTACCGCCCCGCTCAGGAGGCCCACGGCGACGGGCAGAGGCAGATCCATGGACACAAAGAGGATAACGGTGACGACAACACCGAGCAGCGCCACCACGAGAGCGGAAAGGTTGAGAAAAAGTCCCCGCCGTCGCAGTGAGTCCGCAAAGCCTGGCCCGACCTGCATCCCCACGGTAAAGACGAAAAGCACCAGCCCGAATTCACGGGCGAATTCCAAAATTTTTCCATCCACGTGGATCCCCGCCCAAGCCAGCGTCAGGCTGCTGAAAAGCACCCCGCCCACACCGAGCCGCACGCCCCACAGGGAAATATGGCCAAAGCCCAGCCCCAGCACCACCGACAGGCTCAGGGCCACGAGGGACTGGGCAATGCTGCCGCCGGTAAACAAATCCACAAGCCATGTCATAATAAAACGCCTCGACTGATGCCGCGTCGTTTTTGAACGGACGAAAGGTAGCAAATATTATTTGTTCTTACATCGGAATGCAAGCTGTTTGTGGCAGCATCAGGGTCAGTCAATTCCGGCAAGTTTTGTAAAAGAGAGTATCCATCAATAGATAATTTTGGCGCAAAAATTTTATAAAATCAATCTATTATCTGGAAACTTATCAAACCGTGAATTTACCAGAAAAAGATTGCAATTCCAGTATGTTATCGCGACAGTGCCTATCCATAAGCAAACACTCTCTTTGAGAAGATGCTCACGCGCATCGCCTCCAATCAGCGGAGGCTTGCGTATGACCAGTAAAGGCTACAGCAGGAATATTTTGAACGGCACCTTGAATTCCGCGCCGATGCGCTTGGCCATTTCAAGGCTGATAGTGCGTTTGTTGTTTTCCATCTCGGAGATATGGTGCTGGCTTACGCCGAGCCGCACGGCGAAATCCTTTTGGGTAAGTTCTTCCTTGCCGCGTAAACCCCGCAAAACCATGCCGGGTGTCGCTTCAGGGAAGACTTCCTCTATGCTGTACAACCTTTCGCCGGTTTTTTCATCAAGCTGGGTCACTTCGTGTCCGGAGAGGAAAAGAACCCCGCGAATGGTGTCCATAACCTTATTTACAGCCGCAATAGGCACCTTTACATTGATAACCGCGCTTTTGTCGTCAATTGGACGATATGCCATTTCTGCCAGCATAAATTTTCTCCTAACTTGCATAATGCCTGTAATTGGCGTTTTCGTGAGTATCGTCATAAACGATTTTCATGATTTGGGCCTCTTGATTCTTGACTTCCCATATGACCACATAAACCGGCCTGCCGCTGTTCAAATGGCAGTGGTAGACATCCTTGTTTTTGGAGCCTTCCAATTTACCGAAGTGCTTCCATTCACGCTGGATCGGTCCTTCCAGTTTCAGTTCCAAAACCAGCGCAAGGAGCCTCTCCCTGATGCGCGTGGGCAGCTTTCCTTTCTGCTTTTCGGCGCTGGAGGTAAAGTTGCCCTTCCAAGGGGTTTCTTCATCTTCACCAGGTTGAGTCGTTGTGTTCATGGGAGTATGATACCGCTGAAAGGTATATTATCAAGGGAAAATATCCCATGCGTTGTTTGCGACAAGCACGCACAAATAACGGAATATTGTTGAAAAAATCTTGACCGTAGCCTGTCGGCAAGTCATTATCATCCCAAGCGCCTTTTGTGCGGCAACTATTTTCAGCAAAAAAAGAAAGCACCATGGACGACACTTCACGCATATTGTTTGAAAAAGCCAAAAAACTGATTCCCGGCGGCGTAAACAGCCCGGTGCGCGCCTGCCGCAATGTGGACAGCGTGCCGCTGTTTATCGCAAAGGCCCGCGGTTCACGGCTGACGGACGTGGACGGACGCGAATATATTGACTTTGTGCTGTCCTGGGGCCCAATGATTCTGGGACATGCCGAGCCTTGCGTTGTCGAGGCCGTGCACAGTGCGGCTTCACGCGGCATGAGTTTCGGCGCGCCTTGCCCGGATGAGGTTGCTCTTGCCGAAGAACTGGTCGCGGCCCTGCCGGGCGTGGATATGGTGCGCATGGTCAATTCCGGCACCGAGGCGGCCATGAGCGACCTGCGCCTGGCCAGAGCCGTCACCGGGCGGGACAAGGTCGTCAAATTTGTCGGCTGCTACCACGGCCACGCCGATCCTTTTCTGGCCGCCGCGGGTTCCGGGGTGGCCACCCTCTCCATCCCCGGTACGCCGGGCGTGCCAGCGGCGGTAGCGGCGGATACGCTGCTCGCCCCTTACAACAACCTGGAAGCGGTGCGGGAATGTTTTGACAAACAGGGGGCCGCCATAGCCGCCGTCATTGTGGAGCCTGTGGCCGCCAATATGGGGCTTGTGCCGCCTGCGCCCGGTTTTCTTGAAGGTTTGCGCGAGCTGACCTTGAGTCACGGCGCGCTGTTGATTTTTGACGAGGTGATAACGGGCTTTCGCGTGACCTTTTGCGGCGCGCAGACGCGTTTTGGCCTTGATCCGGATTTGACGGTTCTCGGCAAAATTGTCGGAGGCGGGCTGCCGGTGGGGGCGTTTGGCGGCAAACGCCGTTTTATGGAGCATGTGGCCCCGCAGGGATCCATGTATCAGGCGGGCACGCTGTCCGGCAATCCGTTGGCCATGGCCGCGGGGCTTGCCACGGTGCGCAAACTCAAAACGCTGGACTACGGCGCCCTTGAATCCCGTACTGCCGCCTTTGCCGAAACCCTGGGCGGCATTTTGCGGGCAAAGGGCGTTGCCGCGCAAACGCCCTGCATCGCTTCCATGTTCGGCCTGTTTTTCAACGAGCGTGAAGTTCGCGATTTTACGGACGCGCAACAATGCGATCAAAAACTGTTCACGAGTTTTTACAAACAAATGCGGGCTTCGGGCATATACCTTGCGCCTTCGGCCTTTGAAACAGGCATGGTTTCGTTCGCGCACGGCGACGATGATTTTGCCCGCGCCCTTGAGGCGGCCAACAAGGTGAATTTTTGAACAAGGAGTCTTCTCTGGCCTGCCATGTTTTGAGCCGGAGCGGCTTGCCCCTGGCGCGAAAGCTGGCGAAGGGCCTTGCCGCGCGGCCCTGGCCGGCCCCTTTCGGACGAAGCGTGCGCCGTTGCGTAATCAGCGCGCCCGCCCGCTTTGCCGAAGACGGCGTTCAGCCTTTTCTGCGTCTGGGGGATTTTCTGGCCCGGGAATACCGCGGATACGCGGGGCATGTGTTTGTGGGGGCCGCAGGAATCGCCGTGCGCGCCCTTGCCCCGCTGCTCACGCACAAAAGCGCGGATCCGCCGGTGCTGGTGCTGGATGCCGCAGGACGCTTTGTCATAAGTTTGCTGTCCGGCCACTGGGGCGGCGGTAACGCCCTGGCGCGGCATGTGGCGGGCCTGCTCGCCGCAACGACCGTGATCACCACGGCATCGGACGCCGCGCAGTGCGGTGAAAAAAATTGCCCGGCCATTGATTTGCTGGCGCGCGACGCCGGTTTGCGCATTCTGGACTGGGATACGCTGCCCAAAGCGCAGGCGGCGCTGCTGGAAGGGCGCAGCCTGCGGCTGTGGGATCCCTGCTTCGCCCTGCCCCTTGCCGCCCCCCCGCACTTTGAGCGTTTGCCGGGCGGAGAAACAGATCCGCCAGCGGGCAGTGACGCTGTTTACCCCACAGTGACTGCCCATTGGCGTTTTATTCCCCCCGGTCCGGGAATTTTGCGTCTGGCCGTTCCCGGACTTTGCGTGGGGATAGGCTGCCGGAAAAATCTTGAGCCGGAGGAAGTGCCGACGGCCATTGAAGAGCTTTTCAGTGAACACGGGCTGGAATTGCGCGCTGTGGCAGCGCTTGCCACCGTGACGGAAAAAAAGGAAGATGCCTCGATCCGTCGCGCAATGGAGAAATTGAACGTGCCCCTGTATGATTTTTCAGCCAATGCCCTTTCCCGCTGCCCCGCCCCGCACCCCTCGACAGCCGCGGGCAAACGCTTTGCCTGCCCGCCTTTCAGCGTTTGCGAAGCGGCGGCCCTGCGTTGCGCCGGGCGGCTTGGCGGCCCGGCGTGGCTGCTGCTGCCAAAGCGTGTGATCAGAAGGCGCGTAACCCTGGCCGTGGCCCTTGCTTCTTCCGCCTCCAACAACGGGGGGCAGGCATGAAACCCGCGTCCCTGTCCGTTGTGGGGCTTGGCCCCGGCGACGCCTGCTGCCTTACGCCGCAGGCCCGCATGGTTCTTGAACAGGCGCAGTGCATCGCAGGATACCGCCTGTACCTGGAACTGACGCCGCCGGAACTGCTGTACGGCAAAACCGTTATCGCGACGGGAATGCGCCATGAGGAAGACCGGTGCGCGGCGGCCATAGAAGCGGCCCTCGCGGGGCAACGCACAGCCCTTGTCTGTTCCGGAGATCCCGGCGTTTACGCCCTTGCCGGTCTTGCGCTTGAACTGCTGGAGGCGCGGGGACTGACCACCGTGCCTTTCAGCGTCGTACCGGGCGTCCCCGCTCTTTGCGCGGCGGCCGCCCTGCTGGGAGCGCCGCTCACACACGACTTTGCCTGCGTGAGTTTGAGCGATCTGCTCACACCCTGGGAAACAATCATAAAACGGTTGACGGCGGCCATGCAAGGGGATTTTGTGTGCGTTCTGTACAATCCGCGCTCCAAGGGGCGCCCGCGACATCTTGAGCAGGCGCTGGAAATCGCCGGGCGATTTCGCGACGGCACATGCCCTGTCGGGCTTGTGCGCAAGGCCTTTCGTCCAGGGCAGGAAGTTTCGGTACGCGAACTCGCGAATTTTGACCCGACAGGCGTGGACATGCTTTCTCTGCTGATCATAGGCAACAGCGAGAGCCGCGTGTCAGGTTCATATATGCTGACGCCCCGCGGGTATATGCGCAAGAATTCCTGATATTGATAGATAATAATAGTATTGGCCTGATTTTTGCATTCGTATGTTTGCTTTCTGTGTTTTGAAAATTTGCCTTGGCGTCTATAAACTGATACGAATATTTGTCGTTAGTTTATAGTATGCCCAATGCCGCACTTATATTGTTGCTTGACGCATAACAAAACGAGGTTCGCATGACTGCCTGGCAGACGAACGAAGACGACATCATTGATCTCACGGAACTTGTGGAAGCAGGCAAGACGCCGGCTGAAGAAGCGGAAGATGCAGGCCCGCAGGAACAACCCCGGCCGCTGCCCGGTAATCTTGAGGGGGATATCGACAGCCTGCTGGCCCAGATGGAGGCGGCCGGAGCCGGCGATTCGCCGCAATCCGCGCCCGCCGGCGCCAGGCCAGTGGTTGACCCCAACGAGAAAATTGATATGTCCGGCATGATGGAAGTGGACGATTTGCTCAGCAGCCTGAATATCCCGCCCCCGCCGGGCGTAGCGCCCGATGCTTCACCTGCCGCCAAGGAGGATTCTCCCCCGACGCCAGCCAAGAACAGCGCGGAAGTGGATGATTTGCTGTCTGCGGCCATTGATCATCAACCGGAATCGAATATCCTGGACGGTCTGCTGAACAACGCGCTCGGGACGTTCGGGAAAACAGACGAAACGCCCGCCCCGGAAGTTTCCGCTCCGGAAGCGGTTGTCCCGGAAGCTCTCGCGCAGGAAATTTCTGTTCCGGAAGTGCCCACTCCGGAAATTCCCGCTTTGCCGGACGTATCCGCTCCGGAAGCGTCCGGCCCGGAGGCGGCTGAAGATGCCGGTGTCCCGTTGCAGGACGCGGGAGCGGATGAGGCGCCGCCCCCGGTGGTTGAAGCCAGCCTGACCGCGCCTGAACTTCCCGAAGGTATCCCTGACTTCCCTGTTGACGCAACCCTGGCCGAACAGGAAGCCCCCGCAGCACAGGAAGCGGCCGGGGAAGAAGAACTGGCCGCTGATCTGGAAGCGCTGCTGGCCAGCGTGGGTCGGCCCTCCGCCCCGAATAGCGCTCTGGAAGTTCCTGAAGCCGCGGCGCCGCAGGAAGCCGAAGTCGCGCAACCGCCTGTGGAAGATGTGGAATTTGTCGCCCGGAAGGCACCGCTGGCACAGGAAAACCTGGAGCCGGAAGCAGATCCGGCGGAAGCGCGGTTCGCCGTTGTGAAAAATCGTTTGAGCGATCTGGAGGAGCGTCTTTCGGATCTGGAGAATCGTCTGCCGGAAGCGCAGCCCGCCGTCGAGGAAAACCGTTTAAATGATTTGGAGCAGCGTTTGTCGGATATGGAAAATCGTCTGGAAAATACGGGCCGCGCCGGAGACACGGAGCAGCTTGAAGAGATGGAAAGGCGTCTGACTGTTCTGGAAAGCCGGCCCATTGAGGTGAAATGCTATCAGGGAAGCACGGACAGCCGTTTGATCGGTCTGGAAAGCCGCATGGACAATCTGGTGCTGCAATTCAGCGAACGGGTTGAAAAAGCCGCCGCCAGCGCCGCGGCGCGGATTCTGCGTGAGGAACTCGCCGCTCTGCTGCGCGGGGGGGCAGGTTCGTAACAAAGTTTGCCCTGTGCCGGAGTTTTGACGCATTTTTTATGTTTCAAAATGGTCAAAACCGCGCAAACGATCCAGCGGTTCGCCGTTACAGGTGAAAGAACCACCCTCGTTGACCGTGCCGATGCGCATGAATTCCGGGATGCCCGCCTCAAGCGCCTGCAGCATGTCCGGCGCGCATGTCCCCAACAGCGCGTAATCTTCGCCGCCGAGAAGGGCTTCCTGAGCCGGATTTTTATGGTAACGCGCCGCGTAACGCAAAACTTCCGGATGCAGCATCTCGTCCGGCAGGGTGACGTCGGTGCCGAGGGCACCTCCTTGCCCCAGCAGTCGCGGCAGATCGCGGACAATCCCGTCGGAAACATCCATGAGGGACGGCGGGCGGGCGTTATGTCCGGCCAAAGCCAGGGCAAGCCCCGCGTCTGTCCGCGGTTTGGGGCGCAGGTGGGCGGCGCAGGCACGCGGCCAGTCGCCCAGCGCCTCCCGTCCGTGCGCTTCCAGCATGCGCAGGCCGACGCGGGCAAGACCGATGTCGCCCACGACAAAGAGGCAGTCGCCGGGCAGGCTCGCGCCGCGCGACAGAAAACCGCCTTCCCCCCAGGCTGTTATGGAAATATGCAGGCGTTCGCAGCGTGAAAGATCGCCGCCGGCAAGCGCCATGCCTTGCGCCCCGGCCAGAGCGGCCATGCCGTTGAAAAAATCTTCCAGCCAGGGCATGGTTATTTCAGGGGGCAGGCCGAGACAAAGGGTGAAACCCAGCGGTTTCGCCCCGCAGGCGGCCAGATCGCTGATATTGACGGCAAGCGCCTTATGTCCTGTTTCTTCAGGGGTAAAATAGGAACGCCTGAAATGGATGTCTTCCAGAAACAGATCGCTGCTCACGCAGAGCGGGCTTCCGTTCCCAAGCAGGGCGGCGTCGTCGCCGCGCCCCAGAAGGAGAGAGGGGTGATCCTGAGGGAAATATCTGGAAATACAAGCTAAAATGCTGTCTTCAGAAAGGCTGGCAGACGGCATGTCAATCCTCCATAAGCAGATATTCCGTCAGGATTACCTTGCTCCCAAAACCGGGAAAATCCACCTGCATCTTGTCCGGCGGCAAGTGCTGAATAATTTTGCCCCGGCCGAAAATACGGTGGCGGCACAGCCGTTCGGAATTGCCGGAACCGGCAGGGCCGGCAGGTTTGACGGGCGCGCCGCAGTCGGCGCGCGCCTTTTTCCGGACAAGCGCGCCGCCGAGATTTTCCTGCCATTCTTCAGTCAGCGACGGCGGCAGCTCACGCACAAAGGGGCTGCAGTTCACGTGCATGCTGCCGCGTTCGGCCCGATTGTATACGGAAGCCGGAGCGTACAGGTCAAGATGCCTGCGGGCGCGTGTGCAGGCGACATACATGAGGCGGCGCTCCTCCTCAAAGTCTTCCGGTCTTGCAAGGGCGTGGCGCGAGGGGAAGCGGTCTTCCACCAGATCAATAATCAGCACAGCGCTCCATTCCAGGCCTTTGGCCGAATGCACCGTAGAAAGAACAATGCGGTTTTCTTCATCTTTTTCGTCTTCTTCCGGCGATTCCAAGGCAAGATCCGCCACAAAGAGGTCAAGTTCGCCATATGAGGCCGACATCTGCATGATTTCTTCCAGGCCCTGGCGGCGGCGGGGCCAGTCTTCGGGAAAAAGGCTTTCCATCCTGGGAAAGTAGTGCTCCAGTATGGCGCTGAACACGTCAACAGGGGGCCGGGCCCGGACGCGCAGGCTTTCCACAAAACGCATGTCTTCAAGCAGACCGGGATGTTTGATGAAAAGCTTGTCCGGACTCTCTGCGCTGTCGGTCAGAAGCGCGTTGTACAGCCTGGTTATGGTTTTGGGCCCTATGCCCGCGTGCAGCGCCGCAACCCGCGCGAAGGCGGGCATGTCCATGGGGTTGAGGGCGAGACGCGCGAAGGCGATGACATCCTTGACGTGCGCCGCCTCGGCATAGCGCAGTCCCCCGTATTTGCGAAAAGGAATTCCCGCCTGATGGAGGGCCATTTCCAGGTGATAGGAGTGAAAGCCCGCGCGGAAGAGCACCGCTATTTCATGTGGAGGGTATGCGCCAAGCAGTTCCTGGATACGCAACGTCGCAAGCCTTGCCTGGCTCATATCGCTCAGGGGGGTGATCAGGCGCGCCTTTTCCCCGCCCGCCCTTTTTGTAAAAAGCGTTTTGCGATAGGATTCCGCGGCATTGGCCAACAGCGTGTTGGCAACGTCCAGCACGGGCTGTGTGGAGCGGTAGTTTTCCTCCAGGCGTATGACGCGCGTGTTCGCGAAAAGCGCGGGAAAATCCAGAATGTTGCGAATGTCCGCGCCGCGAAAGGCGTAGATGGACTGGGCCTCGTCGCCGACGGCCATCACGTTGCCTCCGCCGTCGTTTCCCGAAGCGAGCAGACGCGTGATGCGGGCCTGCGCGTGATTGGTGTCCTGATACTCGTCCACCAGAATATGGGTAAAGCGCCGCCGTATGGTGCGCGCCGCTTCTTCATTGTCGCGCAGCAGGGCTTCCAGTTCAAACAGCAGGTCGTCGTAATCAAACAGCCGCCGCTCCCGCCGGTAGGCCTCATAGGCCGCGCCAAGCCGCGTAATGTCCTCGGCATGCGGCAGCAGATGAAAAGCTTCGCGTTCAAGCACTTCCGTGACCGACAATTCCTTGTTGCGCGCCTTGCTCAAAAAAGCCGCGATGCTCTGGGATTTGGGAAAAGAGCGGTCGCCGCGCCCCAGATGCAGCGCATCCTTGCAGTGTTTGATCGCGGCTGTTATGTCGCCGGCGTCCATGAGCGTGAAAGCGCGTCCGTCAAGGTGCGGCGGCAGCCAGCGGCGCAGCATGTTGAAGGCGAACGCGTGGAATGTTCCGCCCTGTATGCCCGCAAGCCCCTGTTGCAGCAGCACGCCGGCCCGGTAAAGCATTTCGCGGGCGGCCTTGCGTGTGAAGGTGAGCAGCAGGATGTTCTCCTGCGGCACGCCGTGCTCGGCAAGCCAGGCCAGACGGTACACGATGGCGCGCGTTTTGCCGCTGCCCGCGCCGGCCACAACCAGCACAGGTCCGTCTCCGCTGGTGACGGCCGCGTACTGGGCTTCGTTGAGGGCTTTGGCGTAATCAATCATGCGCTGTCCGGAAATTTTTTCAGCGTGTCACGCACAATATCCAGGTAGATGAATCCGAATTTTTTGTCCGGCTCAAGGTGGCAGCCCTCTCCCCATTCGTTCCAGGCGTTGATAAACAGGTATTGGTGATCTTCAGGCAGATTTTTTCGCGTGTACTCGGCCATTGTTTCCAGCATACACTCAAACGCGCCCGGAGAAGCATTGACGCAGGCAAGGCCGTGTTTTCCCCGGCGCGGGGTATTGTCCCAGCCGGGAAAGGCGCAGCGCATGCGGATGTAGTCCGGTTTTTCCTTCAGCAGCATGTCGCTTACGGTTTTTACGTAATCAATGCGCCGCGGCTGCTCGCCTGGCAGGGAAACTTCGTTTTTTTTGTCCCAGTTGGGGGCAAATTCCACCATACAGTCAAAGTCAAACAGTTTCGGGTGATTGCCCATAAAGGATTCAAGCCCGGCAAGGTGCAGCCCCTCAAGGCCCATGCGCCGCGTTTCTTCCCGCCAGACGGCGCTGTAAAGGGCCATCGGCAGTCCGCCGTTCGCCTCGAAAAGCTCCGGTGCCCAGACGAGCAACAGAGGCTTGTTGTGTATTCTGATGTAGCGCGGATTGATGAAATACTGTTCAAGATCGCGGATCAGGCTCCGCGCCGCGTCTTCCGAGTAGATTTGCCTGATAAAGGGCGGGGCGCTCGTGCCCTGTCTGTTGTCGCGCCAACTGACGTGCGGCCAGCAAAAGCAGAAATTGTTCTGGATATGCGCGCTTTTGTTGACAAGTTCCAGCGGCTTGTCCAGCAAGGGCCGCCCCGCTATATTGTAGTAGTAATAGCAAAACGCTTTCACGCCGTTGTCGTATGCCAAACGGTGCTGGAGCGTCAGGGTTTTTTCATCGGTCAGGTCGTAGCGCCCGAGGAGTTCGTGCGGCTCGTGCGGCTGGTAGTGCCCGGCGAACAGGGGAACGGCGGAAGCGACATTGCGCCATTCGGTGAATCCCTTTCCGTAAACGGCCTCATTTTCGGGAATGACGTGAAACTGGGGCAGGTAAAAGGCTACGGCTTGCATGTCGTCTTTGTACCAGCACTGTCTGATAAAGTAAAATCGGGATCAGGCATTGACCATCCCGGATTTTTCAGCTACTGGTCATAGTCAGACCGGAGTAACGCGCGGGCGGATATGGCAAATGCTCTCACATTCACGGAAAACGGCCGAGCAAGCCCTTTGGCCTGGGGGCTTTTCGGACGCCTTTTCTGTCTTTTTGCGGGCGTTCTCTTCTTCGTCGCGGCCATAATCTGTTTTTTTGCCTACAACTGGGCGGCCATGCCCGTCTTTGTCAAGTTCGGCTGCCTTATCGCGCCCATGATCGCGGCGGGCGCGGCGGCGGCGCGGCGCGAACCGGACAGCGCTTGCGGGAGCCTTGCTTTGCTGGCCTGCGGCCTGCTGGCCGGCCCGCTTCTGGCCGTGTTCGGGCAGGCGTATCAGACAGGGGCCGACGCCTGGGAACTTTTTCGCGCCTGGACGCTCTTTCTCCTGCCTCTGGCCGTCATCAGCCGCCGGGCTGGCCCGTGGGCGGCGCTCTGGCTTGTCGGCAGCCTGTGGGCGGCGCTTTACGCGCAGCAGGAAACCGATCTGAACCCGGCAACCTCCGGCTTGCTGTGCGTGATTACTGCCGGGGAAATCGCGCTTTTTTCCCTCTGGGAATTGGCCGCCCGTTTTTGCGCGCGCCCCGGCTTCCCTTTTTTGCGGGCGCGCTGGCTGCCGCGTTGCGCGGGCTTTGCCCTTGTGGTCTGGCTGACCTTCATCGTGATCGACGTCATCCTCAAAAGGCACGGTCTGCGCGGCTATGAGGGCGTTTACCCGCTGTTCTATCTTTATTTCACAATCGCGGGCGCATACTGGTACACGCGCAAATCCCGTGACCTCTTTCTTCTGGCCTGCGGACTCATGAGCCTGATCTGTCTTGTCCTGGCTCTGCTGTATGATGGAAGCGGTGATGAAATTGCCGTTCTCGCGCGCATGACCCTGGGACTTGTCGCCTGCAGCGCGGGCGCGGGCAAACTGCTGTTGCACCTGCACAGACAGGGAAAAAACGGGAATACGGACGCCGCCCGGAGCGCCCCGTGGGCCGGGCGCGCGCTGCAGGCCCTGTGCGCGTGGATTGCCGTGCCCATGATCATCGTGCTCATGGTGCTTTTGTTTCGCGGTTTCTCCATGGATTCATTGCTGACTCTCTGTTTCATCGTACTGCTGTCCGGGGTCGCGCTGTCCCATGCCCCCGGTTTTTTTTGGGGGCAGGCCTCACTGTGCCTGAGCCTCACGGGCGCGCTGGGCGCGGGAGTTCTGTCCGCCATGCAATGGCATGTGGCCCCCTGGTATCTGCTGCCGCTCATGGCCTGTTTCGCCTTTACCGGGCCGTTTTCCAAAAGCGCCGCCTACCGGTGTATTGCCGCCGTAATGGTCATTGTGCTGTTTTTTTGCCAGAGCTTTTACCTGTGCGTGGAATCCGCCGGACGCTCCGAAGTATTCTTCTTTGACGACCGGATGATTCTCGTCTGCTATATACTTTACGGCGTGGCCCTGGCGCGCCTGTGGATACAATCGCCGAGCGCCGCCAGGACGTTGCCCGCCGCCGGATTCATCGCGCTTCTGCTGCTGGGGCTGCTGCCGTTTTTCTTTTACAGATCGTCGCTGCTCAGTGATATGATGGGTTATGAACCGATGTTCCGGGCGGCCGGCAACCCTTTGAGCATGGTCGGGACGGGGGCCGGGATCGGCCTGCTTGCCTTTGCCGTACTCATGCGCGACACGCTGTCCTCGCGTTGGATTGTCCGTTGCGGCATCCTGATTTTCTGCCTTGCGCTCGCGGTGATCGGCGGAATGCTGCCCTGGATCGCCGTGGGTCTGTTCGCCCTTGCCCTTGCCCGGCAGAAGGAATCGAACCCCCTGATCGGCGTCGCCGTACTCTATCTTGCGGGCGGTACGGTCTTTGAATATTACTGCCTTGCCACCAGCCTGCTGTACAAGTCGTATTCCCTGGGCCTTGTCGGCCTTGCGCTGATGCTCTCCGCCTTGCTGCTGCACAGGGCGCTGGCAGCGGCGGACGGAGAAAAATCACCGGCGGCGAGCGGCGCGTCCGAACGGGAAGCGAGCGCCCCCGGCCCATTCGCGGCGCCGCCTTGGGACAAGGCGGCGCGCGTTGCGACGGCGGCAAGCCTTGCCGTCTTTCTTGGTTTTTTTGCCTGGTCGGCCTATGACAAGGAAATGCTGCTCGCCAACGGTCGCGTTGTGATCTTGCCCCTGCGCCCCGTTGATCCCCGCTCGCTCATGCAGGGCGACTACATGACGCTGCGGTTCTTCCTGGAGGACGATATCGACAGGGCCTTGCGCGCTGCGGACGACTGGGGAGAGTCGCGAAAAGGCAGGGCCGTGCTGACCCCTGATGAAAACAATGTGTACCATTTTGCGGCGCTGCAGGGCATTGCGGCGCAGGGCATTGCGGCGCAAGCCGTATCCGCGAAAGACGCTCTGCTTGCGTACCGTCTCAGAGGCGGGAGAAGGGCGCAAGTATGCTCGGGAAGTTTTCTGTTTCAGGAAGGGCACGGGAAGGCCTATGAAAAAGCGCGTTTCGCCGAAATGCGCGTGGACGACGAGGGCGTTTGCCTCATCACGCATCTGCTTGACGGCGAGCGCAAACGGATACAATCCGCGGGATCCGCAGGCATCGGAAACGCCGAGTGAGGCTACTCCGCCGGAAACACCAGCGCCTCGTACCAGAACAGGCGCGCGCCGGGGGCGCGCCAACTGCCTGCGGGCAGCCCCGCCTTGGCGCAGAGATGTTCAAGATAGGCAAGTCTGTCCCAGCCCTGCTCCACAGGAACCTGGGGTAAAAAAACCCCGCTCCTGCCCTGATATTGCAAAACCAGACCATGCTTCCCCACTTCCACCGCTTCGGGATCCGGGCAGAGGGTGAGTTCGTCCAGCACGGAAATGTGGGTTTCCACCCGTTTCCATTCCTGTTGCGTCAGCGGCGGAAAGCGCGGGTCTTCAAAGGCGGAGGCGCGCGCCATGCGCCACACGTTTTCATACAGCGGCTCACGCCCCACAATAGTGCCGATGCAACCCCTCAGAGATCCCCCGGACGTGTAGGTGACAAACGACCCCAAGAGGCGGCGCAAGGGGGCCGCCTCCTGTCCCGATTCCGCCGGTTCTGTCGGGCGCGCTTCCCTGTGTCCGGCAAAGACGCTTTCAACCGACAATCGCGCCAGCCCGGACAAATATTCCCTGTCCTGCGCGGCCAGAGAAAAGGAAAGGGGCATCCGCTATGATTCGCCTTCGGCGTGGGACTGCTTGCCGGCGCCTTTCAGGCCATACATGGTTGTGGAACCCGAAGACCAAAATTCCAGGATTTCCTCATTGACCAGTTTCGTGAGAACTTTTTTTACGTCACGAGGTCCCTTGTCCGGAAAAAGCGCCGTAAAATCGTTGAAATAAAATTTGGATTTCGTACCGGCCTTGCTGTTCAGAAACTCCACAACAACATCTTTATCATCAGCCATGGCGTTCTCCCGTATACCGGCGGCGCGTTTTTCGCGCCGCCGGGGTTGACATATGTCTAGAATTTGAACTGTGTGCTCTGCCGCCAAGTATAATAGGCGGGGTCGCGGAAGTCGTCAATAAGATGATGGGTAAACGTCAGGCCGGTAAGTTTGAAGAAGCTTTCCCAGCCGATGCGTTCAACCCAGTCGCCGATGCGTTCATATTTCTCGGCGTTGGCCGCGTAGACTTCGACGATGTGCTTCACGGTCTTGATCAGTGTGGGCCAGCGCGGCGGTTCGTTGGGAATGTAGCCGACAACCACCTTGGAGAACTTGGGCATGGATATGCGGTTGGAAACCTTGCCGCCGATCATGATGGCAATGCCGTCGCCTTCGCTGTCGGAAATGGGCAGCGCCGGGCACATGGTATAACAGTTGCCGCAGTACATGCAGCGATCCTGTTTGATGGCGATGGAACTTACCTTCTCGCCATTGAATTCCACTTTTGAGGGCCGCACGGCGGCCGTGGGGCATGCGGCGACGGCCAAGGGTATTTCACAGAGCTGGTCAGCCCATTGATGGTCGATCATGGGCGGTTTGCGGTGAATGCCCACAAGGCCGATGTCGGAGCAGTGCACGGCACCGCACATGTTGATACAGCAGGCAAGCGCGATCCGCACGGGCGCGGGCATGCGCATGCTTTTGAAATCGTCAAAGATGGCGTCCATCACGCATTTTACAGGCCCGGAAGCGTCAGTGGCAGGCGTGTGGCAGTGCACCCAACCCTGGGTGTGCACCATGTTGCTGATGCCTGCGCCCGTGCCGCCCACAGGAAACTTGTAGGAACCGCCGGAAAACTTGCGGGAGTTCAGATCGTCGCGCAGGGCTTTCATGGCGGCTTCGTCCGTCACCATGAATTCAACATTGTTGCGCGTCGTGAAACGCAGATATCCGTTGCAGTGCTTGTCCGCTATGTCGCACATCTCGCGTATGTGCGTAATGGACATGGTGCGGGTTCCGCCCACGCGCACGGTATACACCTTGTCGCCGCCTTCAGCCACATGCACAAGCACGCCGGGCTCCAGAATTTCGTGATACAGCCATTTGCCGAAATTCTTTTTGATGACCGACGGAAAGTATGCGTCATACTTGTGGGGACCGATGTCGGTGATGCGGTTTTCCATCGGTTTTGCGGGATTGTACCCGGAAGAAATAAAAGCCATGTTCTTCTCCCCCTTAGCGTTGATGACGGTTGCGGTAAGCGGCAAGGTCACGCGACCAGCCGCCGGGCACTTCTTCTTCTTTGAAGAAGATGTACGGATTGGAGCGCGGCTCCTTCACGTGGCAGGCCGATGCGGGAGTGTCGGTGACTTCCAGCAGTTTCTGGAAGGACAGACGCTTCATCGTTTCGCCTACACGTTCACGGTTTTTGCCCTCCTCCATCCACCAGTCCCAGATTTTTTCGATAACTTCCTTGACTTCGTCGTAGGGATGCTCGCAGCGCACAAAGGGCACAAGGAGCGAACCCATCTGCGCGCCGTCCACCACGGGGGCCTTCGCGCCCACAAGGATGCTCGCGCCGCGTTCATCGCCAATGCGCAGAGCCTGCGGCATGGTGTTGATGCAGTGCATGCAGCGCACACAGTCGGCGGTTTTGATGGAAAGCTTCGCGCCGTCCCATTTCATGCAGTGTGAGGGGCAGCGGTCAACAACTTCTTTTTGCAGGTCAAAACGGCCCCAGTCACGCCCGGAATGCGCGCCGGCGTTGGGCTTGATGGCCCCGCCCGCATAGGCTTTGACTTTTTCCTGGTCAATCTTGATGTCGTCTTTCCATGTGCCCACCACCGCGAAGTCGGAACGGGCCATGGCGCTGACACAGCCGTTCGGACAGCCGTCAAACTTGAACTTGAACTTGTAGGGGAAGGCCGGACGGTGCAGTTCGTCCTGATAGTCCATGGTCAACTGGTAGCACATGTCCTGGGTGTTATAACAGGCGTACTCGCACCGGGACTGCCCCAGACAGGCCTCGGGCGTGCGCAGGTTGGAGCCGGAACCGCCAAGGTCGACATTCATATTGTGGGTCAGTTCGTAAAAAACTTCCTCAAGCTGCGGGGTTTGCGTGCCCAAAAGCACAATATCCCCTGTGGATCCGTGCATGTTCGTGATGCCGGAGCCACGCAGATCCCATATGTCGCACAGGTCGCGCAGGAATTTTGTGTTATAGTATTTGCCGGAAGGCTGTGCCACGCGTACGGTGTGGAAGTGCGCCACTCCGGGGAACTTCTCCGGCTGGTCGCAATAGCGGCCGATAACGCCGCCGCCGTAGCCGAACACGCCCACGATGCCGCCATGTTTCCAGTGGGTTTCTTTTTCCGTGTAGGAAAGTTCCAGCACGCCAAGCAGATCATCCGGGCAATCCACCGGGATTTGATAGTCAAGACCCTTGGGATTTTCAGCCCGCGAGGCCGCCTCCTGTTTAATGTCGGACACAAAGCTTGGCCAGGGGCCTGATTCAAGCTGGTCCAACAGAGGGGTCGCATGTTTTGTCATTAGTCATACCTCCAGATGGATTTGTACAAATTTCAGACGGATATAATACTCTTTGCGGTTATATCGTATTTCTGTTTTAATGACAACCGGTCTGGCGAAAATTTGTTGGTTTTTTGCAAAAAAAATCTCGCGTTTGGCAAAACGAAGCAATCCTCAACCGGCACACGAAATGGAGGCGACACCGGGATGAAGCAGATAGCGCTCAGAATGGCGACGATGCAAGATGCTGTATCCATTTTGAATATATATAGACCATATATTGAAAATAGTGCGATAACCTTTGAAAAGGAAGTGCCGGCATTACAGAAATTTAAAAAACGTATTGCTGCCATAATGGAAAAATATCCTTATATTGTTTGTTGTACTAACAATAAAATAGTGGGCTATGCATACGCGTATAGATACAAGGAAAGAGCTGCCTACCAATGGAATGCAGAACTATCCATATATATGCAAAAAGATTTCTCCGGTAGAAAAATAGGCGCAGCATTATATCATGTCTTAATTAAGATTCTACAACTTCAACATATACAGAATGTTTATGGATGCATTACAACTCCAAATCCTGCAAGTGAAAAATTTCACAGCGATTTTGGTTTTTCATTAGTGGGCATCTGCCAAAAAGTAGGATACAAATGTGGGCAATGGCAAGATATCGCATGGTATGAAAAATTTATTGGTACACATGCTAATCCGCCTGTTCCGCCATTGTCCATCAATGAACTCAGTTCTGATACTATTACAAAAATATTACGCGAGTGCGAGTCATTGCCTATGCAAACAAAACAGCAGGAGATACGTACCGGCGTCGATTCCTGAAAGCAGCACTATGACGTGCCGGAAATGTCCGCCTGTCCGGCATTTGTGGAGCGCTGCATACCCACGCCCAAGCCCGCAAGAATTTTTTCACCTTTTGTCCTGCACTCCTCGGCCTTATCTGCCCGGTTCAGCTTGTTGTAAGCTATACCCAAATTGATTGATGTGACCGCGTAGTCTTTATTTTCACCGTAGGCGGCCTTGATGTGAGCAAGCGCATTCTCGTAAGCCCTCACGCATTCGGCATAGCGCTTCATCCGAAAATTCGCCTCGCCCTGCGCAGCAAGCGCCGCCGCATAATGGGGTGAAAGCCGCTGATCAACAGCTGTCGACGTGTTTTCTTGCCTGAACAGTTCCAGAGCTTTTTCAATGGTTTTCATAGCCTCGGCGTCACGATCAAGTTTGAGCAGCACTTGGGCCAGGTTGGTCATCACCGTGGCGGTATCATTTTCCATATTCGGCTGTTTCTGCATGATGGTAACGGCTTTTTGCAGCATCTCCAGCGCTTCTGCATACTGTCCTGTGTCCTGTTTTATTGCACTGATATTATTGTATAGACATGCAAGTTGAAAATCATCGACCGGCAGATTGCTCTGCAGTATGCTCAGTGCATGGATAAAGTACTCCAGCGCTTTGATATTGTCGCCGGAGGTTCTGTAGGCTGTAGCGGTATTGAGCAGCGTTGTTCCATAAGGAATTGTGTTTTCGAAGCCCAGGTCCCTGGCTGTTGTCAAGGCTTTTTCCGCATAACGGATTGCCTGCGCATAGCTGCTGATACTCCTGAAAAATCCTGCCATTTCATTGAGAATAGTGACGGCCAAATGTTTGTCATTCTCAACTTCGGCAGCGGCAAGACTGCTCTGTAAAAAATCACCGATTGCGTCATTGTTGCCTGTGGCAAAGGCAACATCGTAATCGCTGAAGAATTTATCAATATCCATACCCTTCTCCGAAAATTACAGAGTGCAAAAAAATTATGCCTCAATTTTCGTAACCTGAGGAATACGGTTTTTATCCAGCGATATAGCAAAGGCATTGCCATAATTGCTGGTCAATATGTTATCCATAACAAAGTGTAATCCCTCCACCACAGCTCTGGCATCTTCGTCTTCAGGCCAGTCTATTGTTAATCTCAGCTCTCTTTTCATTTCTTTGTTGCAGCTGCATCCGATTTGAAATTCGCGCAGGCGAAAACATGCGCCGGATTCTTCTTTTTCCAGAAGTGTGCGCAGCCCTGCCACAGCATCTTTTGGCACGGTTAATAACAGCATGGTATTCTCCTGTACGACGGGATAAGCCCACGAATATTTTTCACGGGCTTATTTCAGGGGATTGGCATATATAAACACCGCGTCGAGGAACCTTCCGTAGCTTTTGGGTCTTAATCGATTTCCAGATAAAAATTGCGTCCTGCAATTTTTATCTATCAGCTACGGCGGAAACGTTGTCCCCCCTTACCTCTCGAAATACTTCGCATTTCGGCGCGACATCCTGTCCGCATTCCAATTCTCAAATAAAAATTAACGCGTATTTAATTGAGAATTGGAATTATAGAAGCCTCCCAGGTAACGTGATTTTATGTCAACGCGTTGCCTTAACTTCAAAAGCCTGCTGATCGTTCAGAGTAACGGTGAAATTTTCACCGTACTGATCCGCAAGCTCCTCATTAATTACAAAAGGCATTGATTTCACGTTAAATTCAACGTCATCGTCTTCACGTTCGTCAATGCTCAAGCGCAGTACGAGTCTGGCTTTGCATCCGTCGCCAACTTTTGTTTCCCGCAGGCGAACCACCGCATTATCGTCTTCATTATCCAGCAGATTGCGAAGTTTCGCTGCGATATCATCATCAATTTTAATGTCCACGGTTCGTTTTCCCGTTATACAGACTTAACGTCAAAAGCCTGCTGATCTTCGGTCATGGTAACCTTCAAATTTTCACCATACTGTTCCACAAGATCCTCATTCATAACAAAAGGCATTGATTTCACGTTAAATTCAACGTCATCGTCTTCACGTTCATCAATACTCAAACGGAGCACAAGTTTCGCTTTACAGGGCGGGCCAATTTTTGATTCCCGTACGCGAACCACCGCGTCCTTGCCTTCATCTTCCAGCAGTTTGCGGAGTTTAGCCGCAATATCATCATCAATTTTGAGATCCATGACACATTTCTCCTCTTCCAGTCATTTCATTTCCATTTCTCGGCATCTGCCGGGATCGGCGGGGGGGGGGACGCCGATACCGGCATCCCCCCAGGGGGTCTGCTTATCGGACTGTTGCGTACTGCGTGCGCTTGATGATTTCACTCTGCACGCCCTTGTCCAGGCGAGTGAAGTAGGCGCTGAACCCTGCCACACGCACTACCAGCTCCTTATGTTCCTGCGGCACTTTTACCGCATGTCTCAACGTATCTGTGTTCACGCAGTTAAACTGTATATGGCAGCCACCCAGATCGTAGTAGGTCTTGATAAGCGAGAGCAGCGTGCGCGCTCCGGCCGGACCTTCCAGGAAGGACGGCAGCAGTTTTACGTTCAGATGGTTGGCGTTATAGGCCACGGTGTCAATTGCCTGGGCGGCGGACTTGAGCATCGCGGTGATGCCGTTCACGTCCGTACCGGGCATGGCGGAAACGCTTGCGTCCGTCAAGGGTTCACCACGTCTGTGACCATTGGGCAGAGCGCCGGTCATCGGCGCAAAGTAATTGTGGAATGACAGGGAGAACGCGTCCATACGGGCTTCTTGGCCAAAATAATCCGTACCGGAAGCACGGTACATCGCTTCGATGTCGCGGTACATTTTCTGCACAAGCTGGTCAACGTCGGGGTTATCATTGCCGTGCTTGGGCGCTTCAAAGCACATCTTCTGAATGTCGTCATATCCTTCAAAATTAGCGGCCAGCGCTTCACACAGCTTTTCCATGGAGAGCTTCTTGGTATCATATACAAGATGCTTGATGGCATAGAGGCTGTTGGCCGCGTCAATGCCGCTGGTGGTGATGCACAGGGACTGCGCGTATTTCGGACCGCCCTGTTCTTCATACAGGCCCTTTTCAAGGCAGCCTTCAATAACGGATGAGCGGAAGATGCTCGGCACAACTTCTTCACGCATGGAGTTGCCGAGATCGGTAATTCTGCGCTGCAGCATCAGGCAATGCTTGGTGTGCTTTTTAAAGCCTTCATAGAAGTCGTCGAATGTCCTGTAAGACCTCGCATCGGCGACCTTGATGCCGATCTGCTTCTTGGTGTAGGGATCGTACCCGTCGTTCAGCGTAAACTCCACAAGCTTGGCCAGGTTGGGCTGACCCTCAAAGGTCACATAAGAACCCTGACCGGCCTGTCCTGTCCCCACACAACCGAAGACGACACAGTTTTTGCGTGCTTCACCCAAGGTAATGCCACGAGTGCCGAAACGGGAAAGGTGGCGCTGGATCACAACGGCATTGTTCATGAACTGGGGCTGACCAACCCCGGTGCGAATAACGTCAATGGCCTTGTGCAAATAGGATTCTTTCATCTTGGGATGATAGAAGAGGGCCAGGGTAGGCTGGATATTCTTCATGGCGATCTGGCAGTCCATGAGCAATTCTTCCAGTTCGGTGCTCGCGTCTTCGCCGTCTTCCGTCATGCCGCCAATGGAAATCACCTGACCGGTATGTCCGGACAAGGCGAGAGTATAGGCGGCTCCTTGATACACGGCAATTTCCAGGTGTTTGACAAACTGGAATTTCAGTAAGGTGAGCGCCTGCTCGCGGGTAAGATTGCCCTCATCCATATCTTTTTTGTACAGAGGGTACATATATTGACCATAACGGCCGGGGGAGGTGCCGCAACCCGCCTGCTCAATCTCCACACAGAGGTGGGTAAACCAGAAGGCCTGCACGGCTTCACGGAAGTTTCTGGCCGGAAATTCGGGCACACGGCGGCAGACTTCGGCAATTTCCAAAAGTTCGGCCTTGGCCTTTGGGTCATTTTCCGCTTTGGCTGTTTCCTCCGCAAGATCCGCATAGCGGTGAGCGTATGCGACAACCGCTTTCAGCGCGATCTGGCAGGCCCGGTAGAACTCCAGCTTTGAGACATTGGTGGCCTTCTTGGGCAGAGCTTCAATGTAGCCTTCTATTTCTTCGAGTATGCTGGCGATGCCCTTGTAGATAACTTTTTGGTAATTGCATGCGCCGGAGCCGGTGCTGTTGTCGTTGACCGGATAAATCCAGCCGGACTTTACCAGTAGTTCCGCGTTTTCCTTGTAAATTTCTTTGTAAAGCTTGTTGGCGCGGTCATAGGTGGTGTTGCCCTTCCACTGCTTGTAAACTTTCTTGAGCAGATCCTGAGTTTCCTGAGGAATGCTTACTTCTCCCAGCGAGGACATCTTGACCATGTCAATTTCGTCTTTGATCCAGTTGACCTGCCATTCAGGGTAGGGATACACGCCGGCGCGAATGCCGGTCATGGTGCCGACAACGGGGTTGCCGTCGAGGAAGATGTCTTTCTTGTTGAGCACATGCTCCAGGAGGCGCGCGCGAATGATAACATTCGACTCGCCCTTGAATTCGTCATAAACATCCATAAGAAACTGAAGCCGCTGGGGATCCATCTTCTGAGGCGCTTCCATAAGAAAGGCCTTGTGAGCCTTGATGCGCTCATCCGCCGTGTCCCAGTTTATGTCGCAAGCCAGTTTTTCTTTTACTGTACCACTCATTAACATGGTCGTTCTCCTTATTTATTGATTAAAAATGGGGTTATTCATGTTCATAATGATTCTCTATAAGCAATGAACGTACCAATATAATTATTTTAAAAAATACAGTATATTACGATGTTATTGCCCAGACGTGTGCACGATTTTTTCAAAAACAGTATAGCCTTTAAAAAAAATCTGGACGGCGTTTTTTTATAATATACTGTATTTATTTATTATAATTCTAATTCCTATGGATACAGTCGAGTACTGTTTGTACTGAAACCGGTACAACAGTGCCTGCGCTGCCTGTTATTTCGCCCAGTTGAACACGATGACCTGTTCTATATCCGGGTGCAGGCTGTTGTGTATGGGGCAAACTTTTGCCGCGCGCTCAAGGGAGGTCTTGTCCTTGTCAGTGAAACCTTTGTCCGGGAAGTTAAGGCAGATTTCAATTTTAGTGATGCGGTGAGGGCTGTCATCGCTCATTGTCGGGGTGGCTTCAAAGGTTGTCCCGGTAATGTCCAGCTTGTGATTATCGGCATAAAAGCCCATTGTGATCATGGCGCACATGGCCAGGGCGGAGGCGCACAATTCAGCCGGTGTAAAGGATTTACTGGTGATTTTGCCCGCTCTTTCAATGTAGGAACCTGACAAAAGTTTCTCACCACTGGCCTCATGTTTTGCCTCTGCAAGGAGGTCTCCAAGGTATTTACCTGATACTGCTGTTGACATGTTCTACTCCTTATGATTGTTGATTCCCAGCATATTCCGCCTCTTCCAGAGAAGTGTAGCCGTACTGCCGCGCCTGCATGACAAGATTGGCCTCCACGCCGTTTTGCCCATCATGCTGTTGTGCTCTCGTGTAGTCATACAGAAGACGTATTGTTTTTGGGGAATAGGTCTTCAGCTCTCCGCGCAAATAGGTTTCAAAGGAAGTGTCATTGCGGCTGTCCTCATTTGAGGTCACAGGGCGCCCCTTGCCGCTCAAGGTCGGGTACTTTACGCACGCCGACTTTTTCCACTCCACATTAATGGCGATAATGTTTTCTATTTTTACCAGCGTTTCCTCATCAACTGCCGGAAGTTCGTTCGCCAGCGCCCCGAATTCTTCAGGCCAGGTGTTTTCCATCATCCTGGCATATTTCTCGCTCATCAGATTTCTGCCCTGCCGCGCCGCACACAGCAGGTCGTCGCGATAGCTTACAAGAATATCCTCTGACCATGTGCCAAATTGGCTGCGCCTCATAGTTTCAAAGGTAGCGCTGTCATATTGGCAGTATGCTTTTCCTCCAATATTTGATACTGAAGAAAACATATTCCATTCAATATTGATGATTTCATTAAGAAGATGCGCTTTCATATATTATTTCACTATCTTTTAATAAATAAAAATATTCATATTTTTTAATGTCGTATCCAGAATTTTTGTCTGTATTGCATAGCCGTGATCTAAAAGAAAATCACTTTTTTCATCAGAAAGCCCTTGTCTGACAAGCTCCGGGATGATCATGGTACAGATATTTTCAATAATTTCATATTGTTTTTCAATTTCAGAGGTTTTCTCGCGCCCATCTGACACAAGCTCAGAAAGTGAAGTATAGATGTCTGTTCCGAGAATTGGCAATGATCTCAATATATTATATGTCCATTTGTAAAAGGGGGTATAGCGTCTGTTCAGCAGAAAAACCAGGGAACACGCAGCTTCAATAAATTTTGACTCCGCTATTGCGGCGGCCACAGGTTCCATTCTTTTTATGCAGCGAGGGAAGTTATATTGGCCGGACTGAGCCGCGTTGGCGCACTGCGCGGCTATTTTTTTGCGGCGTACATCTTCCGGATAGAAAGCAAGGAGCGCTTCTCTGATGCTTGTAAATTCGCCAACCGGGTCGGCAAATATTTTCCCGTTTGTTACCGTGGCCAAATTGGCGTCGGGGATAGTCATCCATTCAAGCAGATTGCTTGGGGGCGTAGCGCATCCGATATATTTGAAATAAAATTGCCCAATGCCCCAAACGCCATCGCGCTGGCCTGCCCGGGGACTCATGCTTCGCCTCGAATACCCCATGAAGGACGAGGGAAGGCTGTCCAGCGCGTCCTTCAGCTTTTTGCCATACGTGGCGTAATCTCGCTTGCCCAGCCATAAACACAGCGCCACACCCCAGTCATGATCCCGCGACAATTCGTCGTCAAACCCCAGGCATTCAGAGCCTTCCCCAACAAGTCCGGCTGCAATCC